>JAEURV010000370.1 GCA_016788465.1 Nitrospira sp. | reverse complement strand
TGTTCCAGGACGGAAGTTCCAACTCGGCTATTGCTTCTCCCATCAATTCCCACAGTAGTGCAGCGGCTGGTCGTTTTGGATCCCGCATCGCTACTTCCCCGCCAGGCAAGCGAAAGGGCTTGAGAGAGGCAAATCGAGTGAATTGTCGGTAACTTGCTACCAGAAACTCTCCGCCCCAAACCTGGCCATCCCCTCCATAACCAGCCCCGTCCCAGGCAATGCCCAACACCTCACCGTCGAGTTTATGTTCCCCCATGCATGAGGCCACATGAGCATGGTGATGCTGCACAGGAACCAACGGGACAGATAGGCTTGCCGCCAGTTCTCGCGCAAAGCCGGTCGAGCGATAGTCCGGATGGAGATCGCAGGCGATGGCCCGTGGCTTAACATCACGTAGTCGTTGGAGATCCTCAACAGCTTGTCGGAAAGCTTTGTCCGCTTCGAGAGTCGACAGATCACCGAGATGCTGACTGAACACGACACGATGGCCTGTCAGGAGCGCGACGGTGTTCTTAAGATGTCCACCCACGGCGAGAATCGGGCCTTGTCCCTCTCCATCTAACGAGTCGTCGATCCAGCGGATCGCCAGCGGAACATAACCTCGCGCCCGACGGATGATTATCTCGTCAGCTCTTGGTTTCTCCCTTTGGCCTCCATCATCCACCTGACCCTTTCCGTGAACGACAAGCACGACCGAATCATCGACAGGCCTGGCGATAGGCCTGTCATGCACAAGGAATGCATCGGCAATACCCTTCAGTCGAACCAGCGCCTCACATTCGTCGATCACGATCGGTTCTTCAGAACGGTTGCCGCTCGTCGCGACCATGGGATGCTGCAACGAAGCCATCAAGAGATGATGGAGTGGCGTGGCAGGCAACATCACGCCAAGATAGGGATTGCCCGGTGCCACGGCTTCAGCAAGAGTTGCATCTCTCCGTTTGCGTACCAGAACGATCGGTGCTTGGGGTGAGCAGAGTAACGCCTCTTCATCTGCAGAGAACAGACAATAGTCTCTGACCACGTCAAGGGAGGGGAACAGCACCGCGAAGGGTTTGTCCGCTCTCTG
>JAEURV010000354.1 GCA_016788465.1 Nitrospira sp. | reverse complement strand
ATGCTCCCTCGCCCGTTCGCGTTCCCGCGTTCGTTCACGTTCCTGCAACTGATCTTTGTCTTTCAACTCTTTATGCAGCTGATCTTGAGTTTGTAGCTTGTCCTGAAGCTGTTGCTGCGTCTTGAGCTGATCGCGGTCACGATCACGATCTTGCGCTGATGCGATCGCAACGAAACCGGCCGGTGACACCATAGCGATCACTAGAGCGACACGTATGATGGCGTAGGGCTTCATAAAAACCTCCGTGACTGCGCTACCGGAGCGACATTGCTCTCGGCTGCGGTGGATTTCCACCTTCGAGGCTGATGCCAGCCATGACAGGAGCGCTCATTGGGTGGGAGTCACCACATCGGAAATGGATTCGCCCTCGTTTCGTTTTCTTCATCTTCTGCCCCGCAGCTGATTACTACTGGCTGATAGCTATCAGCCAGCTTTGAACCTATACATGTCATGACAAGCCGTGCAGCGGGCCGTCATGCTCGCTAGCCGCTTCAAGAGTTGCTGAGACGTCTCTCGTCGCACGACCGCGTCAGCCAGCGCATCCATGTCCTTGTGGATCGACATGCCCATCTGCTTAAACGGCAGCGGCAGCTTGACCATGAGTGCCGGCTCCACATCCTCTGCCATGTGCATCCCACCGGCTCTGGCTGCAGATTCCATTCGTTTCAGATCAGGTTCCGACTCTCCCAACTCTCGAATGACGCCGTCCACTGCTTTCAACAGTTGCCGCATCTCCGCCAGGATCTGATCACGTTCAGCCGGAGCCAACAGTATTTCGGTACGACCGTCGCTTCCCTTCGTGCTCCATCCATTGATGAAGAACCACCCAAGACCCGTGACCGTGAGAACCCACAGGACAACACCTGCCATGCACCATGGTGCTTTCATTTCTCTTGTTATGCCTTTCCATTCATGGTCTAGACAATACCCTTACATCCTTGAACAGAACGCGAACATGGACCATCTCTTTGACTGATCAGTCCGTCAAGCTTGCAAAGAGGAAACCGCAGGTTGGGTGAAAGGAAACCCAATATTCAGCCTTGGAAATTCACGGGTTCCGCAAACTGATCAGACCACCGATCGACAAAAGTCGCCCTTTGCTACAGGAAACACCGAGCCTTTGTAGCAAAAGGGGACAGTCTCAGTTAGGTTTAACTCCCCCTTCTTTTTATGCTCACGGACACATACATAACAGAACCCTAGCCTGCATGATTCATGAGCGCTTCGATTGCAACCGCCGATACCCCGCTGCGACAAGCCTGGCCGCATGCTTTGCACGGCCAGCGGGCGGGCTCGCCTCTCGTCACATCAACATACCGTTTCAAATATGCCTCGGCTTCTCGACGCTCCGCACGCCCGTCTCGCAGGGTGTCTTGGCAGTTTCGTTACGAACCGTCATGAATAATGCAAGCTAGTCTGATCACTCCGTCTCCGTTCCATGGCTTTCAGTCGATGAACCTCGTTGTTTCTTCAACCAATTTGTAGGGAAGGCGACCAGATAGGCAGAATAGGTGTATGGCTGCCGACCAACCGGTAGAGGCTCCTTGCCTGAGATCTGTTGCAAACCCACAGTCATCAACAGCACAAAATGTGGTCGCTCGCTCAGGTTTCTTTATGCTTAGACTACGTTATGTTATGGTTCCAGCCATGAAGGCTGCGTTCACAGGGGCGGCCGGTGCTCTTACCGGGAAGCAAGACCCACTGCCATAGGGCAGTCACAAGTGGGAGGGACGCGCTTATGAGACAGACGCTTGGGGTGATGAGTTTTGTCATATGCTTGAACATGACCGCAACCTCCATGGCGCTTGCAGCCGACGCTGGCGAGCAACACTTTGCTAAAGGAGAGAGTCTTTTAAAGCACAAACAATATGCCGAAGCGCGCGAGACGTTGGAGGCAGGGCTCATCAAGAATTCGTCCCATGTGCAGGCTCATTTCAACCTGGCAGAAGCCTGCCGGGGATTAGGAGCCTGGGACTGCGCGGAAGAACATTACGAGACCGCGCTCCATCTGGATGCGAAATCAAGGATAACGGGGACGAGGGAACCACGGTTAAGCAAAATGAAGGTGTGGCAGTCGCTGGAGGAAGTGACCGCGTGGCGGCTATTGGAGGAAGCAAAGGGTCTGCTTGCCGGTGGACAAACTCCGTCCGACAAGATGAAGCAAGCGGAAGAGGCCCTGGATGGCGCTCATGAGTTGGGTCTTAATACTGAGCAACAGGCCGTCTATCAACAGTTACTAGCGAAGTTCCCTGGACACCGTGCGACCACCTCGCCGGATAGTCTGAAACCGGACGCGTCAGCAGGAGAGGCGTTCCCGACCGATCCCCGCGACATACCAATGGCGTTGGTGCCGGCAGGGGAATTCACGATGGGGAGCACCCTGAAAACGGACGAAAAGCCCGTGCATCGCGTCTACCTTGACGCTTTCTCCATGGACAAGTACCACGTGACGGTAGGGCAGTATGCCAAGTATCTGGAGGCGACTGGGGCGGAAGCGCCGCCGGAGTGGGAGATCATGAACGAACCCCGCCATCAGAAACGTCCGGTCGTGAACGTGAGCTGGTCGGACGCAGCCACGTACTGCAAATGGGCCGGCAAGCGTCTGCCGACGGAAGCTGAGTGGGAAAAGGCGGCGCGGGGAACGGACGGCCGCCTCTACCCCTGGGGCAATGAGCCCCCCACCAGGCTTCACGCGAATTTCGGCAAGAAGGAATGGGCGTATCATATGGCCTTAGTTCCAGTGGGGATGTTCGAAATGGGCAAGAGCCCCTACGGGATCTATGACATGGCCGGCAATGCCTGGGAATGGGTCAACGACTGGTATGACCATGACTATTACAAGAAGAGCCCAGCGAAGAATCCTCAAGGACCGGCAACGGGCAAGTCGAAAGTCGTGCGGGGCGGAAACTGGCTCTATGTTCAGGAGTTTTTGCGCTCTTCCTTCCGTTTCAATGCCGATCCATCCGGCCGGCAGTTCGGCTACGGGTTTCGTTGCGCAAAGACTCCGTAACCCTGAGTGGCTTGAGTTGAGTGAGAGGACCCGGCCTCATATCGTTGCCAGGGAGGCTTCATTCCTGCTTAATGCGGTGAGCCAGAAGATGTCGTCGTGCAGGTCAACACAAGAGGTTCATCAAATCCCGCTATGACCGTGCCAGTGATGCAGCTGTGATCACCACAGCCAGCGCAAGGAGCAACGAAACGCGTGGCAACCAACGCGCGGTTTTGAACACCATCTGCTCTCCCGCCGTTCGCTGGGATTCTGGAATCGCACTCACCCGGCTGACCTGCGGGCCAAGCACCAGATCATGCAGCAACGTGAGGAACAGTAATAGGGCGACCAGCATCAGCTTCGCCGTGACGATTCCCGGCCATGAGGAAGGGTTCGCGAGAGCAACACCGCGAAGCGACAATAACATCGGACCAGTCATCAAGAGTATCGCCATGGCTACCCAGACGATGGGGCGAAAGCGGAGCGCGGCAGACCGAAACAGCGCCATAAATTCAGGCACTGCCTTACGGCTCCTTACCAAGGGCGCCAAGACCAACGACAGAAAGATCATGCCGCCGACCCAACTAACCGCAGCAAGAATGTGCAAGATGACCAGCGTCAAATACATACCGTACTCTCATCATTCACTGTAGGAGACGTCTCGTTCCGAGCAACTGCGGGTCTACGTGGAGCGTCGGCGACGAGACGATCCCGCCGATCACGGCGTGTCTTGATCTCCCATCAGTCTCGCGTAGACCTTCTCCCAGGCGTGTTTTGGGCAGGAGCGGACCCTCACAGCGACTCACGATGTTCTGCCGTTACCGGTCAATCCTTGGCCTCAAACCACAGCTCCAATGAAATCCGCTCATTCGCTGCGACGGTCAGCGCCTGTTCTCGCATACCGAGGATCGGGTGCCAGACCTTGAGGCGATATTTCCCAGGCGGGATATCCGGAATGGAAAAGGAGCCTGCTTCATCCGTGACCGAAAAGTACGGATGGTCGATCGCATAGCCCCAACTCTGCATGTACGGATGCATGCTGCACTGCATGCTGAACACTCTTCGCCCTTTGACCAGCTGCACGGCATCAGTCGTTCCACTCGCCTCTAAGGACGGGCGATAAAAAACCATGTCGCCACCACTTTGATCGAACGCATACCCTTGGATGTCGTGTGGAACTGGATCCCGATTGAATATGGTGATCTGTCGCTTCTCACCGACCACGGTAATGAACGGTATAAACTGACAGAGGCTTGCTTCCACCTGGGCCTCAGCGAAAGAGAAGGGCTTTCCACGATCCACACCCTCCACCATTACCAGAACGTCTTTGAGGCCGCCGTCTGGCCTGACCGTGAGTTCTCTCATGAGTCGATACCCGTGGCCATCGGACAGCTGTTTGCAATACTCATAGTCCAGGTAACGACGCAACTCGAATTCTTTTGGCGCTGGGACCGTGCCGATAAAGGTCACGGTGCCGCGCACTGTGGCCCCCTCCACCACCGGTTCCGACTCATACGCCCAGGCCTCAGTCCCCAGACAAACCACCAGGGTCATGAGTACCCATCCCGCCAGGCAGTCTCTGGTTTTGAAACCTCGTTTCACACTATCCTTCCTTCGCACCCAGCCCGCCCCACGCTGCTTGTCCGATCTCCTGAGGATTGACTCGGCCTCAGTCGCAGGGCACCTTCACTGCCGATGGCCTGATTGCCTGCACAGTTGTGCGTCGTACCCGTTTTGGCAGTTCGTCCTGAGATATCAGGTGAGCCAGCCGACGTCCATGCTGAGCGCCGGACACAGAGACCGCCGAGGGTTATGGAATTGTTGTACCGTATGGCTTGGACGGACGCAAGACCGTGTTGGCGACAGCACGAGGCAGAGACATCCTCTAGGTCTGTCCCCTACATCACTCACTCATGAGGGACAGACCTCACCTCGATCATCACGTGCGTGGATCAGTCCGACACTCCGACGTGGGCATATCCCTGCAGAGCCGGCCCAGGCCGAAGTCCAGGCTCGTTCCCGATCTATCACACCGGGGAGCGACAAGAACAATGACACCCATCAGTTCGTTCAAGATTTTCAGTATTTGCGGGCGCGGCAAGTCACGCCGCATATATAGGCCGGTAGACAGCAAGTCGGGTCCGTGCGATTGATGGCCGAACCACGCGAGACCCAGACTACGAGGTCTTCGACTGGTTGCAAACAGTCGTCTGGCTGTTCACCGTTGCTACCGCACGCGACAACCTGGTGCAGATGCGAGTCCTCGCAGTGGCTGTGTCCTGAGATACTCAGACCTGAATGCACCTACCTCTGCACGCTCCCCCACAATTGAAAATGGCGGCACCTCTCATCACCAAAACACTGCCTGTATCAGACCAAGCACAGAAATTGTAGAAGTTACCATCACCCACGCCAGTGCAAAAAAGATCCAGGCAACCAACATCCAACTTATCGCCTCGTCGTACCGTTCCAGAAATTTCTCTTTGCTCATCGGCGCCTCCCCTAACCTACTAGCCCGCATCATTCATGACTGTTCGTAGCGCTTCGACTTGCTCAAGATCACAAGCCTAGTCGAGGGACGACATCACCCAGCCGCAACTGCGGATCGGCGATTGCAGCAGAAGAGTGATGAATCATGCGGGCTAGGTCACCCATCTGAGCCGAGTCTTCTCAGGAACCGGGTGCTGGGGATCAGGCACACCGGCCAACAGATCTCCATGATATTTCTTCAATTGCCGGTACCACACGGCCATCGTGTCCGATTCTAAATTCAACAACATACTGCCATGCAAGCCGAACCCTCGCTCCTGCGATTCCAAAATCGTCCGATCTTGGCCAAGAATCGTCCTGAGGGTCCGGCGGACCAGCCAACCAACTGGAATCCCGTGCAGGAAGTTCCACCCGACACAGATATCGAATCGACTCCGTTCGTCGGTCAGCGGGGTGGCCACCAACATGACGGACGCAAACCGGTCGCCGATCTCCCATCGCTCCAAATGGATGCCGGGTAGGACGAAGTCGACCGTGGTCGTCGCCGAACCCAACCTCGGAGATAACGCCCGAAAGATAAAGGTATCCGGCAGCAAGACGTTCTTTGAGATCGTTCGAAACCCCAACGGCAGTCGGGTGAATAGTTTTTCTTTCTCCCTGGCTGCCTCACGCCGCCGGAAGTAGTTGTTGTGCACGAATGGGACATGAGCGGGATCCATGAGACTATCCACTGCGAAATCCCACCGGACTTTTGCCTGGGCGGACTCGCGCACCGAGACCATCGGACTGCCGTCTGCTGGAATCGGCAACGAGGGAGGCGGACTCGACGGCTTCCGGCATCGATCGTTTCCCATATAGACCCACACCCATCCATCCCGCTCCTCTACCGGGAATGTCCGCACACAGGCCGAGGCGGGTGATGGATGCAGTACGTTACCGAGAGCCGGAACCTCGATGCACTCCCCCGAGGACATGAAGCGCCACCCATGAAACGGACAACGCAAGGAATCCCCTTCTTGCCTACCTGAGGAAAGGGGGACGCCTTTATGGGGACAGCGGTCCTGTAGCGCATG
>JAEURV010000324.1 GCA_016788465.1 Nitrospira sp. | reverse complement strand
CTTCCTTTCAATTCTGAAACGTGTGGAGCCCCTCCTGGTTCCAAACCTTTCAGACCAGCCGACGGGGTCTCTGAAGCAGGAATTTCTCGATGTCTGGCACCCCACATCGGCAATCCTCGCCCCACTGCGGGTGGGAGTGAGACCCGTTGGCTTCGTCTACTGTGATCGGGGGCAAGGCCGCCTCCCACTGCAGCCTCAGGACTACCAGG
This sequence comes from Nitrospira sp., assembly GCA_016788465.1. Taxonomy (GTDB): domain Bacteria; phylum Nitrospirota; class Nitrospiria; order Nitrospirales; family Nitrospiraceae; genus Nitrospira_D. Next base: position 1,386 of record JAEURV010000324.1, on the reverse strand, counting down.
CGTTCCAGTTGCTCTTTGCTCAGACGACATTGGGAATGAATCGTTTAGCCGGTATCCTCTAAGCCTGAAGACTAAATGGAGGAAGCGGGAAGAGAGCATCCGTCTCAGACGAACCGAACGGCAAGATCTGGTCCAGCAGAGTCACGTCGGCACCACATGACCGTTAGGGTACACACACCGTGATCGAGATTCGATTCGTTCAGCTCTCCGACCGAGATCGACTCTGCTACGCGGCTACGGCCTGCGGATAAACTAATGTGAGCGTCTCGTTCAATTGAGACTGTGCATCCGTCATGAGTTCCGGCAGTGTGGCCAGCACAAATCCAGTCGCCTCCAGAGCCTGCTGACTACATGGCACTTCGACAGGTCGCCGCTTCGGATCACGCTCCTCATAGTCAATGACCTCTCCAGCCAGATGCACAATGGACGCATGCTGAACATAATCACCGGCCTCATTTGGGTTTAGCTGATGGCGGACGGCCTGCTCAATCTGCGTGGGCATCCCCCAGGAGAGGAGAAGTTCCGCTCCCACTTCAGCAAAGTCACATCCAATGTTGGATCGTTCCACCTCGGCGAGAGCTGTATCCAGATAGCCCGCTTCAATGAGTGCGGACTGAGCCCGCTCTGGCGCATATTGGTAGAGCACGTAGTGACCAAGATCCCTCAGCAGACCTTCGATAAAAAACCGCTCGCTGTCTTTGATCCCGCAAGACTTGGCAATCTTTCCGGCCAGCAATGCGCACAGCACACTCCGGTGCCAGAACTTCGACACATCCATGAGCTGAACCGGAACCCCAGCAAAGGTCTTACCAATCGTCGTCGCCGTAACGAGGTCGATGATGGCCTGCGTCCCGAGCAGACTGACAGCACGGGAAATCGTATCGATCTGCTTTGGAAATCCATAGATAGGGCTATTCACGATTCGGAGCAGCCTGGCTGAAATGGCTGGATCCAGCTTCAGGACATCGGCAAGATCTCCCATGGTCGAGTTAGAGTCGTCCACCACCTCCCGTACCCGAAAGTAGATCTCCGGCAAGGTAAAAATGGACGTGCAAGACTGCACCAGTTCTTGAGCCGATGGCATAACGGGGATCCTTTCAGTTGTGGATCGATGGAGACCGGCTTCCGTCTTGTTTATCGGCTAGAAACGGATAGAACTGTAGGGAAGTGATTACCCGGAGAAGTGGTCATGAGGTGTCCCGCAACGATCCCCATGGAGAACACAATGCGTCCCCCTAGCCTCCTGTTGACAAGGCCCGCCAACGGCGTCCTCGCCTCACGCAGAGGCTCAATACAGGACACAGCCTACGATTTGCCTCTTCATTCGCTGTGGCCTTGCTGGACGGTCTTTCTGAACAGCTTGCAGGCTACCCTGCTTCCGTTGAG
>JAEURV010000320.1 GCA_016788465.1 Nitrospira sp. | reverse complement strand
ACAACAGTGATAGTCGGGATGCCCAATTCTTTAAATGGGACATGATCGCCACCAGGGAAAAAGCCATAGAGATCTAGCTGCTCCTTCACTCCGGCAGACTGGCCCGCCTCTAATGCAACATCCTTCTCAATTCCGGTTAGCCCGACGGTCAGTCGTCCATTACCAACTCCAGCATGATCAATATTGATCATGGCCTTCGTTGAACTGAGTGATACAGGAGGGTAAGAGGTGTAGAGCCGAGAACCAAGTAGGTCCCGTTCTTCTCCGCTGAACGAGACGAAAAGAACGGTTCGGGTAGGACGCTGCTCAAGTTTGGCGAGTGCCCGTCCCACCTCTATGATGATCGCCGTTCCCGAGGCGTTGTCGTCGGCGCCGGGAAAGAGGATCCCCCCGGGCCGACCGAAGTGATCTCGATGGGCTCCGATAATCACTGTTTCCGGTCCGGTTCCTGGGATCATTCCAAGCACATTGATCAGAAGTCCGTCTTCCGTCGTTGTCTTCCACTGAAGTGATACGAACCGATCGGTCTTGACTGCTTGTGATGAGGTTGTTTGGTTCAGATGCTCTTGAAGTCCGCGCAGGGTATGAGAACCGGTACCATCCGGTTCTTGGAGAAGCTCTTGTGCCAAGGCAGTGCTGATCCAGGCGCCGGGAATCGCCTGGTTCGGAGGCAGTTGGCCGTAGAAGGCGCTGGGGCCCCCGGTGACGCCACGACGGATTTCATAGGGATGAAGAATGGGGCCCGTTGCCGTCAGGTAGCCGATTGCCCCACGTTCTCTCGCAAGGCGCACCTTGTCGGCATGACTAATGGTTTTCGAGAAGTGTTCCGGCTTGCCTCGCAGAAACAATACGATGCAATTATTTACGTCAACTCCGGCGTAATCATCGATGTGCTGAGCCGCATCGACGATGCCGTATCCGACGAAGACGACCTGGGATTGGATCTCTGCGGATGGCGAATCAAAAATAGGGAGATAGTCCAGACCAAGCGTTTTGGTGATCAGGTGATCGGTTGATCCGACTCGTAGGATTGGATTCGGTGTGAGCACTGGAGTCGGAACCTGTGTTGCCATCGCACCGGATAAAGTTCCGTCTTTTGCCGTGAAGAAAGGTACGATCAGGGATCCATTGTGAGTTCGTGTGAGCTGCAGGCCTGCTGAAAGAAACTCTTGCGCCACCCACCGTGCAGACTCCAGATCAGCGCTCGTGCCTGTTTGCCGGCCGTTGAACGCGGGGCTGGTGAGTGTTTGAATGTCGGCCACCATTCGTTCTGGGGAAAGTGATTCCCAGGCTGCTTGGAACGCCGTTCTCGAGGTCTGTGCGAGGGTGCGCTGAGGTTGTAAGCCGAAGGTCGCGGTAGCGCAGATCACTAGTGGGATGAGCAACCGATTCAGACAGGGTGCAAAAGCATTCATGATCGTATGTGGGGCACAGCGAGTAACGGTGGAATACCGATGGATCATAGCATGCGGGGAAGCCGGTTGCAGAGCCGTACCGAGCCCAGGTACTATTTGCTCGGTGACTCAGACGAACGTCCATGTTGTAAGGATGGAGATTCAGGATGGCAGGGGGCGAGCAAGGAAAAGGATTGTACGATCATTTGTACCGACGGTTTTTTGAACAACGGGATACCCATGTTGGCTATTCATTTCAGCAGGCGCCGGGTGGCAGCGCTCCGACGCCCATGCTGACGTTCAGCCAGAAACTGCGATGGTGGGTTTGGAATCGAGGGCAAAGGCGAAAGAAGCTTCTTGCTGAACGGGATCGGTTACAGCGTGAGATTCTCCAAATCAGGAAACCAGGGAGTCCCAAGTAGGACGGGTTGTGTTGAGGGGGATAGTGTTGCACGCGTCACATGTCCGAAGAAAAGTGTTGGCGACGATGGGGGTGTTGTTCGTAGCCGGAACGGTTTGTGTGATGGGGCCTTCTCTGAGCCACGGCGTTCAACGCGAAACCCAGGAGGAAAAGGCAGCCAACTTGAAACAACAAGCGAAGGGCGGGCTCTTTCAGCAGTGGCCATTCGATCAAGAGCCCCTCGGGGGACTGCCTCATGGTTTTGTTAAAGCAGTATCCAGTGAGGAACCACTTGCTGAATGGGTGGTACAACTTCACCCCACGGCTCCCTCTCCGCCCCATGTTGTGGCTGCCTTGTCGAACTGCCGGCAATCCTGCTATCAGGTATTGTTGGCCGAGGGGATGCAGTACGAATATCCCGATGTGAGCGTTCGATTGCATGCCTCTCCAGGCATCGGTGGGTCAGGCGGTGTGGTGCTTGGGGTACGTGATGCAAAAAATTTTTATGGGGCTATCGTGGATCTTGTTACACAGCAAGTCCGATTCATTCGCCTTTCCAGTGGTATTGCAACGATTCTCGGACAAGCCACCGTCAATCTGAAGCCAGTTGACTGGCACACTCTCAGAGTGCAACGTAATACGATCATCAGTAAAGACTTCATCGAGGTGTTTATGGATGGCACGCTCGTGCTTTCGGTTGAAGATCAAGCGTTGGGGTTGGGGCAAGTCGGCTTCGTCGTGTCAGATAAGTCTGCCATGCTGTTTGATAGTTTCCATGCAGTTCCCCTCTTTTCGCACCGGCCACTTTCTCCACCGCCGGCCTATTAATGCGAGCTAGTTGAAAACCAGGGCTCGTCTCCAACTTGCCTTTGCTTTTGCATCTGAGGTACCATTAGGCTAGCCAGCTTGTGAAAGGCCTGCGCAAGTTCGGCATCGAGATTGATGAGGCCTGGTTAGATGTTGTGTTGGGCCAGTCCGGGAATCTGATCGGAAGCCAGAGCTAAGCCGCCGTTGTGTTGACGTCTTCGGCCCATTCCTTCCCCGTTGTTTTCTCGAGTCCAAGACAACATCATTGTGTCAAAGGAGGAGCCTGATGGGTGCGAAGATTTATGTCGGCGGATTGCCTTATGCAACAACCGAGCAGCAACTGAGTGACTTGTTTGCGGCGCATGGGGCGGTGGCCTCGGCTCGGATCATCACGGACAAGTTTACCGGGCAATCGCGTGGATTTGGCTTCGTGGAAATGTCGTCCGATGCTGAAGCGCAGGCGGCGATTGCGGCGTTGAATGGCACGCAACTCGGTGGACGGACGCTGACGGTGAATGAAGCGCGTCCTCAAGAACCGCGTTCCGGTGGTGGAGGCCGCGGTGGATTTGGCGGTGGTCGCGGTTAACGCGAGGTCAACTCCAGTTTTTGCTGAGGGGCTGCCGGAGATTCCGGCAGCCCTTTTTGCTTTTGAAGGCTTCGGCTAGGAGGATAACGGTGCATTCGTTCTGTAGTGTCACGGGAGGTTGCTGTGCCACCCTTTAAAATTGAGGCGCCTTTCAAGCCTTGTGGGGATCAGCCGGGTGCTATCAACCAGCTGGTGACCGGGGTGCAATCGGGGAAAAAACATCAAGTTTTGCTGGGAGTCACAGGGTCAGGCAAAACTTTTACGATGGCGAATCTTGTCGAACGGGTTCAGAAACCGACTCTGGTGCTCGTGCACAACAAGACGCTGGCGGGGCAACTCTATCAGGAATTCAAACAGTTTTTCCCCCATAATGCCGTCGAGTATTTCGTGAGTTACTACGACTACTACCAGCCGGAAGCCTATATTCCGCAGAGCGACACTTACATTGCCAAGGACTCCTCGATCAATGATGCCATCGATCAGATGCGTCACTCAGCTACGACAGAGTTGTTACAACGAAACGATGTTCTGATCGTGTCCTCCGTCTCCTGTATTTATGGGCTGGGGTCGCCGGAGGTCTACCACGACATGCTGATTTATCTGGAGGTTGGCCTCGAAACGAGGCGAGACAGGCTTTTGTCGAAGCTGGTGGAAATCCAGTATGAACGCAACGATGTAGATTTTCACCGCGGAACCTTTCGGGCACGTGGAGACGTAATCGAAATTTTCCCTGCGTCATCGGAAGCGAAATCCGTGCGCATCGAACTCTTTGGAGATATGGTGGATGCGATTCATGAAATTGATCCGCTCACCGGGAAGTCTTTGGGAAAGCTGCCCAAGGTTGCGATTTATCCGAATACCCACTATCTCATCGCCCCCGATCGCTATGAGCGAGCCATTACCGGTATTGAGGAGGAGCTTGACGAGCGCGTCGCCTATTTCAGGAAATCAGGACGGTTGCTGGAGGCTCAGCGGATTGAACAGCGCACGAGGTTTGACCTCGAGATGATCCGAGCTATGGGCTATTGCCACGGGATCGAAAACTACTCTCGGCATCTCAGCGGAAGAAACCCGGGGCAGGCGCCCCCCACGTTGCTGGATTATTTCCCGAAAGATTTTTTACTGATCGTCGATGAGTCACACGCGACTATTCCTCAAGTCGGGGGCATGTATGAGGGAGATTTTTCACGAAAGCGGACGCTTGTGGAGTATGGATTTCGGCTTCCGTCGGCGGTTGATAATCGGCCGTTAAAATTTGTGGAATTCGAACAGTGCCTCAATCAGGTGGTGTATGTGTCGGCCACTCCTGGCACCTACGAACTCAAGCATGCAAGCCATGAAGTCGTGGAGCAGATCGTGCGTCCGACGGGACTAATGGATCCGCATATCGAAGTCGTGCCGGCCAAAGGGCAAGTCGACCATCTTCTGGGACAGGTTCGTACGGAGGTGGCCAAGCGGGGAAGAGTGCTTGTGACGACCCTGACAAAGCGGATGGCGGAGGATTTGACGGAGTACTATCACGACTTGGGAATTAAGGTGCGCTATCTCCATTCCGATATCAAAACGCTCGAACGCGCTGAGATCATCCGTGATCTCCGATGTGGAACATTTGATGTCTTGGTTGGAATCAATTTACTGCGAGAGGGGCTGGATCTTCCGGAGGTGAGCCTCGTGGCGATTCTGGACGCAGATAAGGAAGGCTATCTGCGTTCCTATCGCGCATTGATCCAAACGGCAGGCCGGGCAGCACGCAATCTCGAAGGGCGGGTGATTTTCTACGGAGATGGCGTGACAGCTTCGATGAAGCAGGCCATTGACGAGACGAATCGCCGTCGTGAGATTCAGGCAGAATACAACCGGGTCCACGGCATTACGCCCGTCGGGATTATGAAAGGGATTCCGTCCCTTGAGTACGCGGTGGCCGACCTTGATTACGTCCAATTGCCGCTTGCGGCGGAGTCCGATGCCGAGTACGGAAGTGCCGAGTCAACTGATCGATGTATTCAACGACTGGAGATCGAGATGAAAGCGGCTGCGAAAGAGCTGGCCTTCGAACGAGCGGCAGAGTTGCGGAATCAGATTCGGGCGTTGCGACTTCAGACGCTGCAGGTGAAGGATTAGACGTGCTTGTAGAGATAGATGCCGACAAACATGCCAAGGACGCTCAAAATATTGATTTTGAGGCTGAACCCTAGTACGAGTTTGATCAACACAAGATCGACGGTCAGAGGAGGATTAATGCCGGGCATAAAGTGCGTGGAGAAAATGCTTTGGATGGTGCCTTGAGGCGCCATCACATGGAGAATCTCGCCGAGGATCCCTCCCAGTAGACCTCCGATGACCACAAAAACGATCAAGATCCAGGGGGATTTTCTCACGCAGTTTCTCCTCGTCGACGGATTCCTTGTACGTGAGTTGTGAGGGTGAAGGATTGCACAGGGGCACCTTATCTGAAGGGTTTACACATGTCAATAAAACTACTGACTTCTGGTGACCTTGACTTGCTTTCTATGGTCCTATACACTTTCCGGTGCTCTTTCTCTAGGATTTTCGAGGCGATCGGAGGTCTGGTGCTGGGCCTCGGTGGCCTCTTTCTGTTCGGCGGTACAGTGTCATGCTTGATGCATTAAGCGACAAGTTTGAAAAAGTTCTGAAGAAGCTTCGTGGGCACGGTGTGCTCACCGAGCAGAATATTACTGAAGCGCTCAAGGAGGTGCGATTAGCCCTCCTCGAAGCGGACGTCAACTTTAAGATTGTCAAAGAATTTATCGATCGTGTGCGCGAAAAGGCGATCGGACAGGAAGTCCTGCAGAGTCTGACCCCCGGGCATCAGGTCGTCAAGGTCGTATGGGATGAGCTCCGGGCGATGATGGGGCAAGATCGAGTTGGCCTTGCTCTCAACCCTCAACCACCGACCATCGTGATGATGGTTGGATTGCAGGGGGCGGGAAAGACGACAGCCAGCGGAAAACTTGCGCGTCTCTTCAAAGCTCAGGGTAAGCGAGTGCTGTTGGTGGCGGCTGATCCGCGTCGTCCAGCTGCGGGAGAGCAGTTGAGTGCTTTGGGGAGAGATCTTGGCGTTGATGTCCATCGAGTCGATCAGGATCAAGCTTCACAAGCTGATGTGGTGCGGATCTGCGGTGCCGGTGTGGATCGAGGCCGAGAACAGGGCTTTGATCTGGTCATTCTGGACACCGGCGGTCGTTTGCATATTGATGACGAGTTGATGGGGGAATTGACTGCGGTGAAGGCTGCCGTGTCCCCTCATGAGGTGCTGTTAGTCGCTGATGCAATGACCGGTCAGGACGCTGTTACTATGGCCGGACAGTTTGATCAACGGGTCGGCCTCACCGGCATTATCCTGACTAAGGTCGAAGGGGATGCGCGTGGAGGGGCAGTCTTGTCGATTCGGGCTGCCACGGGAAAACCGATCAAATTTTTGGGGGTCGGGGAAAAACTCGATGCGCTCGAGCCGTTTCATCCAGACCGGATGGCTTCCCGTATTCTCGGGATGGGGGATGTGCTGTCGCTCATTGAAAAAGCACAGGAAAGCATCACGCGGGAACAGGCGGAGGAAGCACAGAAACGGCTCACGAGCAACACCTTTACGTTGGAAGATTTTCGGACTCAGTTGGGACAGATGAATCGCATGGGTTCCTTTGAGCAGATTTTGGGTATGCTCCCTGGTGGACAAAAACTCAAGCAGGCAATGGAGGGGGATAAGCCCGAGCGAGAGATCAGTCGGGTGGTCGCCGTGATCGATTCGATGACCGTGAAAGAGCGCCGTGATCATACGATTATTAATGGAAGCCGAAAAAAAAGGATTGCGCGCGGAAGTGGCACGACGGTACAGGACGTTAATCGGCTGATCAAGCAATTCCTGTCCGCAAAGAAGTTGGCAAAGGCAATGACCGGTGCGGGAGGGCGTCGGCAACTCGCCCAGCTCTTGCGCGCGCGGTAATCGATTCGGAAGATTTGAACCAGTGTAAAGGAGGAATCGTTGTGGCTGTACATTTGAGGCTCGCTCGCACAGGACGACATAAACGACCGATGTATCGGGTGGTGGCGGCAGACTCGCGGAAAGCACGCGACGGCCGTTTCATCGAAATTCTTGGAATTTTCGACCCGTTGAAAGAAACGGGTGTGCCGGAGCTGAAGCAGGAGCGGGTGCTCACGTGGCTTCACCAAGGGGCACAACCGACGGTGACCGTGCGGACCTTGCTGCGCCGCGCAGGGGTTTGGAAGCAATTTGAGGCGGAAAAGTCCGCGAAGGAGAAGGCTCCGGCTGAAAAGTCCACCCAGAAGAAGGCTTCAGCAAAAGCTTGACCGTGGGATGGTAAGTCAACCGGAAACCGTGACGGTGGGACGGATCGAACGGCCGTTCGGTGTTCGTGGGGAAGTGAAGGTCCGCTCCCTCTCCGATGTCCCAGGTCGACTGGAAGGATTGACGCGTGTCAGCCTTCTGGCGACAAACGGACGGACGCTGGAGACCGGTGTCACGCATGTGAGGCGGGCGGGAACGAGCTTTATTCTGGGACTGTCGGCGTTCACCACACCGGAAGAAGCGGGTCTTTGGCGGGGAGGATTGATTCAGACGGTCCGCGGGGCCATTCCCGAGCTTCCGGCTGGGCAGTACTACGAATGCGATTTGGTGGGGCTTGCCGTCCGGACGGAGGCAGGCGGGTCGCTCGGTACCGTGGAAGCGATTTGGGAATTGCCGGGTAATCCTCTGGTCGTCGTTCGTGATGGAACCAAAGAGGTTTTGATCCCGGCTGCAAAAGAATTCGTACTTGCGGTTGATCTGGTTGATCGAATCATGACGGTACGGTTGATTGACGGGCTTGGTGATTAACGATGGTACGGTTTGATGTCCTGACCCTGTTCCCAGGCATGTTTGCACCGGTCTTGGCGCAGAGCATGCTCAAGCGTGGCCAGGACAAGGGGCTTCTTGCGGTACGGGTGCACAATCTGCGCGATTATACAGCGGATCGCCACAAGGTCGTCGATGATACGCCGTATGGAGGTGGTGCGGGGATGGTCATGAAAGCCGAACCGATTCTCCATGCGGTTGCCGCAGTGCGGAGCGAGGCTCAGTCGCAAGGAGAGGAGATTCGGTTACTGTTTCCGACTCCTCAGGGGCGTCCGTTGACACAGTCGTATGCCCAAGAGTTGGCGATCGAGTCTCGGCGCATGGTGATCCTGTGTGGGCACTATGAGGGTGTGGATGAGCGTGTCCGTCTCGCACTGGCGCCCGAAGAGATTTCACTCGGGGATTATGTGCTTACGGGAGGTGAATTGCCGGCGTTGGTTTTGATCGATGCCACGACCAGGCTCGTCCCAGGCGTGTTGGGCGATCCAAGTTCTGTCGTCGATGAATCGTTTTCTGATTCGCTCTTGGAGTATCCACAGTATACGAGGCCGGCGGAGATCGGCGGCATCACGGTGCCGGAGGTTTTGTTGTCGGGCCATCATGAGGCCATTCGCTTGTGGCGTCGAAAACAGGCCTTGCGCAGCACATATCTTAGACGCCCCGATCTTCTGAGGGATCGGATGTTCACGAAAGAGGATCGACAATTGTTGAATGAGTTGATGAATGAAGGCCTGTTGACGGCCCCGTTATTATGCGAGGAGGAGGGTTGAGGACATGAATCAGTTGGAGCGAATTCAGCGATCATTGACGAAAAAAACAGTTCCGCACTTCGAGATCGGAGACACCGTGCGTGTCCA
>JAEURV010000290.1 GCA_016788465.1 Nitrospira sp. | reverse complement strand
CGGGGGATAATGTGAGTGTGACGGCGGAGTTGATTAGTCCGATTGCGATGGATCAGGGGTTACGGTTTGCCGTGCGAGAAGGCGGCAAGACGGTCGGCTCTGGAGTGGTCACGGAAATCTTGGCCTGAAGCGGTGGGCTGTCGGCTGACAGCTAAGGAGAAGTTGAGATGCGCGAGATTATCGACATGGCTTGTACGCTCTGCAAGCAGAGGAATTACTCGTCCATGAAGAATAAGAAAAATGATCCTGATCGGTTGGAGCGAAGCAAGTTTTGTAAGTTCTGCCGAAAACACACACCTCATAAAGAGGTAAAGTAGAGTGCCGGGTGGTGCTCGTTTAGGTGCTGAGTCAGTGGTAATTTTCTGAGGTGTCTCAGCACTCAGCGCTGAGTGTAGGGGCATGGTGTTAATGGCAGCACATCGGTCTCCAAAACCGAGAGTCTGGGTTCAAATCCTAGTGCCCCTGCCACCTGCACATGCTTGTGACGTTGCCCTGAGGGTCGAAGCGAGAGCGGCTCTGCGGGAGAGATTGAGGATGCAGCAATGCTTATTTCTTGTTTGTGGGGCAATGAAGCAGTAAGGCGCGAGGTGCTTTGATGTTCAAACGTATGACGGAATCAATTCGGTTGTTCGTGACGGACGTACGTACCGAGATGAAAAAAGTCTCGTTCCCGAGTCGCGCGGAAACAATTGGCTCAACGACGGTCGTCATCGTGTTTTGTATTCTGATGTCGGTCTACCTGTCTGTCATTGACTCATTTCTCTCCTGGTTGGTTGCGAAAGTCATTTGAATCAGTTGAGAAGAGAGATGGCGGTACATCATCAAAGACCTGAGGGTGGTGCATGACAAAGAACTGGTACGTCATACATACGTACGCGGGTTTTGAGGGGCGTGTGAAGACCAGCCTCATGGAGCGTGCGAGTCAAATGGGGCTTGTGGAGAAGGTTGGCCAAGTTCTCGTTCCGACAGAGGATGTGATCGAAATCAAAGATGGGAAACGGCGTACCTCTCGTCGGAAGTTCTTCCCGGGGTACGTCCTGGTGGAGCTGGAGTCTCCGCTGGCGGACGAGACGCTTCAAATGATCAAAGAGACTCCCAAGGTGACGGGATTTGTCGGCGGGGGGGTTGTGCCGACGCCCCTTACTGACGAGGAGGTCGAGTCCTTACTCAAGCAAGTTGATGCGGGCCAGGCCGAACCGCGTGAGCAGGTCAAATTCATCAAGGGCGATAATGTCCGCATTATCGATGGTCCGTTTCTGGGTTTCAATGGTGCGGTAGATGAAGTCGATCAGGATCATAGTCGATTAAAGGTCATGGTCAGCATCTTTGGTCGATCAACTCCGGTTGAATTGGGATTCATGCAGGTTGAACGGATTTAATGCAGCGGTCAGCGGTTAGCCGTCGGCTCTCAGCTTAGGCTGAAGGCTGAAAGCTCAAGACTGAAAGCTCGGGAGAAGAGATATGGCAAAAGAAGTATCAGCGCAGATTAAGTTGCAAATCCCGGCCGGCAAGGCCAATCCAGCGCCTCCGGTGGGCCCCTCGCTGGGCCAGCATGGCGTGAATATTATGGAGTTTTGCAAGCAGTTCAATGCGAAGACCCAGAAGGAAGGGGACAGTATCATCCCGGTGGTCATTACTGTTTATAAGGATCGTACATTCAGCTTCATCATGAAGACTCCTCCGGCTTCGGATTTGTTGAAAAAGGCCGCCGGGGTTATTAAGGGCTCTGGTGTGCCACAGAAAGATAAGGTGGGGAAAATCACCAGGCAGCAGTTGAATGAAATCGCGCGCAAGAAAATGGCCGATCTGAACGCGGCCGATGTGGAGGGGGCGGCGAGGATTATTGAAGGAACTGCGCGCAGCATGGGTGTTGTGATTCAAGGTTAATTTCGGGACCGAAGGAGCTGCAGGCTATGGGAAAGAAGATGAATGCGGCGCTTAAGAATGTTGAGCCGCGTGTCTACGGGTTGCGTGAAGCGGTTGAAACCGTGAAGCGTTCAGCGTTTGCAAAGTTTGATGAGTCAGTTGATCTGGCGCTTCGCCTCGGAATCGACCCGAAACGTTCGGATCAGTTCGTTCGAGGAACGGCCGCCCTTCCGCACGGGACGGGGAAGAAGGTTCGGGTGTTGGTCTTTGCAAAGGGCGAAAAGGAGCAGGAGGCGCGACAAGCAGGAGCGGACTATGTGGGTGCGGATGATCTGATGGAGAAAATCAAGGGCGGCTGGATGGAGTTTGATTGTGCCATTTCCACACCAGACTTGATGGCATCCGTCGGAAAGCTTGGGAAGGTGCTTGGCCCTCGCGGGTTGATGCCGAATCCGAAGACCGGGACGGTTACGTTCGAAGTCGGGAAGGCTGTGGGTGATATTCGCAAAGGGCGGGTTGAATTCAAGGTCGAGAAGGCTGGAATCGTGCATGTGCCGGTCGGGAAGGTGTCTTTTGATCCGGCAAAGCTCTACGATAATGCTTCGGCCGTTCTGGAGTCTGTCATCAAGGCAAAGCCTGCTTCCTGCAAGGGGCGCTATCTCAAGAGTGCCACGATTACGAGCACGATGGGGCCGGGAGTGAAGTTGGATACCATCGCGTTGACCAAACAGTGGAGCTAGACGAAGGACGTCGGTCGTCATTGGTCGGTCAGGAAGGCCCGGTTTGTCCTGATGGATCCATGGCGTGTGGCGGATCCTCGAAGAAGGAGAGCGATGAAGAAGGAAGAAAAGGTTACGACAGTGGCGGCACTGGCCGAAAAGTTCGGTCGTGCTAGGCTGGCTATCTTGACCGAATGTGTCGGTCTCCCTGTCAACCAGGTCACAGAGTTGCGAAAGCAACTCCGGGGAGTTAAGGCCGAGTATCGAATCGTCAAGAATACGCTCGCGGCTCGTGCTGCGGAGGGTACGGCATTGGCTGCGCTGCAGGTGCATCTTAAAGGACCGACTGGGGTCGTCATTGGGTACGATGACCCGGTGTTGCCTACCAAGGTCCTGAAGGATTTCATCGGTGCCGAAAAACGAGAAGAAAAGATTAAGATGACGGCCGGTGTGCTGGAAGGCAAGTTGCTTCAGCCGGCCGATCTGGCGGCTGTTGCGAAGCTGCCTAAGAAGGAAGTGCTTATCGCGATGTTGCTCTCGGCCATGCAGGGGCCGATACGTGGGGTCGTGTATACGTTGAGTGCGGTATTATCAAAATTTGTCAGAGTCATTGCAGCCATTCAGGATAAACGGAAAGGAGAAGGGGAAATGCCAGCTACAGAAGGAAAGTTATCACAAGAGGAATTGATCAAGGCGATCGAAGGTATGAGCGTGCTGGATCTCGCCGAGCTCGTGAAGGGATTAGAAGCGCGTTTCGGTGTCACGGCGGCTGCACCAGTTGCGGTGGCAGCAGCTCCGGCGGCAGGTGGTGGGGCGGCGGCTCCGGCTGAAGAGAAGACGGCGTTCGACGTTGTTCTTGCATCCGCACCAGCCGACAAAAAGATCCAGATTATTAAGGTGGTCCGGGAGCTTACTAGCCTTGGATTGAAGGAAGCGAAGGATCTGGTTGAAGGCGCTCCCAAGCCCGTCAAGACAGGGGTTGCTAAGGAAGAAGCGGATACAATGAAGAAAAAGCTCGAAGAAAGCGGTGCAAAGGTCGAAGTGAAGTAGGGGCGTCATTCGTCATAGTCACTGGTCATTGTGCAGCGGTGAAAGGTTGATTGGGGTCGGCCTGTTTATCCATGTCGTGACCGGTGACTGCTGTTCACCGCCAACCAGTGTGGAGGAGTAGGAATGTCCGAAACGACTCTGCAGGAGTTCGTCGAGCGGAAAGATTTTTCACGCATTCGAACCAATATCGATATTCCAGATCTGATCGAAATTCAGAAACG
>JAEURV010000141.1 GCA_016788465.1 Nitrospira sp. | reverse complement strand
GCCAGAAGGCTCATGCGCGCGGCTTGGCTGTAGGGTTTGGGCTTTCGCCCCTTACGGGTGGGCATGGCTCAATACCGGAACGTATCCTTCACTGTCGGTTCTCCTCTCCCATCCCACCACCCAGCCGCCATGTTGGCGGTCACATGCGCGATGGCAAATCGTCCCTTCGGAGTGAGCACCAGCGCACCAGCGGATCCCTGTACCTTTGCCACAAGCCGTCTGAAAACCTCTCGGACTGCCAATGCCGGTGTCTTTCCGTGTCTAAGTCGCTCACAGATTTCTTTCGCCACTGCCAGGCGGATGATGCTCTCTCCCCAACCTGTCATTGATACGGCTCCGGCCTCGTTGTCGGCATACACCCCGCAGCCGATGATCGGCGTATCGCCGACTCGCCCGGGCAACATCCGATCAATCCCCCCGGTCGACGCACCGGCAGCAACCGTGCCGGTCTGATCCACAGCAATAGCCCCGACCGTTCCATGGCGATCTCCTGTCGCGATGCTTTTCTGAATCTTGCGGAGCATCGCACCGTAAGACAGCCGGCTTGATGAAACGCGTTGCCGATGCCGCTCCATCTTGAAATGCTCGGCAAACTTCGTCGCCATCGGCCCCACAAGCAACACATGCTCCGTCGCCTCCATAACGTGGCGGGCGGCCGTGATCGGATGGACGATACCCTCGATGGATCCCACGGCCCCGGCATGCAATCTCTCCCCTTCCATGATGGAGGCATCCATCCTTCGGACTCCGTCCAACTGACGATACGCGCCTTTGCCGGCGTTAAAGAGCCCACTCCGTTCAAGCACCCGGATCGTCTGTTCAACAGCAAGGAGGGCGGAACCGCCTCGATCCAGGAGATGATGGCCGACGTGCAGAGCTGCGCGAAGACAGGCTGCTTGTGGGGATGTCATGGCACGGGAACCCGCACCCCCGTGCGCGAGAATCATGGGGCGGGTGGTCTTCAATTCAAGAGCACATCCCTGGTTCTCTGGTAGGCAGGATTCTGCATCCGATCGAGATCGGATCGCACAAAGCCCAGGCCTGTGACGCAGAGTTCAAAGTTCTCCGAGAGCTTTCTGAACAACGGCAGGCTGGTGTCCGCATCCTCACGACCGATCTGTGCAACGATTCCGTAGGAGCGCTTGCCGGTCTTCATATAATCGACGAGGAAATCCTTGTGGTAAATCCGCCCCGCCGTTTTCAGGCGACGAAGATATTCGGGAAACAGCCCGGCCATAAACAACGTGAAATCCCCGATATGTCGATGAACGTCCCGCTCTCGATCCAACGACTGCGCTTCCAGCATCACCTCCGACTCGAACAGCAGATCGACGACCGAGTCGACCGGCTGATTCTCCCGGTTTTTGATCTTATACAGCTGATCGGTACGGGTGAAATCCACAAGCAGATTGGAGAGGTAGGACGTGACCTTGGTATCGGGCCAACCGAGATGTTCCGTGAAGCTCTTCTCGGTCAGGGCACCAAACAGTTGCCGGAGCGGATGCTGAAGAGGAACTTGAGCTCCCATCTCCACCTCCTGTGAATTCACCGAGGCTTACGGTCAGTATACCAAATCCTGACCTGGAACGGGTTTTCACTCTTGTCGATCTATCGGAACTCATGCGTCAGATCTTGAGTCGCGAGGATCCTCCTTCCTGACTATCCAACACAAAGGTCACCGGCCCATCGTTCACCAACGCCACCTTCATATGGGCAGCAAAGATCCCTGTTTCAACCACCGTCCCACTCTCTCGCAGACCAGTCGCGACCTGTTCATAGAGTCTCTTGGCCAGCTCAGGAGGGGCCGCATCATCAAAACTCGGACGACGACCGTTCGCCGTCCGGCCCAACAGGGTGAATTGAGAGACCAGCAGCACGGCTCCGCCTACGTCTACCAGTGAGCGATTCATCTTCCCTTGTTCATCCGAGAAGATGCGGAGGCTCCGGATCTTGTCGATCAGATAACGAATGTCCGACTCGGCATCGCCTTTCGCGACACCCAACAGCACCATCAAACCATGTCGGATTTCACCGACGACTTGCCCATCGACCTCGACGGAGGCACTGGTGACACGTTGAATGACTGCCTTCATCGGAATACCAAAGGCTTATGGCACATGACAGAAACCTCTCGCGAAACCAGCTTGTTTGGACTATACGCCATACGCCATCCGCTATTTGTCATTTGCTCCCCAGCATGGACAATGTCCCCTCCAGCGACAGCAACTTGCGCTTCATGGGTAGCCCTCCCGAGAACCCCCCAAGCGTGGCATCCTGAGCAACAATCCTGTGACAAGGAATCACGATGGGTATCGGGTTCGCACCGACCGCATTACCGACCGCGCGAGCATACTGTGGTCCGCCCACACGTTCGGCAATCCACTGATACGAACGGAGTTTGCCGTACGGTACGCGGAGAAGCACCCGCCAGACCTGTCGCTGGAAGGCCGTCCCCTGAGAAAGATCGAGCGGCACATCAAAGGTCTGCCGCGTACCTGCAAGATAGTCGAGCAGCTGACGCCGTGCCGCGTCGAGTCGTATGGACTCTCCACGCTGCACCGGTTCGTTTGATTGTTCGATGAGTTCAGATTCGATGGCTCGTTTCGAACGCTTCGGCAAGACAATCGCTTGAATCCCCCTGGAGGATTCGACCACTCCCATCCAGCCCCATGGTGAGTGAAAAATCAGGACCTGGCGCATGGTGAACTCTTTGCTATCCCAACACTCGGCCCAGTTTTCTTCGAACGATCGACCAGAGGACCCCAAGTTCTTCCGACCGAAACATGGCATGCACGGCCAAATACCCACCGATACTCGCTCCCACCGCACCCACCAGCATTGTTGTTTTCTCAATCCACTCATTCGGACGGGTCCAGATCTCTGCTCCGGCTACCCACCAGCAAGCCAATAGGATCGGCGCACAACCAACCACGACGCGACTACCCGAACGGAGGATCGAAGACCAGTCGACACCACCGAGTCTCCGATTGAGCACAGCCACGAGGATTCCGCCGTTGACCATTGCCGCCAGAGCCGTGGCAAGGGCAAGCCCAGCCGCCCCCAAACGCGACATCAAGACCAAGGAGAAGAGAATATTCGCCACCACCGCAATTGCCGCTGAAATAACCGGCGTCGTAGTGTCCTTCAGCGAATAGAATGCCGAGACGATGATGCGCACTCCACCGAAAGCCCATAGCCCGACGGAATAGCACAGTACGGCAAATGCCGTTTCGGCAGTATCGTGCGCCGTAAACGTCCCATGCTCAAACACCAGATGCACGATCGGTATCCGCAGCACGATCAACCCCACCATGGCCGGCAGCATGATGAAGATGATCATGCGCAGTCCAAACCCAAGCGTCGTACGCAGTTCGTCCATCGCACCCCGTGCCGCTTGCGCCGACAAGGTGGGCAAGATGGCCGTCACCAACGCCACGCCGAAGATGCCAAGCGGAAATTGGATCAATCGCATGCCGTAAAAGAGATAGGTGGGCCCACCGGCAAAGAACGAGCCCAGGATCGTGCTCACGGTGATATTGATCTGTGTCACCGACAACCCAAGCAGCGACGGAATCATCAGCCGCCCAATCTTCTTCACCCCTGGATGGCCCGGATTGAATGTGAACCCGAACAGCATGCCACGTCGCCTGAGCCCCGGTAGTTGCATCGCAAACTGGGCAGCGCCTCCGGCCACCACGCCAATCGCGACCCCGATGATGGGTTCCGGCATGGTCGGTGCCAGAAACAGCGCGCATCCGATAATGAACAGATTAAAAAAGACCGGTGAAAATGCCGGAGCCGCAAAAGCTCGCAATGAATTGAGCACGCCCATGGCCAGGGCCGCCAAACTAATAAAGATGAGATAGGGGAACATGATGCGCGTGAGCATCGTTGTCATTTCCAGTCGCGTCGGATCGTCATGAAAACCCGGCGCCACGAGCCACACAATGCCCGCCGATCCCATAATCCCGATGAGGGTAATGCCGGTCACGATCGTCAGGAGCGTCGTGAAGGCGGCACTCGCCAATTCCCACGCATCGTTCTTCGATTTCAGCGTGTGGTATTCCGTGAAGACGGGAATAAACGCGGCGGACATTGAGCCTTCGGCAAAAAGCTCACGGAGCAGATTCGGAATCCGATAGGCCACAAAAAATGCATCCGCAGCCGGCGTCGCGCCAAACAGCCGTGCGATGACCATGTCGCGGATAAATCCAAGAATGCGGCTGGAAAAGGTCGCGACGCCGATGATACCGGCTGATTTAATGACTGATTGATTCTCGTCCTGTTGTGTCGGTCCTGCAGCGGAGGACGCGGTCGGCTCTGACATGGACCGGATTCTAGCGGAACAATTGTGGGACGTCTATGGAAGTGAACTTCGTCTGCGCCGGTTGCTGGTCGTGCGGCGACATGCCGCACGACCGCTCACTCAAGCGAACGATAAACTCCTGACGCACGCTGCACATTACGCCAGGAGTCTTCGAGCGGTCGTTTACGCCGCCAGTCGAATGGGTGGCCGACTGGTCAGGCTCGTAGAATTCGCATCCGTGTCACGCAATACTTGGACCTTGGCCTGAGGTTTCATCTCTAATGTTCCATTGAACACCACGCCCTCTTCCATCGAAAGCACCGGGGTCGTGAGGCTACCGTCCACAACCGCCGGAGCACAGAGCACAATCTGGCTGGTCGCCTCAATGTCTCCTGTGATATGTCCGTGACAGACGACAGCGCCAGCCGTCACCTTAGCCTTAATCACGGCCTCAGGACCGACGAGCAACCCACCGTCGGTGTGGATTTCTCCATCCAATGCCCCATCGATTCGCACGGTCCCTGAATACGTGATGACCCCTTTGAACTGGACGTCTTTACCGACAAACGCAACCTCGTCCGGTAGAATCGGCCCGTTGTGCTTCGGTAACGAACTACGCCGGTCCTCGACCCACCGCTCTTGTTCCCGCTCCTTTCCTCGCTCCATCTCGCCGCCTACCGCCTCCTCCTGTTTCCACATCGTATACCCCCTCCTTATCAAATTGGTCTGGCCAGACACGCAGCCCCGCGAGTCTCTTCTCTATCGGCTGATCACGATGTTTTATTGAGTGGCAGTGAATGGAGACGGGCGGCTTATGACTCTATGACCAATTCATTCGATAATTCATCAGGATTGTCGCCTGAACGGCTGGGATAGACCTCGGCAAGCAACGTGCCACATGCCTGGATCCCCTGGCACAACCCGCCGACGATATCCCCCGTCGTCAATCTGCTGACTGCAGCCTCAACGACCGAGGACCAACGCTCCGACGGAACTCGCTGGGTAATGGATTGATCGGCCAACACATAGATTTGGTGTTCCAACAATGACACCATGATCAACACTCCCGTGCGCTCACGTGTCTGCGAGACGGCATATTTCGTGAAGGCTCGTTCGGCCCGAAGTCGTACTTTATGATGCATTCGATCTCTTGGAGTCAGTAGGCGAATACACCGAGGCAATGTCCCCAGCCAGGAGCCGACGCCATAGGCCGCAGTCGTTGCCAAGACGAGCCACGCCGCGTTGGAGCCATGCCATCCCCAAGGCAGCCAAAATATTTCCGTGGTGAGCATGAGCGTCAGGATCACTAGAGAGAAGACTAACCCGGTGCGATGCCGGGTATCGCGGTAGAGTCCTGACCGACTGACGATCATAGGAACGATCTCGGCGCTGGTTTTCTGCTCAGCCGCATGCACAGCCAGGCTGATCCGCTCACGCTCTTCCTTCGTCAGCTCAAGGCGTTCACCAGTTTCCACTGGCACCCCCTCCCCCAAAATCGCCTCCACCACCGCTGAATCCTCCCCCGCCACCGAATGACCCTCCGCCCCATCCGCCACTGCGGCTGCTATACCACATCCAATCATCCGGCCCACGAGATCGAGTGGCACGACTTCCCGCTCCCGCCGCACCAAGAAGCAGCAGCAAGACCACCGTCACGCCGCTTGCAATCAATGCAGGCCCCACCCAAGGCGCCAGAAGCGTGGAAATCCCTGCACCGGCGATCGGGCCGATGAATCGATGAACGCTCGTGAACAAGAGTCCGACGAATACTCCGACAATGATCGCCATCACAATCTGCTCGATGACGGTACTCTCATGCCGAGGAGGAACGTGTTCGGTGGCCTGATAGGTTCCTTCAATGGTCTTCAAAATCGCATCGGTTCCGTCCAGGATTCCCCCGGACATATCACCGGCTCGAAAGCGAGGAACGATCTCATTTCTGATGATCTGGGCCGATCGAATGTCGGTCAAGACGCCTTCTAACCCGTACCCGACTTCGATGCGTACTTTACGTTCTTTGATCGCCACCAACAAAAGCACTCCGTTGTCGGTCCCTTTCCGGCCAAGCTTCCAGGCGGTAGCAACGCGATGCGTGAATTCTTCGAGAGATTCACCCTCGAGAGAAGGAACGATCAGTACGGCGACTTGATTGCTGGACCGGCCTTCGTGCGCCTCCAGGCTGGCCGTGAGCGACTGCACGGTGGCAGGCGGCAATACATGAGCCAGATCGACGACCCGCCCGGTTACCGGAGGGATATCAAGTGCAGATACGGGAAGGACTGAAGTAACGATAAGGGCGACGACAATTCCAACAACTACCCTCTGCACCGATCGAGTCGCACACCTCTGCTCCACAACCATACCCTCGGCACGAGCCTCTTTAGCCCGCATTATTCACGAGTCGTGAGCCATGCGCCCTTCGGGCTTCGACTCCGGCCCCGTCAGAGTCGGGCCTCCGCTCAGGGCTGACCCTGAGCAGGTGCGAAGTACACTGTCGAAGCCAGCCGATGGGCAATGAGTCTGCTGATTGACCGTGTTGCATGAACGTGTAGCGTTCATGCATTAACCGAGTCAGAACTTCACTTCCGGCGGTTTCGCCACGGCTTTTTCGTCGGCCACCGTAAAGTTGGGTTTCTCTTCCAAATGTAAGAGAAACTTCGCGGTCAGGTTCGTCGGGAAATATCGAACCATCTTGTTGTAGTCCGCCACTCGATCGATATACCGCTTCCGAGCCACAGCAATGCGATTTTCGGTTCCTTCCAGCTGGCTCTGAAGGTCTCTGAAGTTTTGGTCGGCCTTGAGGTTGGGATAGTTTTCGGCGATCGCAATCAGCCGCCCCAACGCCGAGGCTAATCCCGCTTGAGCCCTTTGAAACTCCTCGAATGCAGCTGGATCTTTCAGCATTTCTGAGGTCACTTGTATTCCGGTTGCCTTGGCTCTGGCGTTGACAACACCCTCCAGCGTCTCTTTCTCATGAGCGGCATACCCTTTGACCGTCGCCACGAGGTTGGGGATGAGGTCTGCACGACGCTGGTATTGATTGATCACTTCACTCCATGCTGCCTTTGTGTCTTCGTCCAAACCTTGCAAATCATTGTACCCGCACCCGGAGACAGACAATGCCGTGACTGTTATTGCTGTGATCGCCGTCGTCTGCCACCAACTACGTCCCATTGTTTCCTCCTTCAGTGATACTCTCAGGACGCTGCCTCGCCTCCCAATCCTGCTTGCATGCTATCATGAGGGATAATCATGAAGATATGCCGGTCAAGTGGCCCCATGCCGAGTAGTGCGTCATTTGCTCGAACCGGCTGATCTCACAGGGGGTGTCCATGGCGGCGA
This sequence comes from Nitrospira sp., assembly GCA_016788465.1. GTDB lineage: Bacteria > Nitrospirota > Nitrospiria > Nitrospirales > Nitrospiraceae > Nitrospira_D. The sequence continues at coordinate 33,535 of JAEURV010000141.1, read as the reverse complement.
AGAGAGAAACTACAGTATGTTGACAAGCACATTCTCGATGCTGACCACGCACGACATTCACGATCCTCAACGGAAGCACAGTGGCCTACAGGCTGTTTAGAGAAAAACCGTCCGACAGGGCCGCAGCGAACGAACCGGCGAATCGTACTCTGTGCCATGCGTTGAGCCTCTGAGTGAGGCAAGAACTCCGCCGGCGAGCTTTGCCAGCAGCCTGCTAGCTGGAGAGAGATGACTGGGCAGCCTCAACCGAAACCGACGTGTTGGACCCAGCACGTGTTTGGATAAATGCCGTCAAGCGTTTGTCCTCCTGCGCTCTGCGCAAGAACTTGAACGCAATCCCGCGCGCGCTGACGGAGCGAACAATGGCTGCGGCCTCGACGGGCGGCTCGTCCTTGGCAAGGCTGATCTCGAGGTAAAAGATATCATCAACCTGCACATGGGCCTCGCTTTGTATAATGCAGCCCCCTAACGATAGGTCCAACACTATGCCTTCCCCCCGAACGCGCCCCCCGGAAAATGAGAGACAGAGCCTGACCGGAATACGCATGTATTCTCGACGCTCGGTAGGCTGTGAGCCGATGGCGGGACCCAGACGACGGGCAAGAAACCGGTGGTCACAGCGCTGACATTGGAAGGGCACCATCCGGAACAGCGACGCAACAAATTCACGTGGCGACCGCGCCTGCACACGAACCGCCTTGGCCTGTCGACACTGCGGACACACGATCTGTCGCCCCATGATACGCTCCGACGTACACAAACCTCTTCACGGCCCTTGATCGCACTATAAAGGCCTTTCCTTCACAGTCAAGCTCATTGCCGTCTGGCGCAGGTACCGTCCGTCCGGATGTCCCGCCATCAGGCGTTCGACTTGAACCGCTTTGACGTCTTCAAAGGTTCGGCTATGCGGATTCCGCATGTGGAGACTCCGGCTCACTGGGACAGCCGGATTCGACAATGCCTGCCCGAAGGTACTCACGATTGAGATTGGCGATGAAACGAGCACTGATGCCTTTGGGGCACACGGCCTCGCACTCATACTGATTGCCGCAAGAACCGAACCCTTCTTGGTCCATGGCCTTCAGCATTGCACTCACACGGCGCGCCCGTTCCGGCCTCCCTTGCGGAAGGGTCGCTAAGTGCGACACCTTTGCCGCAACAAACAGCATGGCCGAAGCATTCTTGCAGGCCGCCACACAGGCTCCGCAGCCGATACACGACGCCGCATCCATCGCGGTTTCGGCTTGATCTTTCCCGATCAAGAGCACATTCCCGTCGACGGCGCCACCCGTATTGACGGAGATATAGCCGCCTGCCTGCATGATACGATCCAGCGCACTGCGATCGACCACCAAGTCTTTCAGGATTGGAAAGGCGTTGGCCCGCCACGGCTCAATCGTAATGCTTGCCCCATCAGAAAACCGTCTCATGTACAGCTGGCAGGTCGTGATGCCTTGATCAGGGCCATGGGGGATCCCATTAATGACCAGGGAGCAACTCCCGCAAATCCCTTCCCGACAATCCTGCTCGAATGCCACAGGCTCTTCACCAGTACCAATCAGCCTCTGATTGATACCATCGAGCATTTCCAGAAAGGACATGCCCGGGCTCACATCGTACGCCTCATAGGTGACGAACCGACCCCGCTCGTGCGGACCATTCTGCCGCCAAATCTTCAAGGTAAATGTCATAACATGTGCTGCAATCCGACTCGTTGTCCTTTCACCCCTGACCGCTCCCACCTGTTACCGGCTACTGATAGCTTCTCCTGGTCGGAGGAACGAACTCGAACGTCAGCGGTTCCTTATGGAGAACCGGCACAGCTCGATCCCGATACTCCCAGGCCGCCACGTAGGCAAAGTGTGCATCGTCGCGCCGTGGCTCACCATCCTCTGTTTGATACTCCTCGCGAAAATGCGCACCGCATGACTCGAGACGATGGAGGGCGTCGTGACAGAGCAATTCGGCAAATTCGAGATAGTCCGCTACCCGCCCCGCATACTCCAACTCCTGATTAAAAGCACTCCCAGACCCTGGCACCATCACATCATGCCAAAATTCCTCACGAAGCTTGGGAATCGACCGCAATGCCGAGGCAAGCCCACCTTCGTTGCGCGACATGCCGCAGTGATTCCACAAGAGCGTCCCGAGCTCTCGGTGAAACATGGCGGCGGTCCGACGCCCCTTTACCGTCAGTAGCCGATTGATCCGCATCGTCACGCGCTGTATCGCCTCACGCGCTTCCGCATGATCGTCCGGGATAGGCGGGAGCGTTGCCGTTGCCAGGTAATGGCCGATTGTATACGGTAGAATAAAATAGCCGTCGGCCAGCCCTTGCATCAACGAACTCGCACCCAACCGGTTGGCACCATGGTCCGCGAAGTTTGCTTCACCGATGACGAAGAGTCCCGGGATCGTGCTCATCAAATTGTAATCCACCCAGAGCCCTCCCATCGTATAGTGCGGAGCCGGGTAAATCCGCATAGGAACCTGGTAGGCATCCTCGCCTGTGATCCGATGATACATGTCGAAGAGATTGCCATAACGCTCACGGACCACTTCTAGCCCCTGTTGATCGATGACGTCCGAAAAATCCAGATACACGCCCTGACCGCCTGGTCCGACACCATAGCCTTCATCGCACACGACCTTCACCGCACGCGAGGCAATATCCCGCGGGGCAAGATTCCCGAACCGTGGGTATCGTCGCTCCAGAAAATAATCGCGCTCTATCGGAGGAATATCGCCTGGTGATCGCTGATCCGACGGTACCTTCGGCACCCATAACCGGCCGTCGTTCCTCAGCGATTCAGACATGAGGGTCAACTTCGCTTGATGAGCATCACCCGGTGGGATTGCGGTCGGGTGAATTTGGGTAAAACAGGGATTCGCGAACGCCGCCCCATGCTTCCATGCCCGGTAGGTCGCCGTCACGTTGCATCCGCTCGCATTGGTCGAGAGATAGTACACATTGCTGTACCCACCCGTGGCCAGTACCACGGCATTGGCCATATGAGCACTGATGCGTCCGGTGACCAAATCCCGCGCCACGATGCCTCGAGCGTGACCATCGACCAAAATTAGGTCGAGCAGTTCCGTACGCGGATGCATGGTGACTTGACCACGTTCGATCTGCCAACAAAGCGCCGAATAGGCACCCAGCAGGAGTTGTTGTCCTGTCTGTCCCCGACAGTAAAACGTCCGGGAGACTTGAACGCCCCCGAATGACCGGTTCGCTAATTGCCCACCGTACTCCCTGGCAAAGGGGATGCCGAGTGCCACACACTGGTCGATGATTTGCGTGCTCACCTGAGCAAGCCGATACACATTGGCTTCTCGGGAGCGGAAATCACCGCCTTTGATCGTGTCATAAAATAATCGCCCGACACTATCGCCGTCGTCCTGGTAGTTTTTCGCTGCGTTGATTCCCCCCTGTGCTGCAATACTGTGAGCCCGACGCGGACTATCGTGAAAACAAAAGCACTCCACGTGGTAACCGAGTTGCCCCAACGTCGATGCCGCACTTGCACCGGCAAGGCCGGTGCCGACGACGATCACGGTAAGTTTCCGCTTGTTATTGGGGCTGACCAACCTTTCACTGAACCGATGCCGGTCCCATTTACTTTCCAGAGGTCCGGACGGAATTTTCGCATCCAGTTTCATCATCAGTGCACGATCCCTAGAAAGACGGCGAGGATGATCGCAACATTCCCTAGAACCACGATCAGCCCGATTACAGGACCGAGCGCTTTCAACAGACGATTCAACCCGGCATGCTCAAACCCCATCGTCTGGACACTGCTGGCAATCGCATGGCGCAGATGAAGACCAAGCCCCAGCTGGCCGACGAGGTAGAGGATGACCACGAAAGGATTTTGAAAGGCATGCACCACCTTCGTGTAGACATCCCGATTACCTTCAGGATCGCGACGATCAGCGAATCCAGGATCGATGACTCCTGCCGTGAGATGCAAGAGGTGGAAAGCGACAAACAGCAACAGGGCCATCCCGGAGATCGCCATCGTGCGGGAAGCGATCGACGCCTTTCGATATCGGTGAATCGTGTACTCAAGGGGACGAGCACGACGATTTTGCATGCTCAGCTGGAGTGCGAGCCCGATGTGAAACACCGCCATACTTAGCAATCCGATTCGAACGGCCCAGAGCAGGATCGGCATATCGCGCAGAACGGCAGCGTACCTGTTAAGCGCGAGAGGCCCTTCGAACAACTGAAGATTCCCCAGCATATGAAAGACAACGAACACCACAAGGCCTAACCCGGTTAGGGCTATGACCATCTTCTTCCCGACAGAAGATTGGAAATGACTGAAGCGGCGTACCATCAAGGGGCATTATACAATGAACCATGAGCGAACGAGCAGTTCATCGGACCACCTCACAGCTTACAACCTTGAATAAAAGGGACACGATATTCGACCATGCAGCAACCGCGGCACCCCAAACCCCGAGACACCCTGTTTGCTGTGCCAAACCTAATCAGAATAATGTGAAGGAGGAGCGGTGCAGACATCCGCAATGATGACAATGCCGTCGATACAATTCCCCACATTCGCTGATCGTCTAGCAGGTTATTGATAACGGCCGCCAGCGTCGCTCAGAGGCTCACCATACGGGCCGGAGTACGATTCGCCTCTTCGCTCCCTGCAGCCTTGCAGAACGACCGCTTTGAACAGCCTGCAGAGCATCTCAATCCGGTTGGTCTCCATGCACACCGCTCCATTTTGAAAACAGAGCAGGATTCGTCAACATGCCGCTAGATGGCGAGATGAGGCGACTCGCGCGGGGTGACTCGACGGACCTGAAGCTCAAGCTGTTCAGAAGGATTGAGCCCTGGGACCAGGACATCCATTGCCATGACACAGTTTCGGCCGCTCTCCTTCGCAGCATACAGCGCCTTATCGGCCTGATCGATCAACTCCAGTGGGGCTCGCGCTCCGAACGCGCTGGTCGACACGCCGATACTCACCGTCAGGGTCATACCGGAAGCCATCCGCACACGGTTACCGGCTTCCGCAGCCACACGGGCTCGAAGCCGTTCCGCTAACACCGTCGCCTCACCCAATGCCGTACGCGGGAACAGCAGGCAGAATTCTTCCCCTCCATAACGTCCCATCATATCTGTCAGTCGTACCCCGGATTGAAGGCAGTCCGCGACGGCTTGAATCGCCTGATCTCCCACGGCATGCCCAAATTCATCGTTGACACGCTTAAAGTCGTCAATGTCGACCATGAGACAGCACAGCTCACTCCCCTGCTCACGCCTCTCCGCAAACGCCTCCTCAAAGCGAGCATAAAATGCACGGCGATTGAGACATCCCGTCAACGCATCACGTGAAGCCAGACGTTCCAGTTCCCCGTTTTGCCGTAAAATTTCAGTCTGTGCGGCCTCCAGGCTTGCAACCGTCCGCATCAGTGCTTCATTGAATTCCGTCAGCTGTCGGTTCGCCTGTCGGAGTTCCGCAGTCCGTTCATCAACAAGATGGCTCAACTTAGTAACTTGTCCCGCAACGTTTCTTGCGAGATCCCATTTCCGACAGAGCGCAGTCGCAAGCTGCAATACCTCGACACTATTGAACGGCTTCTGGAGAATCAGCAACTTATCAGTTCGCCCAATTCGCTCCCTGATCTCATCCCACGGCTGGTCGGAGTAGGCGGTACAGATCACAACCTGTAACTCTGCGTCAACTCGCCAGAGACGCTCGATCGTCTCAAGCCCGTCCCAACCCGGCGGCATCCGCATATCGACGAATGCCATCGCATATGGGTTCCCACCCCTACCTGCCGCTTCAACGAGACCCAGTGCTGTGGCCCCTTGATCTGCATAGTCGACGACAAATTGATCACAGGTCTGAACCAAGTCGGGCTCACCGAACAAGGAGGCCCGTGCCTGCTTCATGGCCTCTGATCCTCTGCTTGGCTGCAGAATCTTCAGGAAGTCATGATGGATCGACACATTGTCGTCCACGACCAGAATACGCCGATTGATCTCCTCGCCTGTCACCCGGCAACCCTCCGACAATTCCTCAACATGAGACATTAACTTGCTTTGGCACGCAGCGACTGCGCGACCGGCTTCCTGACCCGCATCGTGCACCAAAATGTCGACCCTTGCCCAAGAACACTGTCGACACCCACCGTCCCACTCATCAAATTCGCCAGCTGTTTCACGATGGCCAACCCAAGTCCCGTACCACCATACTTCCGTGTGCTCGACCCATCAGCCTGTGTAAATGGTCTAAAAAGCTGCGATTGAATCATCGGATCGATGCCGATCCCCGTATCCTGCACTTTCAAACACAGCATCGTCTCTCCAGCAATGTTTTCAGCAACCGTGACATACAATGTGATATGCCCCTGGGCAGTAAACTTGACGGCGTTACCGATCAGGTTGGTCAGGATCTGTCGAATACGGACAGGATCCCCCTCATATTCCGGGAGAAGGGTGTCAGGGAGGATTGCAGCCAGTTTGAGCCCCTTGGTCTGGGCAGGACCGAGAAAGAGATCCAAGACATCATTCACAAGCTGCCGCAGATCGAAGGCGATAGATTCCAACTTCAGTTTGCCTGCCTCGATCTTTGAAATGTCTAAAATATCATTGATCACTTGAAGCAGAGCTGTCCCGGATTTGTTCAAGATTTCCGTATACCGGCGTTGCTTGTCGTTGAGAGCCGTTTGCAGCAAGAGTTCACTCATTCCAATAATTCCGTTCATCGGTGTGCGAATTTCATGGCTGACATTGGCAAGGAACGCCGACTTGGCAGCATTGGCAGCCTCAGCAGCTTCTAATCGTTGACGGGCCTGGCGTGCCAAATTCCATTTGGTCGTGAGAGACATTGCCAGTTGGGAGACTTCGACGCTGGAAAACGGCTTCTGTAGGATCAGCAGGCGATCGTCATGCCCCAGTCGATGGATGATGTCTTCCCAGGAATGATCCGTGTATGCCGTACAGATCACCGTCTGAATATCTGGATCGACAGCCCAGAAATGCTCGATCGTCTCCAACCCATCCCAGCCCGGAGGCATGCGCATGTCGACAAACGCCACGGCATAGGGCCGGTTCTCCTGGCGCGCCTTCTGAATCAAGGCCAATGCGGCTTGCCCCTGATCCACGCACTCCAATTCAAACTCCATCGGCGGCTTCAGGCGTGGGCTACCCCCAAACACTGCTGCACGGGCTTCATCCAATCGCTGCGTATCATTCCCTGGCTGGAGGATCTTTCGAAAATCCTCGTGGATCTGTACATTGTCATCGATGATCAAGAGTCGACGATTTTCCGAATGATCCGCTCGCTTTGTAGTCATGGTTGTTCGATCACACGGAATAAACGATCCTGTTCGTTACGCAGCCAGTGACTCGGTGGTTGGCAACCACTGTTGCAGCATATTGCGAATCTCTTTTAGGCCCGCAGGCTTCGAGAGAAAGCCGTCCATACCGCCTGCAACGCAGGCATCTTGATGGCTGCTGAACGCGTAGCCTGACAACGCGATAATCGGGACTCTTTTGCCATCTGTTCGTCTAAATCCCCGTCGGCGAATTTCAGCAGTGGCGGTGAGTCCATCCATCTCCGGCATTTCACAGTCCATAAGAACGAGGTCGTATCGGAACCGTTCCATCGCATCAATCGCCTCTCTACCTGTACTGACCACGTCGACTGATTCGCCGCAGAGCTCCAGCATGCCACGGAACACCTCCTGATTCGTCGAATTGTCTTCGGCCAAAAGGATACGTGCACGCGACCGTAGCTTCGAGGGAGTTCCTCCGGGCCCCTTAGTGAGGGATGCGTCAAGAGTCGCGCACGAATCCACCCGCTTCCACTCTTCCCCAATGCCTTCGCTCATCCTCTGCTTCTCAAGACAGACCGTAAACCAAAACGTGGAACCCCTTCCGGGAGTACTGCTGAAGCCGATGTCTCCACCCATTAATGCGACGAGCCGTTTGACGATCGCAAGTCCCAACCCTGTTCCCCCATGCCGCCTCGTCATTGATCCATCCGCTTGGGCAAAGGGATCGAAGATCTTCTGCTGCGAATCGAGAGGGATACCTATTCCCGTATCGCATACCGTAACTTTGAATAAGGCGTTGTCATGGTTATCCTGAATACGCTCAATGTGAATCAGGATGCCACCTTGTTCCGTAAACTTCACGGCGTTCCCCACCAAATTGGTCAGAATCTGCCGGAATCGTGCGACATCTCCTCGCCACACGGCGGGCAACTCGGGGTCGATCTGACATTCGAAACTGAGTCTTTTTTTCTGCGCCGGCGCGAAGAACCCAGCGATGACCGCTTGCACAGTAGCTACCAGGTCAAACCCAGCGATGTGGAGATCCATCTGACCGGCTTCGATCTTGGACAAGTCAAGGATGTCGTTGACGATCTGAACCAGCTGCTCGCCGGAATTATTGATGGTTTCAGCAAAATGACGCTGCTGATCCGTCAAGGCAGTTGAGAGAAGCAGCTCATTCATACCGAGCATACCGTTCATGGGCGTGCGGATTTCGTGACTCATGCAGGCCAAGAACTGCGATTTGGCCTGGCTAGCATCGTCTGCCTCCGCCTTGGCATCTTTGAGCGCCTCCACTGTTCTCTGTAACTCTTCGTTACGCCGTTGAAGCTCTGCGGTCCGCTCAGCCACCTGCTGCTCAAGAAGTTGGTTCGTAGCCTGGAGTTCTCTGTTACGGGCATTCACCTGTGCTACAAGATCTTCAATCTGTAATCGGACATCGCGCCCCAACTCCCACTTGCGCGTCAGTGCGGCGGCAATCTGCTGAACCTCGATCGAATCGAACGGTTTGCGCAAGATCAACAACCGATCGCTCATACCCAACCGTGCCGCGATTTCTGCCCACGAGTGGTCCGAATAGGCCGTACAGATCACGACCTGAATCCGACCATCGACCTCCCAGAGTCGTTCAATCGTTTCCAGGCCATCCCACCCCGTCGGCATCCGCATATCGACGAATGCCACGGCATAGGGGCGACCCTCTAACCTCGCCATCTGCACCAATGCGAGAGCAGCCTGCCCCTGAACCGCATAGTCCAACTCGAAGCGAGCGAGCGCCTCTACAAGCGGCGCCCCACCAAACAAATCCCTACGCGCGTGATTCAGACTTTCGTCTTCTGGTTGAGATTGAAGGATCCGCCGAAAATCTTCATGGATCGACTGATTGTCGTCGACGATCAAGACTCGCGGATTCTTGCCGTGGTTATCCATATGATTGACTACCTGCTCTCCTTCGAGCGCGCCCAACCATCAAAGCTGATCGCTCACTTCGGTCTGCTGTCTTCGACTGTCCAAGAACTCATGCATATCCTTGATCAAGGAAAGCAGATCCTGTGCGCAGCGCTCGAGAGTCGATGCATGCTGACGCTGGACGGGATTTAGAGGGCTATCAAGCAACAGGGTCACCTTCGCAACCAACTCATTCATCGGTGTCAGGATTTCATGACTCATGATTGCCAGGAACTCTTCCTTCTGACGGAGCATCGCTCCAACCGGTTCCCGCACATCGTCCGAACCGGATCCGGTCATTCGGCTGGCAATGTGCTCTTGAAACCGCTGATTCACGGTACGTACGTCGGCCGTCCGTTGGCTCACGCTCTGTACCAGACCCTCAATCTGTTGCTTCACCGCACGCGCCAAGTTCCATTTCTTCGTCAGAGCATTGGCCATTTGGACGACCTCGATGCTGTTGAACGGTTTCATCAGGATGAGCAACTTGTCGGTATCGCCAATGCGACGACTCACGTCTTCCCATGGATGGTCAGAATAGGCCGAACAGATGACAACTTGGATCTCCGGGTCGACATACCAAAGATGCTCGATGGTCTCGAGCCCGTCCCAGCCAGGAGGCATGCGCATGTCGACAAAGGCTGCCGCATAAGGCATCCCTCTCTGATGCGCGGTCTGGACCAGACCAAATCCCTCTCGTCCTTGAGTCGCAAAATCCAATTCATACGACATCTGGGTAGGGATGGTCGGACCTTCCCCAAAGAGGGCCGCCCGGGCGTGGTCCAGTGCTCCCGATTCTATCGGCGGGGACAAAATTTTCCTGAAGTCCTCGTGAATATTGACATTGTCGTCAACGATTAAGATCCGACGGTTGCTCGCGTCTCGATCCATGGTCATGCCGCAGACTCGACAAGGACCAGCGGCAGATCCAGTGTGAACGTCGCACCCTGTCCTTCACCGGCACTCTGCGCCTGTAACGCACCCCCGAGATTCTTGGCGACAATGGCGGAACTATGCAGCCCCAACCCATGACCAGCCCTTCTCGTGGTAAAGCCCTGCGCAAACAGTTTCGGGAGGTTTTCAGCCTTGATCCCCCCACCGGTATCGACCACTTCCAATCGCGCGAAGGCACTGCCGGTCGGCACCCCCAGTCTTAAAGTGAGACGGCGTGTACTATCCGGATGCTCAACCATGGCATTCTTGGCATTAGTGATGAGATTCACCAAGACCTGCAGCACCTGATGTCGATCCGTCATGATCGTAGGGATAGGACGATATTCTCGCAGCACCTGAATGTCATACTTCTCCGGCTCCGGCATCGCCATCACCAACGCCTGCTCCATCATATCCTCAACCGAGACAGGCTCCCGAATACTCCCCGCACGCGCAATATCTTGCTGCGACATAATCACTTGCTTGATGTGATCGACTTTTTTGACCAGCGAGTCGAGTTCCTGTTGGATCGTCTGATGGCTTCCACTGAGCGATTCGGCAACCAGTCCCAGATAAGAAGGAATTTGCTTCCCCTTTGGATCAGCCGTCAGAAATGACTGCAGATTGTTCTGATGCTCATTGAACAATGCCGCGATGCGACAGACATCCCCCACCATCGGTTTCTTGAGCGTCTTCAGCAACGTATCCGTCGAGACGTTGATACTGTTGAGCACATTACCGACGTTATGAAGTACGCTTGAGGCCACATCCGCCATACCTGCCTGGCGTGAAGCATTCATAAGTTGCTGATAGAGCTTTTCCTTTTCCGCTTCCGCTTTTCTTCGATGATCCATCTCGATATGCAGGTTCGTGTTGGTCACCTCGAGCTCCTGATTCTTCTTGAGAATCTGAACGCGGGACACCTCTAACTCAGTATTGGCTTCCTTCAGTTGCGAATTGGCCCGATCCAGCTCTGTGACGTCGTGAAACGAAACCAACGCCCCTCGCACGATTATCCCGTCATCCATAATCGGCACTGTATTCACGATAAATTTCCGCAGCTCGCCGTTTGGCTGCGTCAGCAGTAACGGAATATTGTCATGCGGCTGTCGGTCCATGACTGCTTGGGTCCATGGATGCACCGACGTTCTCTCTGTCGCATGAACGGATTTCCATGAAAGCGATCCAAGATCGGTTCCGATCAACGCCTGGACCGATTTGCCCACTGCTCGGCTAAATGCATCGTTGGTGAGCACAATGAGGTCCCGGGTATCGATCATGACCACACCCTGCGTCAGGGCATCCAATGCGGCTTTTACTCGGGAGGGAACTATGCCGGAAGGATCCAGCTGGCGCAGGGTACGTTTCATGAAGATCAGATAACCGATAAAGCCCATCACGCTGACGAAGGCGAGGAAGCGCACCCAAGGATCGCTCAGGAAACGCTCTGCCGCTGACACATCCGATTTGCGAAACGCGACCTGAAGCACACCCCACGGCCGGTCGCCGGCAAAGATCGGGACTTGGAGAAACTCCAGTGATGATGCGTCACCGGATGACTGTACCCACGTGTGAGCATGATCACCGATCTGTGCAAGAACATCTCCACTCTTAAGAATTAGCGCCAACGAGCGGATGTCAGGATTCCGCTGAACGAACCGTTCCATTGACAGTTTGATGGTCCCAACCTGATCATGCTCTGCCAAGGCTGAATATTGAACCGCCAAGGCCTCGGCCACATCGCGACGATATTCAAAGTCCTGATAATCACGGTTAGGGACCAGATTTACCAAGGCATCGCCGGCCAGCATAAGGCTGAGCGTGAGACTCATCAGACCAAAACTGATCCAAACAAGGGGACTGACATTCATGATCACTTAGCCGTTATGCGGTTTTCCTATTCTTAATCGGTTTCCCGCCCAAGGAAGTTAAGACCCGGTCTATCCCTCGGAATCGCGTTTCCCCTTGCTCCACATCCTCATGATTCATGTACTCATCTCTCCCATCTCCCAACTATCGTGATAGATCAACGATCTCCTCACAGGTCGCAACACACAAATGCTGGTCCAGTGAGCTCCCGTGTGAATTTGGCTGATGATTGTGCCTTCCGAAAGAGGGGTCCGCTCTACTCATCACCTTTCCAGGAGAACTCAGAGTCACCTAAGACACCGACACTTTTTATCGGATGCCCCATAATCCTTGGTTCATGATGACGAAATTAATATTTGTCTACACCTTGAGCCTTGCGAAACACACAGATGTGTCTTTTTAGATACAGATTGATATTTTTCAGAATTAATACTTTACATTTAAAATCATGCTGTTATGATAATTATACCGTGGCACATTAATTGCTGATATCTTTTTGGGCGAATGGTGCCTTGGGAATGAGATTCTAACGAGGGAGGACTTGTGCGGAATCAACAAACCTTAGCATCAGCGGTCACTTGTTCCGGAGTAGGGCTCCACTCAGGCCAATCTGCGTCAATCACGCTGCGGCCTGCGCCGCCAGACACCGGCATCGTTTTCGTCAACCGCACTTCGGACGTTGATGCCTATCTACCTGTTTCCATCGAGCATAAGATCCCAACGGAATTGTGCACCGCCATCAAAGGAAATGGATTTCAGGTCCAAACTATTGAGCATTTACTGGCGGCCCTGTCCGGCATGGATATCGACAACGCCTTCATTGAGGTGACGGCCGCCGAGGTCCCGGTCATGGATGGAAGCGCTGCGCCATTCGTCAGGCTGATTCAGTCTGCCGGCGTAGTGTCCCAAGAACGGAAGCAGTCATTTCTCAAGATCATGGCTCCGATTGAAATCACCGACGGCTCAAAGCGGGTACGAATTGAGCCATCCACGACGCCCCGTATTACATATTCAATTCACTACGATCACCCTCTGATCAAAACGCAGACGTATGACTATGATTGCTCAGTCGGTACCTTTGAGAATGAAATTGCGGAGGCCCGGACATTTGGCTTCCTTCAAGAGGTTCAAGCCTTGTGGGCTCGTGGACTTGGAAAAGGTGGGACACTCGATAATACGGTTGTCCTCTCGGGTGACGGTATCGTCAATCAATCCGGCCTCCGATTTGACGATGAATTCGTCCGTCACAAAATCCTGGACCTGATCGGTGATTTTTCGCTCTTAGGAATGCCATTCATTGGGCACATTGTTGCAGATCGGTCAGGGCATGCCCTCCATACCAGGCTGGTCCAACAAATCCTGTCTCAGCCAGACAAGTGGACGTTGCTGAACACTGATTCTTCAGAGGCAGAAGTACGTGCCACCCCGTATAGTACTCCACTCCAACCAGCTGTGGCACTGCAGGCGTCTTAGCTTACAGAACTTCTTCTGTTCAGCGAATTGTCGTTGTTTTGGTAGGACTACTCGCACGAGATAATCAGAGACATCGTAGGATGGTACGCCGAGGGTGAGGAACCTCACCCTCGGCGTATCACATCACATTGGGGTTACTTCTTCTTCTTCTTTGCTGCTGCCTTCTTCGTTGCCAAGAGTCTCACCCCCCTTCGCATTGTCAAGTTTGGCCCATGAGTACCAACCACTTAGACGGCTTGAATCAACATGTCGTCCAACGCTTCAAACGTATTGGGTCCGACCTTTCTAAAGCGCTTGTCACGCTTGAGCGAGGTAGCGATCGACGTCAGCGGGGTTTTCCCTTTAATCTGCAACCCCCCTTCGATCAACCGTTGAACGAGCTCCTTTGCATGCATGGCTCGATTGGATTCCCGGAGTATTTCATAGGCAGCCTGCGGAACACTCTTCCCCACATACTTACTCCGTCCAAGTAGAATTTCTCTAGACTGATCGGTCACATCCATAACAGGAACCGGCCGAATTCCCTTGGAATCATCCGTGGTAATAATCTGGTTGGAAAGACTGGCAAGCTTGGCCTTGTCGGCCTCGACACGATAGAGGGTTTCAGCAAGTTCAAGGTACTTTTTGATGGTGGCAATCTCGTCATCGAGCCGGCGACGCTTCTTCTCGAGCTCCTGATACCGACTCTTATAGGCGCTGATCCGTTGCTCCAGACCAACGAGAATATCTCTCAACTCCTCCACAAGACCCCCACATAAAGCATGCTTGCTTTATATCATTGCATATAAACCTTGTCAACTTGTATTATTCGAATAATACATTGTCTATTCATTTCTGTCTCTTGCAAGCAAGTAATCCTTGAATGATCGGTGATCATAAGGCTTGTCTTGTCAAGAGTAGCAGGTTTCTTGTTAGCTGCAAGTTCGGGTATGTTACAATCGGGCGTGCCAAGTCCTCATGAATCACCCTCACAAGATATCCTGCTTCAAGCTGCAGTTGAAGCTAGTCAAGCAGCCGGATCCCTCTTACTTCGCTATGCAGCAACCGGATTTCAGATCGAATACAAGAACCCCATCAATCTGGTCACCGATGCCGACCGTGCCGCAGAACAGTGCGTGATCGATCACCTGAAGACTCGCTTTCCTGATCATCACATCCTGGCCGAAGAGCGGGGGCCCGACGATGCCGGGATTTCCCCCTATCGATGGATTATTGACCCACTCGATGGAACCACGAATTTTGCGCATGGCTATCCCACTTATTGCGTCTCCATTGGTTTGGAATACGATGGACGATGTATCATCGGTGTCGTTTTCGACCCTTCACGGAATGAATTGTTCACAGCTATTGAAGGTCGCGGAGCACACGTAAACGGTCGGCCTCTCCATGTATCCGCGACACAGACTCTCGACGGCAGCCTCTTAGTCACCGGTTTCGCCTACGACATCCGAGAAACCAAGCGGAACAACCTCGATCACTTCGTGAAGTTTGCTCTGAAAGCTCAAGGGTTGAGACGAACGGGATCGGCTGCGTTAGACCTGTGCTATGTGGCAGCCGGGCGTTTTGACGGATTCTGGGAGGTGCGGCTCAGCCCTTGGGACATGGCAGCCGGCTCAGTCATCGCCCGTGAAGCCGGCGGGCGCTTGACCGATTTCAGCGGGAAGACCCTCTCCATCTATGGGCAGGAACTCGTGGCCAGCAACGGATGGATCCACGAAGCGATGCTCGCCGTGCTGAACCAATCACCTCTATAGAAGCATGTCCGTGACGCAGATATACAATACGACAGAAGATGCGGTATGCTGTCGAACGACTTACCGACAAAGGATCTCATGGCACGCGCCCTTCCTCCTTCCGAACAACCGAACACATCAGCTTCCAGCGACAATCCGAACGACCAGGCCTGGGAAGTAGAGTTGCTCCGCGTGTTGGTCAGCCGCAAAGGCACTCAGGTTGAAGCCCAATGGGCCATCCATCCGCAGTTGAAACAGGACCTGCTGCCCGCTGAATGGCAAGAAGTGGTCGACCTCATGGCCAAGGCAACCGATATCGTCGGTGAGCGATTCTCCAAAGCCCTGGCTCAGGTCGACCCGACCCCTCCCGGCAATGCCTGACCGTTTCGCTGCCCGCTCTCTTTTCTCTTCATATCCGAATCGAAAGAGGAGGTTCCCATGGATTCGTATTATCATTCGCATGATTTAGGGAAGTTTGCTGATATTGGGAAGGGCAATAAGGCTTTGTGGGAAAAGTTCAAGGGCTACTACGACGCCGTCTTTGCTGAAGGTGCCCTGACCGAACGGGAGAAAACGCTCATCGCCCTCGCCGTCGCCCACACCGTGCAATGTCCCTACTGCATTGATGCCTACACACAAGCGTCGCTTGAAAAGGGATCCAATGTCGAAGAGATGACCGAAGCCATCCACGTCGCTTGCGCCATCCGCGGCGGCGCCTCGCTCATCCACGGTGTGCAGATGCGCAACATAGCTGAGAAACTGTCGATGTAATCAGAGGTGCGGATTTTCCGGAATCGCCAACGTGAAGTACTTGCCACGCTCTTCGTACAAGATATGCTGCGTGGTGAGGTCATTCACGATTGGAACGAGAACCGTGTCCTCGCAGACTGCTCGACCTGCTACTGCGGCACGAATCTGCTCTATACCTTTCGCGGATTCGTTGCAGATCTCAATCACCAACGCTGCCAGCCCTTCATACCGCCGCCGCGTAGGCTCTCTTGGATTGCGCCCGTCGTAGACCGTCACGTAGGTGGGCGCCTTGGAATAATAGAGGAACGGCTTATCGCCTGACTGGTGCATTCGCTGCCAGACCTCGATCGCAGCGACGAGTTCCTGGTACAGGTGCGGATCGACCCGCCAGTTGTCGAGTTCGTACTCGAAATCATAGGCGATTTTCTTCAGATCGACCTGCCTCGCATCATACACATATTCGTAAGCCATCCCTGGTCCAGTGATGCGGACTCCATATTCGTGTGGCCTGGTGAAGTAGGGACTGAACCGCTGTAGCCAAAACTTGCCTGTCGCTTCTGGTGGCTGTAGATGGAGCAGGGAGGGAATCAGATCGAGTTGGCGTTGGTAATCCTCGTTGGTCTCCCCTGGGAACCCCAGCAAGATATTCCACGACACCATCACAAGATAGTACTGACTCCACTTCAAGCAGACGATGTTCTGCATCGGCGTGGCACCCTTGTCCATCGCGCGCAGCTGATTCAGGCTCAGGCTTTCCAGCCCAGGCTGCATGCACTTCACACCACCCGCAGCCAAGGTCTTAATCTGCTTCTTCT
This sequence comes from Nitrospira sp., assembly GCA_016788465.1. Lineage (GTDB taxonomy): Bacteria > Nitrospirota > Nitrospiria > Nitrospirales > Nitrospiraceae > Nitrospira_D. The sequence goes on along the minus strand of JAEURV010000141.1, from coordinate 16,710 downwards.
GCAGATTGCTCTTGGTCTCGATGAACACATCCAAGTCGCAATGACTCTCCGCCAATTTACCGAACAGATGATCGATATAGCCCATATCGATAATGTTATCGACCAATCGAAACCGAACAGCATCATAGCGTTGCGAGAGGTCGGCAATCTCATTCAGCACTTGCTCCGGAGCTTTCGCACGAAATTTCATGCTCTGAGCATTCAACCCACAAAATGTACAATGATGCTTTTCACCCCACCAACAGCCTCGTGAGCCTTCGTACAAGAGAATACGATCCAACCCCTGCGCCGTCTGGCCAAGCTCTGCAAGCAGATGATAGTAGTCATCGTAATCGGGTGGGCCGGTCTTCGCGAAATCCGAAAAGAGCCCCTGATTCGGCGTGAACCGGATTTGTCCTTCCTGCCGATAGGCAACACCGTCAGGAATATGGTCCATGTGGCCGTCCAAAATCTGGCGGACAAACGGGAGAAAGGTCTGCTCACCCTCCCCGATCACCACATAATCGATAAAGGGGAAAGCCCGCAGATGCTCAAGTCCCATTTCTCCATCGAAGTTTGCGCCGCCGAACACAATCGTAATCTCCGGATAGAGATCCTTGATTAATTTGGCGAGCGTCAGGCTGGCCACGTTCTGGTCGAACGTCGAGGTAAAACCGAGCAGCTTGTATTGTCCCCAATCGATGGAGCGCAACGCCCAAGTCAAAAACTGAGGCGCAATGCGCGTTGCAACCTCTTCAAAATAGCCTACCGGTTTGCCACTCTCACGGGCCGCATGCTCAAACACGGGTTTGAAAATCTGCGGATACTCCGCCCATTTCGGATTCTCCTTAAACAGCAAGGAGGAAAATAGCCACTCGCCAAAAAGCGCCCGTTTCTCGCAAATACTCTCGTGTAATTCAACCCCAATCAGGTGGGCAAACCGCACGTTCAAGTGGTGACAATCGACGGGAATGCCGTGGGATTTGAGCAGCGTGGATAGCGTGCCAAGTTGGATGGAAGGATACTTGGCGTAGCTGAACGGCATATTGACGAGCGCCACCTGTGCTCCGTCGCTCATTCAATGCCTCATAAGTTCATGGCAGAAAATTGTGTAGGGACTAGCCAGTCGTTGATCTAAACGGTTCGAATTCTCGATCCGCTTTGGCCGCCAGATAGAAATCGCTCTCTGTCAGGCCGTTGATCTTGTGCGTCCAAATCTCCACTTTACACTTGCCCCAGGCGAGATAGAGATCGGGATGGTGGCCTTCGGCCTCCGCAATGGCACTTACTTTGTTTACAAACGCCAACGCCTGCGCAAAATCTGGGAACGTGAAGAGTCGTTCGAGATGTCCCTGCCCATTCAGCGACCACCCCCGGCCCAGTTCTTTTAACAATGCTTGAGCACGATCATTCGGTACCGGCGGGACACCGCCGCGACAGGGAACACATTTATGATCAGCAAGGCCCATAAGTCCTCCTTAGAAGTAGAACCAAGAGGGTATTGTAAATGGGCGTTTACGGTAGAAACAAGACGAACAGAGGGGACGTCAGTTACTCCGTGTCTTCAGGCGCTCCGCCTGATTTGGCCAGATCGTCCAGCTTAACCTTATCGGGGTTGAACTTAGTGGCAGACTGGGTCATGCGGTCGAGCGCCTCATTGAACGACAAGGGCGAAGCATCTTTAGGCCGGAACCGAAGGGGATTCACACGGGCCACGACGAAGGCTTTCAGATAGGGACTGGTTAGTCCCTTCGCCTTGAGGGCCTCGACTTGTTTAACGATCAGATCGTCCAATTCCAATACCGCCTTCGCACGCTGTAGACGAACGCTCAGTGCAGTCTGAACGGCTTCTGTAGAAATTTATCGATGCGCTTGAGCACAGGATGATAGGCCCCGCCGCTGAATCGAGGCCGCTCTTCATAACAGAGGCCCAGCGTGATCAGCGCCGGCTCTTCGAACTCCAGGGCATAGGTCTCTTCCGTTGCGCCATCGAGTTGCGCGAGTTCACGATACATGCGGATGACTTCCAACGCCTTCTCGCGAAGGGTATGGGCCTTTTCCGTATTCAACGCGAGGATCTGATAGGCTACTGAAGACTCGGGAACGACGATGGCGATGATGCTCCTCGCTCTCAAGGTCCGCATCGCAGACAAGCGATGGTTACCGTTCGGTGTCCAATATTTCACCGCATAATCAGACTGTGCAATTCGAACGGCGATGATGGGATCGAGAAAGCGCCCGATCTTGCCGATCACCCCTTCCAGCTTTCGCACATGCGTGTCGGAGATGTTGCGCTGATAGGGTGTCGGCTCAACTAACTCGATCGGGAGGGCAGCCAAGACCAGCCAACGTCCGCCATACGGTTCCCGGTAAACCGAGAGCACTCTCCCTCCATCGGTTTCTATCTGCTGATGAACCTCAGCCACAGCTCCAGGTGGGGCCGCAACCTGGAGCTCACCAGCAGCCAAGCCAGTAGAGACTCCGACTGGTTTTCGGCGGCGCGTGATCCTCTTGGACGACTGTGATTTCTTGGGCCTCTTCTCAGTCATCGCACCATGGTCGGACAGCTGTCCGAAAAAAGAACCGCCTACTGGAGGCTATCGTGTGCGTCGATTAAGATGTGTGTCTGATGAGGTTTCAAAAAAAAGAACGGGCGACCTTGCACTGAGGTGGGAGGCCGCCCGTGACTTGGCGCTTAGGACGCCGACATTATTCTGTTTTGTCACGGCCCACAAGACCCACGCGATAGTTGGGATCCTTGGGTTTCCTACCAGGGAAGACCTCCTCACTCCCTGGCGATTTCCTGCTTGCTGCCCCCGAAGATTTCTCCGCTCAATGGGTGTTGGCCTTCTCGTGAAGGACACCTTGTGCCTCAATGGCACGCCCCGCGAAGAAGTCGGTCAGCAGAACCGATGAGAAACCCACTCCGGCATCGGTGGGCCTGATGGGCCAGGTGGCGTTGTGTCGTCCATCTCCACCCTCCTCTCTTAATGAAGTCATCGAGAGACCTGGATGGCATCCGCGCGGTCTACCCGATCCCTCGAACTTCGACTGATAGATGGGCCGCACTTTCTTCCCTACGCCTATTAGAAAACCTTGTCAAGAGTTGTCTCGCCCCTTCTTTGCGCTTACATACAGGACATAACCGAGGCCAACCAGTGCGAGATCTTCAAGAGGTGAATACCAGCGCAAGGGTTGGGGGAAAAATACGCCGTAGCATCCACAGTTTGGAAGGTCAATGCCGCGAAGGAGCGTGAGGATGAGTCCCATGGCGTAGAGACCGTTCAACATCATCGCCAGCAGTGCTCCCGTCGGCAATTGCCATCCGACAAGAATCCACGTGGTCAGCCCCCACTCGATGCCCGTGATCCCAAATGCCAGGAACCAGAGAGACCAGTCTGGGAACAGACGATAGGTGACCAACACGTCAACGAATCCCCTCAGATCGAGCGACTTCCCCAGGGCGGAGGCGAGAAGCACTCCCCCGACCAAGAGGCGGCAACACCAAGTCAACACGACCCAACTCAAGGAACACTCCCGCGTAAGCAAGAGGGAGCCGCGTGACGTTTACGCCACACTCCTCCCCAGTTTGTACATCACTGTACGACCAGCCGTACTCTGCGCCACTCAACTTGCCACCTGCGCCCCTGAACGCCGCTACAGAATCCTGAGCTTAGAGAAGTCCACGCCATTCGGCGCTGGAGGCGTCTTGAGTTTCATATCCTCCAATACATTCACGATGCGATCGGCGACCACAAGGTTGCGATACCATTTCCGATTGGCCGGAACGATATACCAAGGGGCGCAGTCGGTGCTCGTGGCCAAAATGACGTCCTCAAACGCTCGCTGATAGTCATCCCACAACTTGCGTTCCTCTAGGTCCCCCGAATTCCACTTCCAGCGCTTCTCCGGATCGGCAATACGGGCTTCGAGCCTCTCTTTCTGTTCGTCCTTCGAGATATGGAGGAAAAACTTGAGTACAGCCGTGCCGCTTTCGGTCAGCAGCTCCTCGAATTCCTTGATTTGCTCGAAGCGATGCTTGGCCACTTTCTCAGAGACCCATCCATGCACCCGAGTAATCAAGACGTCTTCGTAGTGGGAGCGATTAAATATTCCGATGTAGCCCTTGGGAGGGGCCTCTCGATGCACGCGCCAGAGAAAATCGTGAGCCAATTCATCCTTGGACGGCGCCTTGAACGCCACCACCTTACAGCCCTGCGGATTCACTCCGGACATCACACTCTTGATGGTTCCGTCCTTTCCACTTGTATCCATTCCCTGCAGCACAATGAGGAGGGATCGAGTCGCGTTGGCGTACAATCGTTCTTGTAAGCCATCCAGGACGGCAATGAGTTTGGCTGTCTCCGCTTTAGCCTTTTCCTTGCCTTGATCGTTTTTCTTATAGTCCCCGGTGTCATCCGGATCGTACCGCTTCAATGAGAGCTTGCCACCCGGCTTCACCCGATATCGCTTCAAAGGCCCCTCCTTTGTGGTCGTGATCACAGAGTCCTAGCGTGACAATTCCACACGATATGCTGCTGAGCAATCAGGACGGTTCGAGGCGTGGGCTACTTGGGAATACTCTGCGCGCAACGGAAACCGACGTTCGGATCCTGTTCAGTCGGATCCCCTTTGGTGCGAAACGATGATCGCAGCCGATAGGGAGTGTTGATGTATGATCCGCCCCGCTGGACTTTTGCCGTCCCTTCGCTCGGACCACGGGGGTTGATGGCAGGGCTATTGATAAAGCTGGAATAAAAATCTTCCGCGTACCAATCCATCACCCATTCGTAGAGATTACCGGCCAAGTCCTGGACTCCGTATGGACTCTGCCCCATATGGTGATTGCCGATGACCGATACCGTCTCCGCACCACCTTCCTTGAGCCCATAGACGGCATGCACCGGAGTCGGCGGATCGTTTCCCCACGGATACACACGCTCATCCGTCCCACGCGCAGCTTTTTCCCACTCCGCTTCCGTGGGAAGCCGTTTTCCGACCCAAAGACAGTACCCCATCGCATCCATCCAACTCACCCAGCGCACCGGACGATCGGCATGGACGACCGGGGTGTCCTTATCAGAAAATCCCCACGGCGGCTCACTTTGGATCGCTTCGACATACTTCGCAAACCGGGCATTCGTCACTTCAAACTTATCGATGTAAAATGCATTCAGATACACCCGGTGGATAGGAGCTTCATCTTCATCTCCCCTATCGCTTCCCATGATAAATTCTCCAGCCGGCACCAGCATCATTGGTGCTCCATCCCTCCCATGCAGTTCGGGGAAGGAGGTGGTAGGTCTCGTGGTTGAAGACCTCCCTTTGTCTCCGAGTTTGATTTCGCTGTTCCCGCCATTGACATCCTGTGGTTTTCCCTGCGTGAGATGCATCTCTGGCTTTAAAAAGATCAATGACGGAACATCTCGCTTCATGGCCCGGCTTTCAGTCGCCGTAGTAAATTGATCAGGCAGAAGCAGAAAACCACACCCAGCGAGGAACACGGTAAGAATTCGTAGTGCGCTCATTGCTTCCCTTCGCGGAGTAAGGTACCGAAAAGCCGTCGATAAATCCAGTCTACTAGCGATGTGTGCCCCTCAAGATTGATCCTGCACAGAAGATTCCAAGAGAGTTGCACTTGGCAACCGTCCGGTGTAGCGTAGGCCCCAGCATGCCTGGTTCGACGTTTTCCATCAACAATACCGGTTCCTATCTCTTCCTATGGACCCTCGTCATCACCTTCGTGATGAGTATGTCTGGATGTGGCGGCCCATGGCGTGACACGTATCTCAAAAAAGGCGTTGGCCGGCTGACACAGGAAGACATTCGTGAACGGCTTGGCCCTCCACACACCGCGAAGACACCTGCGCTTGGGGGAGACAGCCTTTGGACCTATCGCTTCCCACTCAGCGAGCAGGATTTGACTTCATGGAGGTCCTCCATGCTCGGTGACGCCTCCAATTCAATCAGCAGCATGATGGGCAAAGGAGCGGAGTCCGCCAAGCCAACGCTCTACTGTTACCGTTATACCTTGACCTTCTCCGAAGAGAAGACTCTGAAGACCTGGAATCGCGAAGAGTGCGTTCCTGGTACCCGTGAGACACTGACCGCCAAATAGAGGACACCCGTGCCCCAGAACCAATGGTTCCCCGTCGACAGCGTGGTGGCGCTGGACAGCTTGAAATCGCTGGTCCTACTGCTGACCTTGATTGCTGCTAGAACGCTGATCGTGCGATGGATCGCCGGGAACCCCACACTCTCGATGGAATCGAAGCGTCGATGGGTGGTGACGACCAGAAATTCCGCCGCTTTTGCCTTCCTCATTGGCCTGGTCATGATCTGGGCGCACGAACTGCAGGCTTTTGCAGTATCACTGGTCGCTCTGGCCGCTGCTATGGTCCTGGCGACCAAAGAGCTGATTCTCTGTTGGAGCGGTGCGGCCCTTCGGGTTGGTGGCAAGGTCTACGCCGTCGGCGATCGAATTCAGATCGCGGGCCACCGCGGGGTAGTACTGGACCACGATATGTTCGCTACGAAGTTATTGGAAATCGGCCCTGGGCAATCTGCGCATCTGTATACCGGACGTGTGACCGTGTTCCCCAACAGCCTGCTCTTCACGAACCCATTGATGAAAGAAAACCCCGAACAGGAGTACGGGCTGTATACGGTCGTCGTGCCGATTAAGCACGACGACGAGTGGCAGCGATCAGAGCGCGTACTCTTGGAGGCCGCAAAACTCGAATGTGCGCCGTTCATGGAAGAAGCAGCCCGGCAAATGAAGCTTTTAGAACAAGCAAATCTGCTGGAGGCCCCTTCCCCGGAGCCGCGTATCACCATTCAACTGCCGGAATCCGGGAAAATTCATCTAGTGCTGCGATTCCCGGCCCCAGATCGAGGGCGCTCCCGCATTGAGCAAGCCATCCTCCGTCGCTATCTTCTCCACATGAGCAATTCCAAGCCCGTGCCTCAAATCTAAAAGAAAAGGGCCATCTTGCGATGGCCCTTTCCCTAGCTCATTATCCTCGTAACCAGTTCAGATTATTTTGGAAACGACTTCGGCGGGGAAACATGCTGCCATCCCTCGCCATTAAGCGACTTGAGCATGGCCACCAAATCCTGTTGCTCCTCATCCGTCATTTCCAGCGGAATGATCGTGTTGTCCTGATGTGGGTTCTTTACCCCACCTTGGTTGTAGAACTTCACCACTTCTTCCAAAGTCTTGAACCGCCCATCATGCATATAAGGTGCGGTCCGCGCAATTTCGCGCAACGTCGGTGTCTTAAAAGCCCCGATATCCTCTGGATTTTTCGTCTCCATATATCGGCCCAGATCGACCTTATTGTCGTCCCAACCAATTCCTAGATTGTGGAACTTCTCATCTGTAAAGTTGAACCCGGAATGGCACCGCGTACAACGCGCTTTCCCGCGGAACAGTTCAAGTCCACGCTTGGCGGAATCGCTCAAAGCATTCTGATCTCCACCGAGGTCGTACTTGTCCACCGCGCTGTTCCCAGAGAGTATCGTTCGCTGAAAGCTGGCAACGGCTCGTCCGACATCCTGAATCGTAATCTCTCCGCCAAAGACCTCTTGAAAGAGCTTCCGATAACCAGGCATCTTCTTCATTTTCGCAACCATTTCATCATGGCTGGCGAACCCGTGTTCGATCGGGTTGGCAAACGGCCCGATGGACTGATCCTCCAGTGTCGCTGCTCGGCCATCCCAGAACTGAGCCTTGCTATACACGCGATTGAACGACACAGGCGCACTCCGGCCACCCTTTTGGCCCTTGATTCCGGTCGACACCGGCATCCCATCCCCGAATCCTTTTTTCGCCATATGACAACTGGCGCACGCAATCGTATTATCCTTTGACATGCGCTTATCGAAGAAAAGGGCCCGTCCTAATTCAATCTTCTCTTTCGTGAGCGGGTTGTCCGCCGGGACATAGGTATTCGGATCCTCCAATCCCGTGATCGTCGGCAAGGTCACAGGCTCTCCTGCAAACGCCCCGTGCCCCTGTCCGCCTTCTCCGGTCAAAGGGACGAGCGGCATGGCCAGCACTAGTCCGAAGGCCAAAGTCCCTGTCACCAATCCGTTTCTCAATATCTTCTTCTGCGTCATCACATCCTCCTCTCTGCACACATTGATGTGTGTGTTTATGCCCACCCCTGGACTACTCACTCCATCATGCTCGGTCCGGCTCCTCATGCTCGACGGCCATCCAGACCACTGCGAGTACTTACCCAGACTGCAGCTGGAGCTTGTCATACCATGACTCGTCCTATCGACTCAATCGGTTGATCATGAGCAGAAGCATCACTCTCTGGAGCTATCGCTCCTTACACCCACCGATGAGCATCTGCAAACATCCTGGTCCATGAGCTAGAAAATTTGAACATCTATCCGCAGGCGTAGGTGGAAGATACCCTGTCTGCTGTACTTAGTCTAATTGATAATGTATTGTCCTGACATAAGTCGTATTTATCGGGTGAGAGGAGAGAGAACGGGTGACGCTGGCTGAGTTGCAATATGTTGTGGCCGTCGCACAAGAACGGCACTTCGGCCGAGCTGCCGAGCGAGTATTCGTGACTCAGCCGGCGCTGAGCCTGGCGATCAAGAAGTTGGAAGACGACTTAGGAGTGACGATCTTTGAACGGCGCCAGAACAAGGTGGAGCTCACCCCGTTAGGTGAGCAAATCATCCATCAGGCTCAGCGCGTGTTAGAGGAAGCCGAGCGAGTGAAAATCCTGGCAGCCCAGGGCAAAGACCAGCTGAATGGGCTGTTACGGTTGGGGGTTATTTCGACAGTTGGCCCCTATATTCTCCCCGATCTCGTCCCGCGGCTCAATGCGCGTGCGCCAAAGATGCCCTTGGAGCTAGAGGAGAACCTGACACAAAATTTGGCAGGCATGCTGAAGAACGGAAAGCTCGATGTCATCATGATTGCCCTTCCCTTCGAGGAATCCGGCATCCTCACCACCCCCCTCTATGATGAACCGTTTCAGGCTGTGGTCCCCGTCGGACACCCCTGGCAGAAAAAGAAGCTACTCGATTCTCGACAATTAAGTACGGAGAAAGTCTTGTTGCCCCATGCCGGCCACTGCTTCCGACAGCAAGTCCTGGAGGCATGTCCGGAACTCAGTCGTTCCGACACAGAAGGATGGCAAGGAAACTCTTTGGAAACCATCCGGCAGATGGTGGTCTCCGGATTCGGAATCACTGTGATGCCCTGCAGCGCTCTCACCTCCAAACATCAGAATAAGCGCCTGATCACCATCAAGCTGGCGGAACCCGTACCTGGCCGCCGTATCGGTCTTGCGTGGCGGCGTGGGTACACCCGCCCACAAGTGATTGAGATCCTACGGGCATCCGTTAGAGCCTTAAAGATTCCTGGACTCAGCATGGTGGACGAATAATCAGGTTTGACGGCCCCCTGGTTCCGCTTGTTGCCCCTGGAGTGCTTTTGTTAGGATGCGACACGTCGATCGGAGAACCTTTCAATGAAAATCGCCACGTTCAACGCCAATTCCTTGCGCAAACGGCTTCCGATCGTGCTTGCTTGGCTCGAACAACATAAGCCGGATGTCCTTTGTCTTCAAGAGACCAAGGTTCAAGATAGCGAGTTCCCATTACAGGCATTAACACCCAGTGGATACGACATTACCTTTCGCGGCATGAAGTCCTATAACGGCGTGGCGATTCTCAGTCGTCACAAACCGGAGGCAGTCTTTTACGGATTCGATGACGGTGGAGAACCGGAAGACTCTCGCTTGCTGAGAGTCATCATTGGTGGAATTCCGATTATCAATACGTATGTGCCGCAGGGATTCGAAATCGACTCACCCAAATATGCCTACAAACTAGGTTGGTATGAGCGGCTGCGGAACTACTTTACCAAACATCTTTCACCGCAGGCTCCCGCTATCTGGTGCGGAGACATGAACGTGGCCCCACGCCCAATGGATGTTCACAGCCCGGAGAAGCATTTGAATCATGTCTGCTACCACGAAGCGGCACGGAAAGCATACGAACAGACTGTTGCCTGGGGATTCGAGGATGTCTTTGTCAAACTGTACCCGACTCGTCAGCAGTACACATTTTGGGACTATCGCGCGCCCAGCTCACTGGCAGCCAACAAAGGATGGCGCATTGATCATATGATGGCAACTCCACCGCTGGCTGAAAAATGCGTGAAGGCGGATGTGGATGTCGAGCCGCGACGAGCGAAGGAACCGTCCGACCATACGTTTTTGTGGGCAGAGTTTTCGATCTGACCGCGCACGCGACACCCACCCCATCCGGACCAGCTATTCCAAAAAATTGGAATGCATGGTCTCGCTACGCGGCCTTTGCTCGCATGTGGTTGCTGCGATTTAGCTCGATCAATGGGTCAATGATCAAACCACAATTCAGACAACGAAGAATGACTGTACTGGAAGACACCGCTGGTTGCCGTTCTTGAATCATCAACCCTTTACACTTTCGACAGGTCATGGAGTTCCTCCTCCCGATAATGATGACCCGTCTTTCTTAACACTGAAACATTAACATCGTGTTAACGGTCAGTTAAAACCATCTAATGTCCTTTCTGGTCTCTCTCGGAGAAATGGAAATTCACCCTCTGTTTTCAGAGCCTTGCACAGAGCTACAAGTATTTTATCCACAAACATCATCACGAAATTCATCATGTGTCTTCACCAAAACACAACGCTCCGTGCCTGCGAAAATGACCCATGAGACTGTGCTGATCCATAAAGAAGCGGAGATCAAATGACTGATCACTCTGCTGCCATCGTCATCGTGGGTGCGGGCGCGGCAGGCCTGACCAGCGCGATCGCTGCAGCGCAGAGGTTTGCACACGAACAGATCGACGGCCGCGTCCTTCTACTCGATGGCGCGAAGCAGATTGGAGCAAAGATTCTGGTGTCAGGCGGTGGACGCTGTAACATTACGCACGACGTCGTCACACCGAAGGATTTTTTCGGCAATCGCAACATCATCCGAAATGTGCTGGCAACATTTCCTGTAGAACGAACGATCGCCTGGTTTGCCTCAATGGGAGTTGAGTTAAAGCGTGAACCGACGGGCAAGCTCTTTCCTACAACTGATAAGGCACGCACGGTGCTTAACGCATTGATCGACAACGCTCGACGCGCCGGAGTGATGATCTGTCCAGACCACCGCGTGCGGGAGATTTCTCAGACCAAGACAGGGTTTCTGGTGCAACACAGCCACGGTATCACGCATGCCTCACGTGTCATGCTTGCCACCGGTGGTCAGTCGTTGCCCAAAAGTGGAAGTGACGGATTCGGATACCACCTGGCACACCGGCTTGGGCATCAGATCACTCCGACCGCACCGGCCTTGGTTCCACTCGTCCTTGACCGCTCTATGTTCCAGACTACCCTCTCAGGCCTTTCCCACGATGTAGAACTCATCACACGGATAGAGGGACGAGAAGTCGACCGCCGCACGGGAAGCCTCTTATGGACCCATGTTGGAATCAGTGGTCCCGTGGTTCTAGACGCCAGCCGGTTCTGGACCCTAGCAACAAAACAAGGTGCCTCTGTGGAAATATACGGCAACTTTGTTCCCGGACAGTCGGCTGATGCGCTTCGAGATTGGTTCATTGCCCAGGCGGCACAGCATCCGAGACGCTCACTGGTTCGAACGCTTTCAGCCCTGGTCCCTGATCGCTTTGCCGAATCCCTCTGTCGTCACCAGGCTTGTGAACCGCAGAGAGCGGTAGCCCAGACCACGCGCCTCCATCGAGATCAGTTATTGGATGTACTGACCCGGTTTCAGTTTCCAGTTATCGGTGACCGTGGATGGAATGTGGCAGAAGTCACTGCAGGTGGAGTTCCATTGGAAGAAATCAACTATCGGACAATGGAATCGAAACTGGTTCCTGGGCTCTATCTTCTCGGAGAAATACTCGATTGTGACGGCAGAATCGGAGGATTCAATTTTCAATGGGCCTGGGCAACCGGGTGGCTGGCTGGAGAATCAGCATCAAGAAGTGTTCTCAACGGTACCTCCCCCGGTCATGCTGCTTCATCATTCGAATGACGCTTTCTCTTGTAAACCGTATCAATCGTTCACGGCAACGATCACCACACACCCGCTTCCGCTTCCGAACATGTTTTTGCTCTCGGGAGAGGACGATACATGATCTCTCCATCCTCCCGGGTTGGCTCGTTCGAAGGCAAAATCGTGACCTGAAGCCTTTCGTCAGAAAAGCCGTCATTGCGAGCGCGTAAGACTCCCTCCCGATTCAACATCTTAACCGCATTCATGCGTGAAACAATCGGGGGATAGTCTCTGAATTGCTCCGCAGCAACATACGGCACTTGGATGGTTACAGGACGACGTTTGACATAAACAAAGTCGCGGAGATTGTCGTCTATAGGTGTCTTCAACGTAATGACTACCGAACTCTCCGCGGGCAAAGTCGCAATCGAAATCACATACAAGGGCTTTACCTCTGGCGGTGCTTCTTTGTTACCCGAGACAACTAAGGTGGGAGCGGCCCCCAGCTGCGTTGTCTCATTGATGGCAGGAGACCGCACGCCAACCCGAAGGCTCGTCAGGTCACGACTGGACACGTTTTCAAGCAGGAGTTTGATAAGCACCCAGCCTTGTGGATCGAGCGTCTTCGCCCGTCCGTTCGAGACAGATTGCTCCTCCCGTCGGATACTGCAGTCCGAAACCAGATTACGTCGTTCAAAGAAATAGAGTGTATTCATGCCCTGTGGCTGAACACCCCGTTCGTAGGTATAGAACGACACTCCAACATGAATCATCGTCGGCCTAAACCAAGCCACAACCGTAGGAAGCACGAAGGGGACAAAGGCAGCAATAAGACCCAGGATGGCGACCTTGCTGAGAAGACTTTGCCGCCAGAACCATGTCCAACCCTTTTTTAGACTCTCCATGTAACGCTCATTTTGGTTCCATTGACTTGATCGATCTTAAAGATACGCTCTTGGAGTTGCCTCCGACAAGGGCAACACTTTGCCTTGACCCTCATTGGTTCCATTCGCCATGCTGTCGGTTTTTCAGCCTAGGAGGGCCAATGCCTGTAGAACAAGGGGAAGACACGGCCGAGAACAGTCACCGCTTCATGCTACGCTGGAAGATGATGCTGACCCTAAGTGCCATCTTGATCGCACTGGGCATTTTCGTCGACTGGTCACCACCTGAAGATACCAGCCTGCCAGACCCATCCTCATTCTTAACCATCCTAGGGATACTCCTTGGCTTTGGAGGAGTTCTAACTGCAACTCGCCGGTGAGGCAAGCAACTGCATGGGAAGAGCACGCCCTGATCTCTGGTGGGTTCATCATATGAACCTTCTTATCGATTCCCTCCCTGAAGTTGGACTGCACTGACACCATAGGGACTGAAAAAGGCTAACACCTTATCACCCACCTTGAACCGGGCCCCAAGTTGAGTCTGTTGAGTAAGGTTCAGGATATGAAGTTGCCCTTTATCGTCCCGAATCACCATGGTTCCTGGAATCCCTGTTGTCAGCGAAATCACTTCTCCTTGGACTGGGGGAAGCGCAATAACAGAACTGGGCATGCTACCCACCGTTACTGCAAAAAACATCAGAACTCCCACTATTCGGAGTACAAGCGTCTTCATGGCTACATCTCCTCTCAACTCATGTGCTCACGGTGAGTCACTGCACGAAGATCATGACTGGTGATAGGTTCTCTGATCATCGAATCTTGCCGGTCATTCTACCAGGATACGAGGCCTCCGGGCTCACTTCGTCTATTCGCAGAAGCCTCATCAATTCTTTGACCCACTGCATACGCAATGGGCTCGATCTTACATCGTAAAAGTCACGCCATGTTCGATATATATCCCCCTCTTCTACCACTTCGTATAGCGAACAAGGCTTCATTGATCCTGGCGGCCTTGCCATCAAGCATCCGAACAATGCAATATCCGCTCTCACAGACTTCAGACTTCTCTAAAGCAGAGGGAAGTGGGGAGCAGAGCAGTTTGCTCAGAACCGCATCCCCCTCCTTTGAGGTAAATATTTTGAGGAAGGCGCTCAGCTACTCTCTCCGCTACCCTTGGATTAACGATCTGATGGGCACAAATACAGGGAGCGTCCATGAGTAATAGAACCGATCCCATGCGGCGACATAGTCGGTTTCCAGTGAGCTGGCCTGCGTTGTACGGAGATGGGGCATTTCTCGCGGAAGGGACAGTCCTGGATCTGACTGCTCGTGGTTGGCGGGTGGCAGGATCAATACCAGTCGCACCAGGCATGCAACTGACTTTGAAGGTGTCAATCCCGGACAGGGCCACCCCGCTCTGCATTCACCGTGCAATCGTGCTATGGGTAAAGGAGCAGGAGTTTGCCATTGAAGCAAACGAGATCGCCCAGGAGGATCAAGCTTGGGTTACCGAGTTCCTTCAGCAAAAACTCGGACTTATATGGATGTCGCAGACCACTGACCAAGAGCCTTCACATCAGATCAGAGCGACGCAATCCCGTGGTGAACCCCTTCCACCACAACCTTCGCTTCCATCCCTGGAAGAGATCCTCCGCCGAGTCGCTGCAGCCGATCTCGCTTCGACCATGATGACAGCGAAAGCACATCGGAATAGCAATTCAGACCTTCCCCAGAGTGAGATCAGCATGCCTATCGACGATGTGCCTGAGAAAATCTGGAGTGAGGCACGCTCCATTGTTCGGCGCATGCTCACAATCAAGTCTATTCGTGGCCAAACCGGTCGAAATCCGGTTCCAGAGAATTAACACTTCCCACTCCACAACCAGGGTCTCATGACACCCCCCTCTCAGGGGAAAAACCCGAATGCTCTCAACAGTCGCTCGGCAAGCCCACCGGCGACGTTCTCACCACACTCAGAGGTTCAACGTACAGCACAGACTACGATTAGCCTCTTCCTTCGCTGCAGCCTTGTCGGACGTCCTTTCTGAGCCGCCTACCGGCCACTCTGCTTCCGCCGAGGATCGCGAATGCCGTAGGTGTTCCGCATCGAGAATGTGTGTGTCAACATTCCGTTGAGAGCTGATCTATTCTCCAAGAAGGAACCATCTGACATCTATTCCTTCGAAGAAGTCACAGCCTCGAGCCTCTCCCTAGCCATGGTGGCGACTAGAAATCTTCAAATAAACGAAGCTGATTCGGCCGTCCGATTCCTCGCATCCAAGCTGGCACCCGTGGGGGTTTCTTTGACTTCAGCGATGGTGGGCCGCTTGCCAACAAGGCCTGCGCCGTAATCCATGCACCAATGAGTTCGAAATGAATCAGATCTCTCTCACGAAGATTTGCACTCCATACTGAACTGGTTCGCTTATTCACGCCCGCCGGCCGACTCAGGTACCGCACCTGAAAGAACCATTCACCGGACCAACTGGTGCCGACCTGATGCACAACAGCAATCACGCCGAGACGTTCACCAGCTATCTGTCTGAGATAGACACCGAGTGCAATATCATCACGATCCACCATGGTAACCGATGGTTACACATTTAAGATCTACAGTCAAGCCATGTACGCACTCGGCCTAATTCACCAAACTTTTTTATATTTACAATCAGAGGGGTCATGCCCCGCTATACCCTGCACTTGCATCCCTGTATCGGCAGCACACAGGGTATCGCCCTTTGCCAGCCCCTATTCGTAGGGAAGTGCTCACCGGCTGGAAGGGCTTAGGTTAACGAGAGGGACGAATGAAAACGATGGGGTGGATGACGGGTTTCGAACCCGCGACCTCCGGATCCACAATCCGGCGCTCTAACCAACTGAGCTACACCCACCATACGGGTTTGAAGAACCGAGATATTAACAAAGGGCCGACTGCTATCGCAACTCAACTCCAGCTACCCACGTGCATCAAATGCCGCTTGCATCTCCGACAGGATAGCGCCGACGGTCGCAGCAGGATCTACCGCATCACGAATCGGTCGACCGATCACCAGATAATCCGCTCCAGCGGCAATGGTTTGCGTAGGCGTCGTCGCGCGAGCATGGTCATCGACCCCTTTGCCGGCTGGCCGGACACCCGGCGTCACGATCGTGAAATGCGGCCCGACGGTCCGGCGGAGTGCCGTGGCTTCCTCACCGGACGCGACCACACCGTCGCAACCGACTTCTGAGGCCAGTAACGCCCTGGCGGTCACAAGGTCTTGGACCGTCCGCTGAATCCCCATCTCTCGCAGGTCATTGCCGTCGAAATTCGTCAACACGGTCACAGCCAGCAACTTGAGCGATGAGCCGTCACGCCCTTGCACGGCGGCGGTCAGTGCCTTGCGATTGGCATGAACGGTCAAGAACTCGACCCCCATCGCGGCCACCCGACTCGTCGCACGACGGACTGTTTCCTCGATATCAAGAAATTTCAGGTCAAGAAACACCCGCATGCCTCGCTCCACGATCCGCTTCACCATCTCCGGTCCCGCTGCCGTGTAGAGTTCAAGTCCGACCTTCACAAACGTCAGATGCCCCTGGAGTCGGTCCAAGAGCCGATCAGCCTCATCTGCCGAGGGAACATCCAATGCAAACATAAGCCGATCGCGTGCCACGATCTTCGTCATCTTCCTTCGCTCCTCCCCCAAAACTGATCCTTGACGGTCAGCAAGACCCTATGATACAAAATTTCTTCTTTACTTACAGGAGTAATCGATGCCCCGAATTCACAAATCGACGATTCGACGAGCACGCCAATCCGAGCGACGCCATGAGC
>JAEURV010000243.1 GCA_016788465.1 Nitrospira sp. | reverse complement strand
GACGTGGTTTGGGAATTTGAGTCCATCAAGGAACGAGACACGGAAGATGTGGATGAATCCTTCTTCAAGATTTTGGCTCACAAGGGACAGATCACAATGTAACCAGGAGGAGCTGTATGTCTGTGGCCAACGTTTCACAATCATTCGTCGTCCGAGAGAAGCGGCGAGCCGAACGCTGCCATCGTTGCGGCGGATTCATGATTCAAGAGAAAGTGTTCGAAATTGGGTCGTTCGATTGGCATTGCGTGAGCTGTGGGGATCGGATCGACCCTGTGATTCTTGCCCATCGTCAGGTCAATCACACGACGAATCTTGCACGCGAAGAAGCCGAGAGGCTGTTTGTCGGTCACGGCAAACGCGGCCTGAACTAGACCCTTCTTCTTGGAATCGGGGGCGTCACAGCCCCCATCCAATTCCAAACCAAACACCGGTTCCCATACGCAGTCCCTTCTCCCGGAGAGATGGCATGCTCCAACGGATAACACGATCTCATCCTTCGGTCCTCCTCCAGGAGACGCAGCGGCTCGGCACCGAAGTATGGTGTTCGAGGCGGGCAAACATTGTGGCGTTCGATTTGGCCACCCTCATTGATTGAGAGGACTCCGATGCCGACGAAAGAAGAGTTGCTCGCAAGGGCGCAGAAACCAGCCGAGGAGTCTCGGCGACTCCATGCGTTCTACAAGGGGAAGATTCAGACGTTCCCGAAATGTCCCATCCGCAGTCTCGACGACTTCGCTGTGTGGTACACCCCGGGGGTTGCAGTTCCCTGCCGTGACATTCAAGCCACGCCTGGCTTGGTCTACGACCTCACGAATAGGGCCAACAGCATTGCGGTCGTATCTGATGGGACGAGGGTCTTGGGTCTCGGTGACATCGGTCCGGAGGCTGGCTTGCCGGTCATGGAGGGCAAGGCCTTGTTGTTCAAGTATCTGGGCGGGGTGGATGCGGTACCGATTTGTTTGGGTACAAAGGACCCCCAGGAGATTGTCCGAACCGTGAAACTCCTGGAACCATCGTTCGGCGGCATCAACCTCGAAGACATCGCGATGCCGAAATGTTTTCGTGTTCTTGAAGACGCGCGCCGGGTCTGCTCGATTCCGGTCTGGCACGACGATCAGCAGGGAACCGCCACAGTGCTGCTGGCTGCCTTGATCAATGCGCTGAAGATCGTCGGGAAATCGATCGGGAACGTCCGTGTCGCCATGATCGGCATGGGTGCGGCGAATGTACCCACCTATCGATTCTTGAAGGCGAAGGGGGCAGAGTCTGCGTCGATTGTGGCTTGTGACCTCGGAGGCATTCTCGGACCTCACCGCAGAGACTATCGGGACAATCCTGCATTCGCCGAACAATGGACGGTCTGCGTCGAAACGAACGGGGAGGGCCGCCGGGGTGGGATTCCTGAGACGCTTCGAGGCGCGGACGTCTGTATCGCCTTTTCGGCGGGAGGAATTATCAAGCCGGAATGGATCACGACCATGGCCAGGGATTCCATTGTGTTTGCCTGCGCTAACCCGGTCCCGGAGATCTGGCCCTGGGAAGCGAAGGAAGCGGGGGCTCGGATTGTGGCGACCGGCCGAAGTGACTTTCCCAACCAAGTCAACAATTCCCTGGTGTTCCCTGGCATCTTCCGCGGGACGTTGGATGTGCGTGCCCGCACCATTTCTGACGAGATGGCGATCGCTGCGGCGATGGAACTGGCTGCCTGCGCAGTACAGCGGGGAATCAACGAAAACGATATCATCTGCTCCATGGATGAATGGGAAGTGGTGCCGCGCATTGCCGCCGCCACCGCGCTCACGGCACAAGAACAGGGGTTGACTCAGCTGAGCCGCACGAAGGTCCAGGTGATGGAGGGAGCGGCCGAACGAATCCGACGTGTCAGAGAAACGGTTCGTCTCGTCATGGAAGAAGGGGGCATCTTGCCACCACCTGTCTGATTTGGGGCATGAGGCGACATTGATTTCTGAGAACCAGTGATTAACTGAGAATTAGAAGGAGGTGCGTAGCTTGAGAGAGGTCGGCAGCCTCAAGTTGGTGACTCGCTCTTGTGCAGCCAGCGCGCAGAGGGCGCGGGTGCTGTTTCCGTCGCGGAGTCAGGGTGTTCAAGGGACGCGCCATCGATCGTCGGTGCCACTAGGCATGGCCGTAGATGCGAGCCCGAACGAAGAGTGAGGCGCGGGGCAATCAGCCTCAGGCGACTGAAGGATTGCCGAACGTGATTCCGGCCAGATGACGGCCCCCGTAGTTCCACACAAGAGCGGGCCGTTTTTTTATGTGTTCTTTGAGCCCCCTCCGACTACCTCCACAAATAGGCCGGGAAAGATGATAGTCCTCATGCTGCGGTCTGCATAGGTTTGGGGAAGTCAATAGGTACGAAGAAAAAGCGGGAGCGGAGGCGGGTCCAGAGAGCTCGTTTGCACTTGTGGAGGTCTTGGAGGGGGTTAGGCTTCCCGCTTGATACCGGCGGGCCTGCTCACTGCCCCAGCGCTTGACCTCGATTTCCTTGAGTGTTCCTCTCACCGAGGCCTCCGCTCACTTCTTAGATAACCGCTTTTTGCTGGAAATCAATCGATGCACCCGACCCGTCCTTGTGCTACTGGATCAGCGATCACTGTGGCGGAAGAGGGTTGATGGCTCGCACATTGTCCGGCGTGGCTCCTAAATAGGCTGTTCTCGCATCAACAAGGACAGAGGCACCAGGGGCGATGCGGAGATCCCTGAGATGTTGGTGCTCATGCACCACGACATCGTCGCGGGTCACCTTCCCACTCCAGTATTGAAGTACCACCGTGCCCTCTTCAATCACATCCTAAGTAATGTCCATCACCATGGTGCAACTGGTGCAGGATGCGGCAGGGGAATCCCCGACATACCTCAGCGGAGAAGGCACACTGGTGCAACGCATGATGGACCAGCGAGTCCAAATAACAAAGTAGGTGGGCCGCATTGATCGAGACGATCGTCGCTGAGGATTACAGCCTGGGCGAGGAGTGACAACAGGGTCGGGGATCGGACGATACTAGGGATTCCCCAGTCGTACGTGCTATCGTGCTGGGGCTATACTAATCGGCTGTGTGACGGTTTCTTGCGCTTGCGAGGCGTTTTCCCATCGGCCTAGGATTAGGCCAGGACCATGGCACCAAGAACGACCAAGAAGAAATCGTCACTCAAGAGCAAGGCACCCCAGCCTGCGCGACGGGTTGATACCGCTCCACGGCGGAACTCCTCGGCGCCCACTGACCGGCATCAGGGGGAAGGGACCTTGTCCCAGATTGAGGAGCAACTGCGTCTCTTGATCGAGCATGCCCCGGCGGCACTGGCTATGTTCGACAGCGACATGCGGTATCTCGCGGTGAGCCGCCGTTGGAGGAACGACTACCACTTGGGCGACCAGCTGATCGTTGGGCGTTCTCATTATGAGATCTTCCCGGAAATCCCAGACCGGTGGAAGGACGTATATCGACGAGGGCTGTCAGGCGAGGTTGTTTCCGAGAAGGTAGACCGCTTCGAGCGGGCCGACGGCTCAGTCCAGTGGCTTCAGTGGGAGGTGCGGCCTTGGCGAATGCCTGATGACCTTGTGGGTGGCATCGTCATTTTTTCGGAGGATATCACGGAGCGTGTACGGGCTGAGGAACAGCTGCGTGAGAGTGAGGTGCGATTTCGGGCGCTGGTAGAGTCCACCGGCGACGTGTTTTGGATCTCGGACCCTCGCAATCGCAAGCTGATCTATGTCAGTCAGGCGTTCGCGGGTATTTGGGGACGAACCCCAGATGCCCTCTACGAGCATTTTGAAACGTGGCTCGATGCGATCCATACTGACGATCGAGAGCGAATCGTCCAGAACTTCTTCAGCAACATTCTGACTGGTACCTATGACGCGGAATACCGTGTCGTAAGACCGGATGGTTCGATCCGCTGGATCCATGATCGCCGGAAACCACTGGGTATTGGAACCCTGGTTGCCGGTGTGGCTGAGGACATCACCCAGCGGAAGGAGATTGAGGCGGTGTTGAAGGAGCGCGAGGAGCGGCTGCGACATGTGTTGGAGAAAACGCACACAGCGGTCTGGGATTGGGATATTCGATGCGGCAAAGTCTTTTGGACACCCCAGCACTTCACCATGCTGGGGTACGAACCGGACAGTGTCGAGCCGAGCTATGCAAACTGGGCGGCGCGAGTGCATCCGGAGGATCTCGTGAGTACTGAGGCGGCGGTACGAGAGGCGATGGAACAACACTGTGAGTATCGCCACGAGTTTCGGGCCCTCTGGTCCGACGGGACCGTTCGCTGGATCGACGCGCATGGCACATATACGTACGGCCCCGATGGTCGGTGCGAGCGAATGGTTGGTGTCATGCGGGATATCACCGAGCGTAAGCAGGCACAGGAGGCACTGCGCGAGAGCGAGGCGAAATTTCGGAAGCTGTTTGAGAATATGACGGAGATGTTTCAGATTCTCGAACCGATCTTCGACGGGCAGGGCAAAGCCACTGACTTCCGGTATGTCGAGGTGAACCCCGCGACTGAAACCCTCACGGGGAAAAGTCGAAAAGAGATCGAAGGCAAGACCGCTAAGCAGCTTTGGGGGATCGTCGAGGACTACTGGGTCGAAACGATGGCAGAGGTCTTGCGAACCGGCAAGTCGGCGCACACGGAGAACTACAGCCGGGAGTTGGACGCGTACTTGGATATGAAAACTTGGCAGTTGGACGACCACAGGGTCGCCATCGCGATTTCCAACGTCACGGAGCGCCACCGGGCCGAGGCAGTGTCGCGCGAGTATGAAGCGCGGAATCGGTTCATCACCGAACGTGCCGGCGTCGGCTATTGGTATTGGGATATTGCGCAAGATCGGTTGGAGTGGTCTTCCCTGTGTAAACAACTCTTCGGCATCCCGGTCGATGAACCGATGTCCTACGCACGGTTCCTGGCCGCGTTGCATCCCGACGATCGAAACCCTACGGACCATGCCGTCCATACCTGCTTAGAGAGCGCCGGTATGCAAGGCTATGACATCGAGTGTCGGACTCAGTGGCCGGATGGCACGGTTCGTTGGATTCACGCCAAGGGGAGCGCCACATTCGAACAGGGGCGACCGGTCCGCATGGCCGGCATCGCCCTCGACATAACAGACTACAAACAGGCCGAGTTATCACTCCAGAAGAATGAAGCCTTTATCGCGGAAGTGTTGAACTCCCTCTCTGCTCACGTGTGTGTGTTGGATCGAAACGGGGTCATCCTCCGAACGAATGAGCCCTGGGAGCGATTCTCTCGAGCGAATTCGGATATGACCAGCACCATCGGCGCAGTGGGAGAGAATTATCTCGAGGTATGCCGCCGGGCCATTGCCAATGGGGACACCACGGTGGGCCCGATTCTCGCGGGTATCGAAGCGGTGATAGAGGGGAGAGCACAGATGTTCAGCGCGGAATATCCATGCGATTCGCCAGAGGAAACGCGCTGGTTCCTCCTCCGCGCGTCGCCGTTGGTAGCATCTCAGGGTGTGGTGCTCTCCCACCTGGATATCTCAGACCGCAAACTCGCCGAGAACGCGCTCATTCTCAAACAACAACAGTTGGAGCGCTCCCAGGAGAAACTGGAAGACCTGACGGGCAAACTCTTCACGGCCCAGGATGGAGAGCGCCAGCGGATTGCGCGTGACCTGCATGATGACTTCTGCCAGCGGTTGGCCGCTGTGGCGATCAATGTCGCGTCACTGCAGCGGAAGCCCCCGCTCCTGCCCGAGTTGATCGGGAAAGCCTTGGAGCCGATTCGGGAAGAATTGGAGGAACTTGCCAACGACCTTCACGATGTAGCGTACCGGCTACATCCGCCGCTGCTCAGACATTTAGGTCTCCAGGCAGCGATCGAGGATTATCTTCACAAGGCGATCGAACGGACGGGACTTCCTATCACCTTGAGGGTTAAAGATGTTCCCAGTTCGATCCCACTCGATTGGTCCATCTGTCTCTTCCGTGTCCTCCAGGAGAGCCTTCAGAATGTCG
>JAEURV010000236.1 GCA_016788465.1 Nitrospira sp. | reverse complement strand
CAACGACAGCAACGTGGTGAAGACGAGACCCGCCGCCCGAGCATCGAGCAGACGATGACGGAACTCCATGCCGACAGCCGTCGCCAACCGGATCACTTGCGTGACCAACCGCCGAGCCCAGGACATGGTCGCCAGGTCCTTTGTCCAAAGATCCTGTTTTTCATATGAGGAAGTGCGTGTAGAGTCGACCATAGGTCCTACTGCTCTAAACGGAATACTCACATCTTGTTGGTATAACAACGGACGCAAGAAAACGGAATCACCAAGGAAGTCAGGATACCATCCTAAGAGGCGTTTCCCAAGGGGGCTGCACACTGGACGGTACATCGAGACGTTTCTTAAATGACGACCTCGAAACTTGAATCTTGTAGGTAGCACGTCCCACTCAAAGCACAAACTCCACCACGAATGAATTTGACGGCATTCCGATCCAGGTACAAGGGCAATCTGGAGAAAGGCTACTGAGGCCGCACTGACAACTTAATCGCTATAGGCGGCATTCACCACCGTGAGGCTCATCACAGTTCCCGAGCTATGGTAATACACGAGTCACTTCTGATGCGGGGCGAACGTTGGAGATGACACCAGATTCAAAGTAAGCTGCTTCTGATACTCTACGCCTTCACCTTAAACCTTCTGCTTCAAAGCAAGCGCGACAATTATATAAGGATGATTTTGTTCAAATACACTTCCCGTGGTACGGTTCTTCTAAATCCTTCAATTTGAATAGGTGCACAGGGGTCGAATGTAAACAATGCCTGAAATCCTATAGACGCAGGTTATCTCTACTCGAAATCTTGTTAGCATACGGCTTGCCTGCAAGGCATCTATGTTTCAACTCCATCCCTGCTTCACTCGCTTTTTTGGGCAGTCATCATTGTTCAGTCTGAGGAGAGGCATCACCTGTTGGGCCCTTGGATTTATGGGCCTGATCGCTGGCTGCGCTCCGCTCTATCAGGCTACAATGTCTCGATACACAAGGACCTGCATCAATGCTGAGGAAAGTGGACAATTTGACGTCGCGATCGAAGCCTGTCGCCGGGCATGGATAAATACACAAGTTGGTCGATTGGGCAAGGAAGACGAATCAATTACCCTCTATAATCTGGGACGAGTCCTGAGACGAGGCGGGAGATTAGGCGACGCGGAAACTGCTCTGAAAGACTCGCTCACCCTCGAAGAAGGATTGTCAGGCCCTTCCAGCGTAAAGACGGGAAAACGGCTTATGGAACTATCCGCCGTGTTAGGCCTTTTAAAACGCACTGCTGAGGGGCTTAGTTTCCTTGAACGATTCCAAGCCATTGCTCCGAAGTTCGTTGGGAAGGATCGCCAGTTTGCCGCGCTATTGTTTTATGCCTATGCTGAGAGCCTCCAAAATAGTGGTGATTCTGACCGGGCTACTCAGTTGGAACAGGCGGCCAGTGATCTGGGATTCAAGAAGAGTGACTTCGGGAAATAATGAGGGATATCTCACCGTTAATTTCGCGTTTTGCCTTTACCATGGCGGTAGGTACCATTTTGGTGAGTTGTGTTCCCGCTGGGCAACGAATTGACAACATACCGATGTATGGCCAACCAACAATACCGCGCGAAGAACGCCTCAGGATTGCAGATGAAGCGTTTATAAAAACTGCTACTGCTAGTTATGGCAGCCGAGAAGCTGCTAGTAGAGTGTGGTTTTCACAAGGTCAGAAATTTACGAACCAGGGAGATTTAGATTATGCAATGCGTCGCTACAACCAATCCTGGCTGTTAAATCCCCAAAACTATCAGCCCTATTGGGGTTTCGGAAGAGTAATGGTTGCACAGGAGAAATACGGCCAAGCGATTAAATATTTCGAAAAGGCCAAAACCTTGATTGACGACGAATATCAGAAAGTAGCATTGCTCTCAGACACAGGAGTCGCGTACACAGCCAAGGCGTCTACTTTGAAAGACACTGAGCCGAATGAAGCAGCACGGTACTTCACCGTTGCTAACGAACACTATCAAAAGAGCACCACCCTTGATCCTAATTATTCCAATTCATGGCTCAATTGGGGTTGGTCTCTGTATTACGAAGGTCGATACGCAGAGGCGTGGGAGAAGGTGAGAAAGGCCCATTCATTGGGAGCATTTTCCGCACCTCTGATGAAAGCGTTGAACCAGAAGATGCCTGAGTCGCGATAGTTCAGTGTAATCAAAAAGTGCAGCCGGAAAATGTGCTCATTTATGCTCAAGCTTACCTCGCACCAGCTCATCGCAGCCAACTCTGCCCGAGTGCTTGATTTGGTTTAACTCATTGATAGGATTGTGGAGCAAATGAGCCTGAATAGGCTGAAGGAGAATTACCGAAAAGTTTTCCTGAACCGCGGGTCATACGATTAATACGCAAGCCAGGTTAGATTTTGAGAAAGTGTATGGTTCCATCCGATTGAGCTCGCACTATCCATAGCAAGATTGCCTCCTGTTCATTTGCTGCCCCTCACATAGTGTGATACGGTTCGTGCTCTCATGCCGGACTCCCTTCCTTCCTTTGCCCTTGTTGATGTGCCCGGTGCGCTACCGCTCCTGGGTCACCTCGGTGTGTTCAGACAGCGTCCGTTAGAGTCCCTCTCGGCCTGGTGGCGTCAGCACGGGGACGCACTCCGCTTTCGGCTAGGCCCAAAGACATTCTATCTGTTCAGTCATCCCGACCTCGCCGAAGAGATTCTGGTCAAGCAATCCGATCGCTTTGTGAAGGTCTACAACCCTCAGAAGCCCCATGGCCTTGCCCTAGTCCTGGGGAATGGCTTGGTGACCAGTTCGGGC
>JAEURV010000152.1 GCA_016788465.1 Nitrospira sp. | reverse complement strand
TCCCACCTGTCTCCGGCGCGTTTCCAGGCTGACGCAGAGATAGCGTTTGAGTTTCCGTTCCTCCGCCAGAGCCTTCAATGATTTCAGGTCGTTGGGACCCACATGGTCACTGGCCTTCAGTTCAATGGCGGTATGATCGCCCAAGATAAAGTCGACTTCGAAGCCAGACTTTGCTTTCCAAAAGGCCAGCGGCTCTCCAGACACATAGTCCACGTAGCTTCTGAGTTCATGAAAGAGATAGGTCTCCATCGCCTCCCCGTACTCCGGCATGCCGCGACGGTACTGTCGTTCCTGTAGCGCGGCGACGATGCCGATGTCAAAAAAGTAATATTTTGAAGACGCCACCGGTTTGCGCTGTTTGGATTCGCGCCAGGCAGGCAGTTCGTGGAGGAGAAGCGTGTCCTTTAAGATCTCGAAATACTCGTACACAGTGGTGCGTGGAACTTGGGCGTCACTGGCCACGTTGGTGAAGTTGACGATGGTGGCATTGCAGTATGCAGCCACCTTTAAGAAGCGGCTGAAGGCTGAAATATTTCTGGTTGCGCCCTCCGCCACGATTTCTTGCTGGAGATATGACCCGGTGTAGGCGTCAAGATCGGCGCGTGGGTCGTCAGAGAAATAGATGGAGGGTAACCCTCCTCGAGCAATGAACGTATTCAGATCAAAGCGTGCTCCCAACTCTCTTTGCGTGAGGGGATGGAGGTACTTTGTCCTCGCGCGTCCCCCCAGGAGATTGACCCCGCCCTGTCGAAGTTTACGAGCACTCGATCCTGTGAGCAGAAATCGAACCCCTCGTTGCTCGATGAGTCGATGTACTTCATTTAAGAGTCCCGGGAGCCGTTGAATTTCGTCGATGACCACCAGTCGATCCCGGGAGGTGAGTTCTTCGGCCAATCGCTGTGGACGTTGACTGAGTGCCAGGTAGACGGATGTATCCAAGAGGTCATAAAGACGGGCGTCTTGGAAGGTCTGGGCGATCAGGAAGCTTTTTCCGGTCTGTCGGGGCCCCAAGAGAAAATACGACTTCTTTTCCAGAAGTTTTGCCAAACGCAGTGACCGCACGACAGCCGGTGTCGAACTCATGAGGCATGGTAGCAAGTGACGACGTTATCGTCAAATGGCATGCCAAATGACGACTGAGTCGACACCAGCCCATGCAGGTCGGAGCCCTATCGGTCATTGCCAGGCGGTTCCGTCTGTTCTGCTGCCGTGCAACACGTCTCTCTCGACCTACAGGAGGGACTGCTCCACGAACCCGCATGATTCGTGACTGTTTGCGGCGAAATCGCCCAACCCCTTCGTGAGACCGGCGTGCGGAGCTCGGAGGACCAGAGGCGTACTCGTGCAGTACGTCGAGGGTTTGAGGGGCGAGCCCGCTGGCCGCAGGCTTGTCGTAACAGCGGATCGGCGATTGCAGCAGAAGAGTCATGAATCATGTGGGCGAGTCAGGCCAACGACCGGAACGCTGATTCTTCAACGGATTCATGATCGTGTCCGGATTGCCTCAACGTTGACTCGTGGACAACCCGTTTATATACTTACGAATCACCCGGAGGCGATTCACATGAAAATAGCCATCGGCTTGCTCGTCCTCGTCGTGCTTCTCGTCGGCGGGGTGCTGGCGCTTCCTTTCCTGGTCGATCTCAGCAAATATCAAGATCAGTACAAACCGCAAATCGAAGAGGCGTTGAATCGTAAGATTCAGCTGCAAGAGATTCGCCTCACGGTCTGGCCAAGGATCGGCGCGCGCGTGGCGGGGTTTTCAGTGTTGGATGATCCGGCGTTTAGCTCAGACCCATTTGCGTCGCTGTCGTCGTTGGACGTGGGTGTAAAGCTGATGCCGTTACTGAGCGGCAAGGTGGAGGTTGAGGAGATCACGCTCCACGGTCCGGTCATTACGGTCATCAAGAATAAGAATGGGGTGCTCAATGCGTCGACGATCGGGCGAAAAGGGGTGCCGGTTCCGGAGAAGCCGTCACGCGCTCCGATCCCCTCGACGGAAGGACCGCTCAAGCTGTTAGCGTTGCTGGCCGTGGATCGTGTGTCTGTCGACGGAGGCAAGCTGACCTACCGCGACCTGTCGTCAGCCACGCCCGCCGAGTATGTGTTGCAGGACCTTGAGCTGCTCCTGCGTGATGTTCGCCTCGGTCAAACGCCGAATCTTCATGTCGGCACACTTGTGCAGCCGTTCAACATGCCGGTGAAACTCGACGGGACCTTCGGCCCGCTGAGGGAGACGATGGACATTGATGCCATCAACTTCCAACTCGGCGTGGGAAAGACGGAGTTCACCATGACCGGAAAGGCCGCCGGGAATGATGCGACGATCAATATCAGCTCGCCTCTGATTCATACGGCCAACCTGCCGGTCGCCCTTCCGTTGAAACAATCGGTGGACATCAAGGATCTCAGAATCACCGCAGAGGTGAAGGGGCAAGAAGCGAAGCTCAATTCCTTGTCGTTCCAGCTCTTTGGTGGCGAGGTAAAGGGACAAGGGAAGATGATCGCTGGGGCAGAGGTGCCGCCCTTTAAAGGGTCCGTTGCGATTCAAGGGCTGCAGCTTGGTCCGGCGCTCAAGGCCGTTGCTGAGACTCCGGTCTCGATCAGTGGCACAGCCGGCGCCGACCTTTCGGTACAGGGCAAAGGGTTCTCCATGCCGGATCTCACCAAGACCTTGGAGGGCACGGGTCACCTGGCGGTAAAAGATGGGAAGATCGAAGGGGTCAATATCATCCAGGAAGTCGCCGATGCGCTCAAAGTTGCCGGTATTTCGATGGGGGAGACGAAGGCCACGGCCTTTTCAACGATTGAGTCTGATCTGGCCATCAAACAAGGCGTGATCAATGTGCAGCGGCTCTTGATGGACAGCCATGATTTCCAGGCGACCGGTGGGGGAACCATCGGCTTCGATCAAAAACTGAACTTGATCGTGAATCTCAATCTGTCACAAGATATGAGTCAAAAGATTTCTGCGGCGTCGCCCGTCGTCAAAATTGCCATGAAAGAAGGACGACTGAGTCTTCCTCTCACGATTACCGGAACGAGTCAGGCTCCCTCCTACGGGGTCGATGTGAAGGGTCTGACCGGGAAGGTGCAAGAGCAGGTGAAGAAGAAGGTGGAGGAAGCGGTCGGCGGATTGCTCAAAGGTACCACGAAACCGGAGGATTTGAAGAAAGAGGGGCAAGAACTCCTCAAGGGTTTGTTTGGACGATAAGGAAACACCTTTATGAATGTCGTAGATACGCTCACTCAGTATGCCGTGCAGTACGGGCTACAGGCGGCGGTTGCGCTTGGGATGATCCTAGCCGGTAGCATTGCCTCTCGCTGGCTTGGGAATTTTGCCCAACAGGCGCTCGAAAAGCAGACACTGGATCCCCCGGTGAGGTTGCTGCTTGTGCGGATCGTCAAGATTGTGGTGATGCTCTTTACTGCAATGATCGCGCTCCAGACGGTAGGGGTTCCTATCGCACCGCTCATTGCCGGAATGGGCGTTGCCGGCGTGGGGATTGGGTTGGCTTTGCAAGGCGTGTTGAGCAATGTTATGGCGGGGCTCTCGATCATCTTCAGCAAGCCCTACAAGGTCGGTGAACATATCTCGCTGCTCGGCGTTCATGGAGATGTTGTCGTCATCGACATCTTCACCACGACGCTGATGCATGCCGATCGATCTCGCGTCATTATTCCCAATCGCAAGATTGTCGGAGAGATTCTGCATAACTTCGGCACGATCCGTCAGGTGAACCTGACCATTCCAGTCTCCCAGCGAACCAATATTGATGAGGCACTGGCGCAGGTAAAGGACATTCTCCAACAGCATCCGAAGGTCTTGAAAGAGCCTGCTCCTGGCGCAGGTGTGTCGTCGCTGGGGGAATCATCGATCGGGATTGCTGTGGCGCCATGGACGGCGGTGGGCGATTACGGCGCAGTTCAAGGGGAATTGAATAAGTTGATTCTGGAACGATTCAGGGCGCGTGGGATCGAGTTGCCTTCTCCTCATCACACAGTTCACTTGGTGAATTCCTAAACGCTGCCAGCGCTCCCATGTAGGCTCACAGTCTGTCGTGTGCACGGAAAGCACGACACATTCAGCCTTGTTGGATCCAGCTTGCCGATGCTAGGATAATCTCCCTTAAATCATAAGCCGAAAGGAAGGCGAACTACATGCGAGCATGTAGGGCGATCGCTGATCCGATAACCGGGTATGGACTGTGATGTTGTTCCATTCATCACCATCTCGTGAGGTGCGGCCATGAGTCGATCAACCACTACGGACCAATCTGTTGAGGCTCATCAAGGTCAAGCGGAGCGTACTCCTCAAAAAAGTGAATTCACTCATCCTGACGATCCATCGGCCAGCGGCAATCTCGACAAGATACGGGACATTCTCTTCGGGGCACAGGCTCGGGAGCACGAACGCCGGTTTGCGCAACTCGAACAGCACTTGCTGCGGGAAGCCACCGATCTTCGCAATGATCTCAAACGACGGTTTGAGAGCCTCGAGCTCTACATCAAGAAGGAAGTGGAATCTCTGACCGACCGGCTGTCGAAGGAACAGGACCTCCGAGGAGAATCCGTAACGAGGCTGACGCAAGACCTCACGCGCCTGGCCGCAGCCTTGGAAGAGAAGGCTCGTCAACTCGAACAACAGGCGAACCAAGCGCAGTCTCATGTCTTGCAGCAGTTGACGGAGCGTACCAACGAGCTGGCCGAGGATGTCCGTACTCGACATGCAGAAACGGCATCGGCCCTTGAAGGGGCGGTGCGGGACCTGAGGGCCGAAAAGACGGATCGCGCCGCGCTTGCGGCCATCTTGCGGGAGGCCGCTCAACGACTCTCCAATGGTGAGGCCTCTTCCAGTCGAGCCTGAAGCGGGCTCAGGCTCCCGGCCAAGATGAAGGCGTGCGCTCTGCGGCCTGCACAGGTTCGGTTTTCGGTTGCTTCCTCCGCAGCGTTTAAAGCGGGACGGTAGTGTGACGGTATGTCGACTGATCCACACAGACCCAGCCAACATGCTCAATCCTCACAGGCGCGCGTGTCCGTCGAGGAAGACTGGGCACAACTCCGGACGCTGTTGTTGGCGCCGGAACAGACACAACTCGACGAACTTCGTGTACGGCTCGACAATCGATCAGTGGAACCTCGTGACGTCAGCCGAGTGCTGCCTGAAGCCTTCGCGATACGCGGAGAGGGTGACCAGCAGATGTCAACCGTCCTCACTCCCTATGTCGAGAACGGCTTTGTCGCGACTGTGCGGAAGTCGCCGCAGACGATTGTTGATGCGATCGCCCCCATTATGGGACCGGCTATTCGGCAAGCGATTACACGTGCCCTGCAAAGCATGACGGAGGCCTTCAACCACTCGCTGGACGAAAGCCTCTCACTTCGGGGATTTCAGTGGCGGCTGGAAGCGTGGCGAACCGGTCGCCCGTTTGCAGAGGTGGTGCTCCTGCATCGATTGCGCTACCGGGTGGACCAAGTGTTTCTCATCCACCGGGATACGGGGCTGTTGCTCCATCATGTTGCGGCAGCGGGAGTCGTCATTCAGGATCAACATGTTTTGTCCGGCATGCTTACGGCGATTCAGGATTATGTTCGAGATTCATTCGGAGCCACACAAGACCAGACCCTCAACCAATTCCAAGTCGGAGAGTGGACGGTCTGGATCGAGCAAGGATCCCGCGCGTATCTGGCCGGTGTGATCCGGGGATCCCCTCCGGCCAGTCTGAGAGAAAAGTTTCGAGATGTGTTGGATCGTATTCATGCGGAACAGGCGGACGCCTTGGAGTCGTTTGACGGAGATGCAGCTCTGTTTCAACCGGTGCAGCCGCACCTCGAAGACTGTCTGCAGGCCCATTATGAATCAGGTCAGTCACGCAACGCACCGAAACTCTGGATTCTTGGAGGAACGGTTCTCCTTGCATGCTGCTGGTGGGGATGGACCGCCTATCAAGCTCAGGCCCGATGGACTCATCTCCTTATGCAACTGAAGACTGAGCCGGGGATTCTTGTGACGAATGCGTATTCGACGTGGGGCAAGCATTATCTCGAAGGACTGCGAGATCCGCTGTCCAAAGACCCTTCTTCCTTAATCCGTGAGGCCGGTATTCATGAGTCGACCGTAACGGCCTCGTGGGCTTCTTATTATGGACTCGACCCGCACCTGATTCTCAGAAGGGCGCAGGTGATGTTGAAGCCCCCAAGCACCGTCCAGTTTCGTGTAGACGGAGATACGCTGGTAGCCACTGGGTCGGCATCGAGTGAATGGGTCATTGAGACGAGGCGGCTGGCGTCTTTTGTGCCGGGAATTGTGCGCTACAACGGCGAGGGCCTCGTCGCGGTCTCCATCCCCGATCTTCTCAATCAGATCAACCATGCCGCCATTCATTTCAGCCTCGGCTCGGCTACGGTCGAACCATCGGAACATTCAAGCCTGAATGCGGTCTTGGTGGCGTTGCGTGATCTGGACCAAGCTGTTGCGCAATCAGGGCAGCGTCTGAGATTGGAGGTGCTCGGGTCGGCTGATGGGACCGGATCGGCGACGCTGAATCTTCAGCTCAGCAAACAACGGGCCGAGGCTGTCCTCGAGATACTCAGAGGCGAACACCTTGGTGCATCTACGATGCTTCCGTCAGGGATCGGAGAAGTTCTCGACAAACGTGTGGCGCTCACAAAATATCCTGCCCAACGAATCGTGACGTTTCGGGCCACGATCGAGCCTCTCGATCCTCAATCTGGGCCTGCTCGGCCATGATGCAGAAGAAAGTGTGCCTGTTAGGGGGCTTTGCCGTCGGGAAGACCAGCCTCGTTCGACGATATGTGACCAACGTGTTCTCTGAGCACTATCAGACGACGATAGGGGTGACGGTCGAAAAGAAGATGGTCACCGTCGATCGTCAAGACATGATGCTCATGCTGTGGGATCTCTATGGCGAGGATGAGTTCCAGCATGTCCGGGAATCCTATTTGCGCGGGTCTTCCGGCTATATCCTGGTGCTGGACGGCACAAGGAAGGCCACACTCGACACGGCTCGTCTGCTCCAGCAAACGGTTGTGCGGACGGTCGGACCCCTACCATTTGTCGCGATCATCAACAAGTCCGATCTCCGGTCGGAGTGGGAGATCGATCAATCGGTCATCGACCAGCTACGGGAACAAGGCTGGCCGGTCTTCCTCGGTAGCGCCAAGCTCGGTCAGGGGGTCGATGAGCTGTTCGCTCGGCTTGCCGAGATGCTTTTGAGTGCCGCACCTCCGCCAAGGGTGAGCCGATGACGGACCAATCCCATCTTCCCGACAGGTCGCTGTCCGATCATATCTTGGCCGCGCTGGATATCACCGTCTTGGAGTGGAACGAGGAGTCAGGCACGTTTCAGCTGCAAGGCGTTCCGCCTGAGTGGTGGAGCCGGTGTTTTGGTCTAACGAGCCGCAGCTCACTAGACCTGAGCCGATGCTCGCCGTTCTTACAGGATTATTTGACCGGCATCCACTCAGTCTGGCAGGGCGCTCCTGGTCCGATTGAAAAATCCGGTCCGTGGACGGAGTCGGACCAGCAGGGTGACACGATGACGCTGGAAGCCAGGGCGTTGTCCCTTGGACCACGCATGCTCGTGCTGATCGAGCGTCTAGGCTCAGACTTTGAGAACATGCGGTCTATTGTTCAGCGGGCTCGGGAACGAATGCTTGTCGAAGGCATCACCGCAAAATCGCATCGAAATACGGAGATACGCTTGATCGGCCGATTAGAAGCGAGTGAACGCACAAAGGACGATGCACTGGCGTTGCTCCAGCAGCTGGGACTTACCGCAATGGTCTTGGATGAGCGTGGACGGATCACATTCGCGACTGATCGCACGCTTGAGATGCTCGGTATTGCCGACGAGGGGGCTATTGGTCAGTCTTGGGACCAGATTTTGTCACTTCGCAAAGAAGATCATCTGCTGGTTCAACATCTTCTCGAGGGCTCGTCGCAGACTCGTTCCGTCGGACCATTCTGTCTGGGGAGGCCTTGCTCCAAATGGATTGAGTTGGAGATCCACAGGGACTTGGGTCATTCAGCGCGACGTATTTTGGTCCTTCACGATCGTACAGAAGTTCATGCACTTCGCCAAGCCCTCAACGAACAGGCGTCGTTTCACGATCTGGTGGGGAAGAGTTCCGCCATGCTTCGCGTCTATCAATTGGTGCGTGATGTGGCGCAGGTTGATACCACGGTGTTGATTGAAGGCGAGACAGGGACCGGAAAGGAACTCATTGCACGAGCCATTCATTCATCCAGCGGGAGAAAGAACAAACCGTTTCTCGCGGCGAATTGTGCCGGTCTCACCGATTCGATTCTGACCAGCCAACTCTTCGGACACAGGCGGGGAGCGTTTACCGGAGCCATCCAGGATCAACAGGGCCTGTTCGAAGCGGCAGAGGGGGGCACGTTGTTCCTGGATGAAATCGGCGACATCCCGCCCAATGTTCAGACAGCTCTGTTGCGGGTCTTACAGGAGAAGGAAATCACACGTCTGGGAGAAGCGAAGCCTCGTACGGTCAATGTGCGTGTGGTTGCGGCCACCCATCACAACCTCAGCGAAGACGTACTTCGAGGATCGTTTCGGGCAGACCTGCTTTACCGAATACGAATCGCGCGAGTCCAGCTTCCTCCTCTTCGAGATCGGCGGGAAGATATCCCTCTTCTGGCACAATCGATGCTCGGGCAAATCTGCGCTGCAACCGGGAAGACTATCGAGCGGCTGCATCCGGACACGCTTCGTCTGCTGATGAGCCATACTTGGCCAGGAAATGTTCGTGAGTTGAAGAGCGCGGTTGAATTCGCCGTGATTAGTTGTAAAGGAACTGAGATCCACCCCGCTGATCTTCCTCCGGAGATTACCGGGACCACTGTGGGCCCCAGCCCATCCGTCTTCATCCCGCTATCGAATCCGGATGAGAAAACCAGATTCTTGACAGCCCTTTCCGAGGCAAAGGGCAACCGGACCGAAGCAGCCAAACGATTAGGGATCAGCCGGGCAACGTTTTATCGTCGCCTCGTTGAACTTGATATCCAACCGCACTAACTCTCCAAACTCCTCACCTGTTCAGCCGACTGGGGACAATCTCGCTGTGGCATCTGTCCTGGCGCCGCCATGGCATGTGCTATCGCTCTGACACGAGCCACTCCTCGCAGGAACAAATGACCGTCTCATCTCGTGGATGGCTGTCTCATGAGACACAGTATTGGATCAGCTGAGACACCCTCCACGGCTCGATGATTCATGGACATGCTGGAACGACGCAACAGTCAACGCAGGTTTATGCATCAGGACGCTGGCACGAGGATTGTTAGTGTTCTCATAGTATGAGCACACCGTCTCACTCACAAAATGCCGTGCATGATCCTGTCGGGAGATAACGGGAATGAGGAGATCCCTATGACCGCGCAAGGCCTCCTTGTCAAAGGGACAAACGGGGAAGACTACTTGCTCACGACCGAACCTAATCACGGGACACGCACCCACCGTCTGATGGTCGTCAAAAAAGTGAATGAACAGTGGAAGCCGGTGGAAGGTGTTCAGGAGTTGGGCTGTCGCGAGGCGCTGATTGGTGCGTTTGTCGATTTCGTCGTCGATCTCTGCAGAGTGCTGAATTCATCTGAGCCCCAGCCGGCATCCGGAGTCGTTTCTCTGCAGCGACCATCGCCAGCGGGTGGTCAGACAGGAGAGCCAGCGCAGGTCACAGATGGGAGCACTGATGATCCTAGCCAATCTCAAACCCGATGTCAGAAGGAGGGATCGGTGTATGCGTTGTCAACGGTGCAAAGGGTTGATGGTGGCGGAGTATTGCCTAGAAGCCGAATTTAAGGAACAGCTCGCGGGCCGAGGTGTGTTGCGTTGTGTCAATTGCGGCGCGATGGTCACAGTGAGAATGCTCAGAAATCTTGTGGCTCGACAGAGGGAGGTTCTCAAGGCATCAACATCCACCGGTGCGTATGCGCGGCATGCGAAGCGCACGGTGGGCCCCATGGGGGTACATCGCACAACATCGGCATAGGGCTGGCGTGCGCCGAGACTCTGACAGAGAGGTTTGATGGCGGCATGTAGGGCCACTAAGGGGGAAGGTTGGTAAACGAGGAGACAAGGAGTCAGGTCATGAGTCTCGTACTGAATCGGGAGTGTTGGATGGAGAGAACACAGGGAGTTCAACAGCGAATTCGTATCCTCGTCATTGATCATTCCGTCCTGACACTGCAGGGAATCAGAGAATTTTTCTCAAAAAGCCATCACATTGAAGTCATTGGCACTGCCGGTACCCGACAGGAGGCAATCCAAGCCATCTCCACCAAACAACCAGATCTGGTGTTAGTAGAGGTTCGAGTAGGACAGGACAGTGGCATCGAACTCTGCAGGACGATTCGGGAGAGTCATCCGCAAGTAAAGGTCCTCTTCTTTACCACACAGGATGATAAAGACATTTTGCGCGCAGCGATTATGGCCGGGGCGCACGGATACCTGCTGAAGAGTGCGACAGCCGAGTCCATCATGAAGAGCATTGAAGCCGTCGCGAGCGGGGGCGCCATCATGGATCACCATCTCACAGAGCAACTGATCCAATGGCTCCGCGATGGCAGTACATCGGGGCAGGAGCAATGGAAGGCGACCTACTCAACAGAAGAGCGACACCTGCTTTCCTTGGTGGCGTCCGGGAAGACCAACAAAGAAATCGGACAGGAACTGAATGTTGCTCACACCGTGGTCGCTGCTCGCCTGCAGAAGATCTATAAACGTCTCGGAATTTCCAGGCGTGCTGAAGCGGCACGCTACTATATCAACTTCGAACGGAATCGACAGAATTGA
The DNA here is from genome assembly GCA_016788465.1 of Nitrospira sp. Taxonomy (GTDB): domain Bacteria; phylum Nitrospirota; class Nitrospiria; order Nitrospirales; family Nitrospiraceae; genus Nitrospira_D. Next base: position 7,404 of record JAEURV010000152.1, on the reverse strand, counting down.
CCGGACTCCGCAGAGACAAGTGTTCATCCGAGCCCATCCTAAGATGACAGGATGACATCCGATCTGGAAGTCCATGTGCGAATAAAAGATCGGAGACAAAGGATGCGGAGATCTGTGCCGGCCGATGCGGAAAGGATCTCTTGCAGTGTCCCGGTAAACACGGTATATCCGTAGGTCGGACTAGCGCTATGAAATTACGTATAGATGAGAAGGAGGACCAATGAGGCCATCGATAGTCACGATTGGGTCGATCATGGTGTGGAGCCTGACAGCCATGGTGGGCGTTGCGTTTTCTGCGGAAGATGCAGCGACGGTGGTGCAGCCTGCTTCGGTACAGGATGTGATCACTCTGAAAGACGGCAGCGTGATACATGGGGAAGTCATCGAAATGACCGGTGGTCTTCTGGTGATCAAGAACGCTCTAGCTGCGGACCCCATCAAGGTTAAGTGGTCGGAGGTGAGCAAGATCGCTGTCTCCCATCCCATCCCCTTTCATCTCAAGGAAGGGACCATTCTGAACGGGACCGTGGAAGAAGGGGACCCGGGGACGATGAGGGTCAAGGCGGGCCCAAGCGGAGATACCATGACGGTCCCGATGGATGCGGTGACGCAGGTCAATCCGGTGATCCAATCGCCGGTCATTTACACAGGGAGCATCAATGCCGGTTATTCACAGTCCACAGGAAACAGTAGTCTCCGGAACATCAGCGTCGTCGGGGATTTGGTGGCTCGGAGTGAGCAATTGCGGTTGACCTTATTGGGCCGCTACGTCTATGGAGACAACAGCGGGAGTCTGCAAGTTCGGAATGCACGAGGAACCATCAAGCTGGACTTTTTTATCACCAAACGGTTCTTCTGGTTCGCATCGGCCTATGTCGAGAACGATTTCCTGCAAAACCTCAAGCTGAGAACGGCGATTGCCAGCGGACCAGGCTACCAATTCATCGAGCGCGGAGACCTCAATGGTATTTTTAAAGATATGACGTTTTACGCCGAAGCCGGTCCGACGTACTTCAACGAGGACTACCGCGACAACAGCGTCACCGATGATCGAGCGAGCTTCCGCGCTCGTGTGGCGATGAAATGGGATTGGCCCTTGTTCGACGGCCGGGTTACGTTATACCACCACAACGAAATTTTCCCCTCCGTCCAGAATGCCTCGGACTTCTTCTTTACGATGGATAACGGCGTTCGCATGAAGATTTTTGCCGGTCTGGCGAGTGGATTCCAAGTTACCACGCGGTACAACAATCGGCCGCCGACAGGAACGGGCGATACTGATAACCTGTACTTGTTGACCTTGGGCTATGCCTTCGATACCACTCGCAAGCGTTAGCGGCTTTGCGTTGTCCTCAGTCAACGAGTTCGTTGGGAAGGAGAGCATTATGCTGAAAGAATTCAAAGAATTTGCTATGAAGGGCAATGTTCTGGACATGGCCATCGGTGTGATCATCGGTGGAGCGTTCGGAAAGATCGTGTCGTCACTCGTCAGTGATGTCCTGATGCCGCCGCTTGGGTTATTGATGGGCAAGGTGGATTTCTCCAGCCTGTTCATCGATCTCTCAAGAACATCCCCTCCCTCCTTAGCTGCGGCGAAGGCGGCAGGCGCTCCGACATTGAACTACGGAGTGTTTCTCCAAAGCGTGTTTGATTTCATCATCATCGCCTTTGTCATTTTTATGCTGGTGAAGCAAGTCAACCGGTTTAAGAAGGAGGCGCCACCACCGGCTCCGCCTGCGCCGCCGGAACCGACCAACGAGGAGAAGTTGTTGAGGGAGATCCGCGACTTACTCAAGAATCGTCAGTAAGGTTGGTTCAACCGTCGAAACCAGATCTCGTGAGGTGGATGCCTTGCAGATCGATGAATAAGGAGATCTTCATGGGAGCTCTTAAAGCCTCGACCGTGCTGACAAGTTTGGTTGTTCTGGCTGGTTGTTCCGCGTTGCCCAATCATCCTTCGTCCTATATCAAGCAGCCGACGGTCTGTATCGACAAGAAGTGGTACGGCTACCATCAGGGCAGCGGGTGTCCTTCAACTGCGAAGACAGTGGTGGCTGATCCAACGGCTGACCGCCTGGCGGCGCTCGAGCGGGAACGTCAACGGCTTGCTGATGAGCTCGAAGCAGCCCGCAGGCAGAATGGGGCGCTGAGCAGCCGGGTGAGTGAGCTAGAACGGGAACTCGCTGCTCGTGAGCATGAGATCGCTCACCTTCGATCTGGCGCCGGGGATCATGAAGCCCTGTCGAGCCAGCTTTCGTCGGCCAGAGGTGACTTCGGCCAATTACAAAGCGAAAGAGATCGGCTCGCAGCGGAATTGGCAGCAGCAAGGCAACAGCTGGGAGATCATGACGGCGTAGCTGGAGAATTGGCCGCCGCGAAGCAGCGAATTGCGGACCTTGAAGGGCAATTGGGGGCAAGTAAGGGGAGCCTGGCTCGGGCGGAGCGGGATCTTTTGAAAGCCTTGCGCCCTGAGATCTCCAAAGGGACGGTGTCGGTCAATCAAGCCGGGGATGCGCTCACGATCAATCTGGCATCGAGTCTGTTGTTCGACTCCGGTCAAGAGCAGCTGAAGGCCGGAGGAGCTGATGCCTTGAGACGCGTCGGGAATGTGCTGAAGGACTTTCCTGAAAAGTCAGTGCATGTAGCCGGCTATACCGACAATGTCGCCATCAAGGGGGCGCTCGCGAAGAAGTTTCCATCCAATAAGGAGCTCTCAGATGCGCGGGCCGACAGTGCGGCGCAGGCTCTTCGGGACGGTGGTGTGGGCAGCCTAACGGCAGCGGGTCATGGAGAAAGTGATCCGGTTGCCAGTAACAATACGGCAGCGGGTCGTGCGAAGAACCGACGGGTTGAGGTGGTCGTCAAGTAACACAATGATCGAGGAAGAGGCAACGCCAGTGGTGCTGCCTCTTCCTCGATCAACCCCAATATTGGAGAGGGAGTGTGTCATGAAAACTAAAGCAAGTGTGTTCTGTGCAGTTCTGGCGATCTTAGGGTTCAGTCCTATGTCTTCTGCGTGGGCCGTTGATCTGGGCGCCATGAAGCAAAAGGTCGAGACGGTGAAAGGTCAGGCAGAGAACGTCAAGAAAGAAGGCGGTGAGACTGCGCAAAGTGCGAAGGATCTCAAAGCTCAGGATGCCATGAAGAATGCGGGAGAAATGAAGGACGAAGGAAAGAAGCTCAAGGACACCGTTGTAGGTAAGTAGAAGCTGGCGGTTTCAGTTTACGCCGTAGAAACCAGACGGTCGCTTCACGACCTGACAAGAACTCCGAACGATTTCGGTATGGGCAGTCGAGCGTAAGGGCACGCAATACGTTTCCGGGTCTCCTGTATTCCATGCCTCCTTGATCATATGGACTTCCTGCGTGATCCATTCGGCATCGAATGGGCAAAAGGGATATGGTTCAGGTCCGTCACCTTCATCCATTGTTCTCACATAATCGGAGGTCAGAACGGTCGTCCGCCAAAGGTGGCGAACGACCGCCACTTTTCCCTCATCCCCTTGCAGGCAAAGCGACAAGAGAGGTGTTTACAACCGACTCAACTGTACGAATACGGAGCTGTGGTAATAGCGCTCTCTGATGATCCGACTACCCTGCCAGTCTGTCTTAACGACTTAGTCGAGCTGATCGTGTGCCTGTTCTTCATTTTCAAGGTCAGTACAAAGAGCAAAACAGATCCAGGTTTCGCAAGTAGACATTTGCCGGATACTGTACTGGGATGAATGGTGCATCCACACGGGCGACGATCCTTATCGAGGAGCAGGCATTCCTTGCCATCCCCCGTACAATCCGCCTGACGAATGCGGTGGATGTTCGATGTTGGAGAATTGCGGTGTGTACGAGTGTGAGACTTGCCCCCTATAGCTATATCAGGCGGGTAGGATGAAGATGCTTGGATCAACGACCTTCGTGCGAAAGCCCCTCACGATTCTCAATGCGATGGTGAAGAGCAAGCCGCCGTGGGGGCTGGCGGCCAGTCAGCCTGCTTGATTGTGAAGGCAGTTGCTGAGACTTTTAGTGCTTCGTACCCTGAATCTATTCAGATCTCGGGTGAATCGAGAGAAATTCCCTGCGGGCCGTTCCTTCACCTCCCCAGCGCCAGAATCATTTGCAGATCAGACCATTCTCTTCGTTTTCCTCGCAGCATGGTCATCGCGGGTGGACGAGCAGGGTAGAGTAAGTACTGGCCAGCAGAGTTTCTGGTCGCTTGATAAATTTTCTATACTATATAGTTAGGAATCAGTATAGTACGCAATTCATACAACCGTGATGGTTGGGTGCATTCGAATGGCACTGGTCTAAACGTAACCAAGACAGGAGGGAGGGGCGACATGATCTTAATTGGCACGAATGGTAACGACACTATCATTGGTAGTAATGACAACGACAGTCTATTTGGTCTCAATGGTGATGACTTTTTAGATGGACGTTTCGGGTTTGACCTCATTGATGGCGGCACAGGGGTTGATACCACGTCGTATGCCTTCTATGCAGGCCCAATTAATGCGAACCTGGCGACAGGGGTCGTGAGTTTCCCAGGGAACTCTGTGTTGACGGATACACTGGTCAGTATTGAGAATTTAATTGGGACGGCTGGTAATGATGTCATTACAGGGAGTGTTGCAAATAATGCCTTGTCCGGCGGCAATGGCAATGACACCATCAATGGTGGGTTAGGCAACGATACGCTGGTCGGGGGGCTGGGGCTCGATACCCTAAATGGCGGCACCGGGAATGATCTTTTCGATTATAATTCCGTCAATGAAAGTCCTGTTGGGGCAAGCCGGGATAAGATCGTAGGGTTTGCCGGAGCGGGTGCGGGACTTGGCGACCGAATTGATCTAACCACGATCGATGCCAATAGCCTCGTGGCAGGCAACCAGGCTTTCATCTGGGGTGGGGCGTTTACTGCGGGTCACCTCCGGTATGTCGGTGGGATTTTACAGGGCAACACCGATGCCGATGCCGCGGCGGAGTTTGAGATTCAGCTGGTCGGCATCCCGGCACTTGTGGTGGGGGGAGCTGGTACCGACATCCTTCTGTAAGTTCATGGGGCTCCAGCAGGCTGATCCCTGCTGGGGCCTCAGCACTCAACCAAACTTCATGAGCAGTTTGCTGAAAAACGCGGTTTCTGCTTCGCACATCGTTGCACGATGAGAGAAGCGACTGTGGCACTCCACACTTCAGAATGCTCAAAAGGCCGTCCAGCAAGGCCGCAGCGAGCGAAGGGGCGAGGCATACGTTTTGGTACGTCGAGCCTCTGAGTGATGCGAGAACACCGCGGGAGGACTTTTTCAGCTTTCTGTTAGAGGACTAGCACTGATGTTTTGACAGGGCATCCTATTGCTGGTCTTTGGGATCGACGTCAACATCGTGCAAGATGGGGAGGTAGGGGGGCGGATACAGTGTCTGGCTTCAGGGATGAGATGGGCAAATAGACCGTGGGATGATGCTCGTTATCCATCTCCCGTCTGCGACATCTAGCCTATGCGACCGTATTGCAGGTAGGCAACGGTGCTGCCTGCTTCCTTCCCTTCTGCCCTCAAGCTTCCACAATATTGTAATGGGCGTCGTCTTGTCGTCGGAGCAGTCAATGCAAAGAAGACGCACCCTCTAGCTTTGAGGTGAGGGTGAGTCAGTGCACCAGAGTGACGACCTCAAGAGTAAAAACTCTTTCCGTTTAGGCTCTTCTGTTGTCGGGCAGATAGAAAGCTCTTAGAGACCAAGTTCAGAGAGAGACGGGTGGCTATCAGGACGCCGGCCCAGCGGCCAGTGGTACTTCCGCTCAGATTCCTTGATGGCAAGGTCGTTGGTGCTGGCGAGACGCCGACGCATCAGGCCATTCTCATCGAACTCCCAGTTTTCATTGCCATAGGATCGGAACCAATTCCCTGAATCATCGCGCCACTCATAGGCGAAGCGCACGGCGATTCGGTTATCTTGGTACGCCCACAGTTCCTTGATGAGCCGATAATCCAACTCCTTATTCCACTTTTGCGTTAAGAACTGAACGATTGCTTCCCGACCAGTCAGAAATTGTGAACGGTTCCGCCAGATGCTATCGGTGGTATATGCCAGCGACACTCCCTCGGGGTCTCGCCTATTCCACGCGTCCTCAGCCATACGCACTTTCTGGGCAGCCGTCTCTTCAGTAAAGGGTGGAAGAGGAGGGCGGTTGGGTAGAGCGGAAGACATGTGTATCTCCGTTTGAATGAGTCGCTGCAACTGGATGCTGTGCCCTGTCGGTCAAGAGCCTGACCGTGTTTTGAGTGTGCGCAACTCAGCCTCTAATTCTGTGATACAGGCTTTCAACGATCCCGCCAATTCCTCCACCTCTTCAAGCGAATATCGCGGCGTGATGTACTTCGGGCAGTTCCAGTCGAACGACAACACGTCGATGAAGACGATGCGTTCCACTCGTGCTTTCATGGCTGGGTTGGCGAGTTGTGCCGCAAGGTCTGGATGTAATCGGCCATCTTCCACCCTCGCATGGCCCAGGATTTTCAGTCTGGCCCGATTCGGGTAATCCATCAGAAAGAGGGAGACACGATTGTCCACGGACAGGTTGCCTGTGCTCAAGAGTTGTCGGTTCCCTTGATAGTCCGCAAAGACCAAGGTTGAGGGATTGAGCAAGCGCAGAAACCCCCTCGGCCCTCCGCGATGCTGGACATAGGGCCAGCCGGTTTCGCTCACCGTGCCCAGGTAGAAACTATCTCTGGCGGCGAGAAACTCCGCCTCCCCTTCGCCGAGGAGATCGCGCTCAGGCGCATCGGTAATCTTCGCCGCATGGCCATAGTAGTGGTGCTGCGCACGAAGCACCGACTCGGTCATTATCGTCTCGAGATATTTCATCGCCATTGGCTCACCCTCCATCGAGATCAGCCTGGCAACGGATAACCGTTGCCAGGCTGATCTCTTTCCTATTTGTACTGTCAGAATACGACCGTGTTCCAACCTTCACTGACATACCGGCGCAAGCTCAACAGACCCGACGTACCAGCCAGTGCATGGTCCTTCTTGAGCGGGACGCCGCACGATTCCACGCTTTCTTTCTCGCCAAAGACATCCGCGCAGCCGCAAGATGCGCCATGCACAACATCTCGTACGGCGTTGTAGAGTCCGTTGGCGGGATGCGAGAGTTTGGTGAGTTCCGCCGGCCAACGGGTCCCAGTGCCGTTGAAGACGACCGCGACTTCATCACCCTTCTGTTTGCACTCCGCAGCCAATGCTAGCGCATTAAAGACCCGCCCTAGGGCTTCTTCTGAACCATTCTTCGGGTCTGACATCACAATAATTGCTGTTTTCATGGATCCTCCTTGATGGTTAAGCGGTCTTGATAAACGGTTTGTGATGGGCTTTTGTATTTGAATCGCCATCGTGCTGAACTGATATGGCAAGGTG
>JAEURV010000078.1 GCA_016788465.1 Nitrospira sp. | reverse complement strand
TGGGCGGCAATGTGGGCCAACGCCTCATCCAGACCTTCCACCATCTTAATGGCTAGGGTTGGTCCGGCAAACTGGGTCCGCCAATCCCCCTCTGTCGCGGGGAGAATCGCCGTATGGCCCGTCATGGCCATCTGTCCCATGAGGGCGACGGTCTTCGGGCAGGCATGCACTTCCACTTTAAATTGATCGAGCAACCGATTGATCAATGGCGGCAGGAGCTGTCGTCCGATCACCTGTTGCACCAGCAAGGTATCGAGAGAATTGGAGGCTTCCGGCTCTTGAACCTTCGAGTTAATGACCAGGTTCTGCGCCATCGGAATGTCGGTATCGCCGTCGATATACAGATGCGTCACTCCGCCGTCGTCGCACAAAACCGGCACCTTCGCCTGCTCCGCGACAACTTTTCGTAACCCACTTCCCCCACGTACGATGAGCGCATCGACCCCCTTTGCCGACCGCATCAGCTCAAGTGCCACATCCTTATCCTGTCGATCAATCAACACCCACGCCCCGGCCGGCACTCCACTCTTGACGGCGGCCTCACGCAATCCGCCGTCGATCGCCTCATGCGTATGCCGCCATTCCGGTGCGCCGCGAAGAATACAGAAATTCCCTGACTTCAGCCCCAACGCAATCGACTCCACAGTGATGTGTGGGCTGCGCTCTGATAGCACACCCAACACCCCGATCGGCACCTTGACCCGCGAGACTTGTAAGCCATCAGGACGCTCTTGCCGGTCCAGCACCAGCCCTACCGGATCCGGCAGGTCGGCAATCTGATGCAGTCGCTCGACTATGCCGTTGATCTGCTCAGCCGTCACCCGTACATGCGCCACGGCCGCCTTCATCCGTTCCTTCGCCGCCCCCTCTCCAAAAGACTTTCCGACCGCCTCGACATCCTTAGCATTCGCGGTTAAAATTGTGTCACGGTCAGAAGCCACTCGATCGGCCATTGCATGGAGAGCGGTTGCCTTGACTGAGCCGGGCAGGAGCGCGAGTGGGCCGGTAACACTCCGTGAGTCTTTGAACAGCTTTTCGAGGTATAATTTGGCAGGAGTGTCAATTGCCATAGGCTTCATGGTCCACAGACAGGTTTGACTGCATCATTACCATCACAATCTCCTTCGGGAATAGAACTCATAAACAGCAAGGGCGGACTATAACACGCGTTTTTTCAATCAGTAAACAGCGACAAAGTTCCGGAGTATGCCGAGCACGGTGCTGATCACTACAGAGAACGAATAACAAGCCGGTACGGACACATCGAGATGCGCCGGACGAAGGAGGAACAATGGGGTCTGGAGTGCAAATGAACGGACGCGGATGCTACCTAATGCTCTGCCTGATCATGGCAACAACCATGGGAGCCTGTGCCGAATTGAAATCGAGCCACACGCTGGCACCGCCGACCCAGGCTACGCCTGAGCAAGCCGCCGAACGAGAGCGTGACAGCCAATCACCGAAGGCCGTACAAGCGCGTTCCGCCGAGAGCCCTCATCAAGCCTGCCAGGTCACCTTCGACGATGAAGCCGCACTCGGACAGATCTACGGGCAGGCCCGGTCGACCCTAGCCCTCAAGACCAGCCGCGGATCGAACGGGCAACTACAGATTTGCGACAGCACCAAACACACCAACTGCTGGACCTACCGCCAGCACTGCTCTCGTAGCGACGTCAACCTGGATACCATAGGCTCAGCCCATTACCACTTGAGCATGGAAACCGGGATTGAGTGCTACACCCTCCCTGACCCAGGAGACGGACTAGGCCGGGGATTCGGCAGGCTCGTGGAATGGAAATGCACGGATGTGGATTGGGTGAGAACCCCACGCGTCTTGACCTCCCATGACCAAACCCAGTGGGTTAAGATATGGGTCAGCACGACCGACACCCGTTTGCCCATGTACTTCGACCTGGACTCGATTCAGGTGCTTCCCGATACCTCAATCCAGCTCTGGTTCAGAAAGCGCGATGGCAGCTGGTGGTTCTGGCCTGAGCTGCAGGCTGGCACTACCTGGATGTTCCGTGAGCATGTACGCGACGTCTCAGAGGTGCGGATCCGAGGAGCCAAGGCAGGACGAACCAGCTCCTACGTGATCGGCTCGGTCACGGTCCGAGACTGAGCTCAATGTCCCTCACCCCCGTTCATGGTGCGACAAGGTCACCATGAACGGATGTTCTCCCGATACATATCGCACCACTCTCAACATTGCGCATACAAGGCAATTCATCCTGTCTATCGGCGATCCTTCTGCCGAGCCAACACCGTCGCCAACCAGGCCCAGATCAGCATCATGGGCACCAACGCCCAAGCGATCTGAACCGTCGTGGCACCCAACGCCTTCACACCAGTCACCAGCCAACCAGTTGAGGCGTCTCCGCCGCGAGAGATGGCGGTATCGATGAAATTCTTCGCCTTGTATTTCTCCTCTCGACTGACGACGGTAAATAACACTTCGCGCGCCGGCTTCGAGAGCGCATACTCTCCGACCCGCCGCATGACGGAAAAGACGACGTAGAGTGCAAGGGTCGGCCACAAGGCAATGCCTAAAAACCCGACGACACTGATCAAGGGCAAAAACAGCAAGGGTGCAACCAGGCCGAATCGCCGAATGACCCGCTGTGTGAGGAATACCTGCGTCACCCACGTCAACAGACCGGTCGCAAAGTCCAGACTGGAGAAGAGGCGTGTGCGGGCTTCCGGCTGGTCGAAATATTCCGACACCAAGCGTGTCTGCTCAAGATAGAGAAATGTGGCGGTCATGGTCAGACAGGCCAGGTACCCGCAGATCATCATCAAATAGGGCGAAGAGAGTGTCAGCCGAATGCCGGCCAGGAAGCTGCCCTGAAGCGGATCACCCGGTCGTGGCTGGTGGTGCTCGGACCGTTCACGTCCCCATCGCTCAAGTCGATAGATACAGCCCAGACAGAGAAACAAAAATCCCGCCGAAACCAGCATGAGCACCGGCACCGGGAAAACAAACGTCAGCCCCGTGGTGATCAACGGGCCGACCAAGGCTCCACTACTCCCTCCTGCCGCAATGACTCCGAACAACCTCGCCCCCTGCTCGGTTGTAAAGAGATCGGCCATGAAGCTCCAGAACACCGACACAATCACCAGATTGATCACCGACAGCCACACAAAAAAGCTGCGAGCCACCCACTCGGGATACAGATGACTTGTCATCAACAGGTAGTAAGAAAAGAGGTTCGCAATAATGAACCCGTACACCGTCACCAATAATCGATGGCGTGAGCATCGTGCGGAGAGCCACCCGAATAACGGCGTGGCCGCGAGCATGGCGAGAAATGTCGCCGTCATCATCCAAGGAAGATGCTTGAGTCCCCCTTCAATGGCCATCTCGTCGCGCACGGGACGCAGAATGGAATACCCGCACAGGAGGCAAAAGAAATAGGCGAAGGCCCAAGCCAACGGAAGCAGCTCGTCCGGTTTGGCCCCAAGAAAATCGGCCCATCGCTGAGGCCGAGAGAAACGTAATTCGTCCATGCTCCCGCAGTGTATCAGGTGCATCGTCGCCTGCAAGTGGAAGATCTGCTAGAATGCCCGGCTGAACTCCATGGAGGCCGCAGGAATGATCGATCTTCGTAGCGACACCGTCACCAAACCGACCGATGAAATGCGCAAGGCGATGGCCCGCGCCGACGTGGGCGATGACGTCTACGGCGAAGATCCGACCGTCAATCGGCTTCAAGACATGGCCGGAGCGATGCTGGGCAAGCGGTTCTGTCTCTTCGTTCCCTCCGGTACCATGTCCAACCAACTAGCAATTCGCGTTCAAACTCAGCCAGGACAAGAAGTCATCGTGGAAAGCACCAGCCACATCGTCCGGTACGAACAAGGAGCAGCCGGCGCGTTGGCCGGCGTGCAGCTTCATTGGGTGCCGGGAGAGCGGGGCATTATCACAGCGGAGCAAGTGGAAGCCGCCATTCGGCCGACCGACCCCCACAGCATCACGACCGCGCTGATCTGTTTGGAGAATACGCATAATGCCGGCGGCGGCACCATTTATCCCCTCTCCACGATCGAAAAAATTCGTGCCGTCGCGGTGAAGTATGGAATTCCCATGCACCTGGATGGCGCCAGGCTGTTCAATGCCGTGGCTGCCACGACGCTTCCTCCGACCGCCTACGCCCAACATTTTGAAACCGTCTCCCTCTGCCTCTCCAAGGGACTCGGCGCTCCCGTCGGATCGCTGCTCCTTTCCAATGATCCCAAGCTCATCGAACGAGCGCGTCGATTTCGTCGCATGTACGGAGGCGCCATGCGGCAAGCCGGGGTCCTGGCCGCCGCCGGGATCTATGCATTGGAACGACATGTGGCTCGTCTCAAGACCGACCACGAGCATGCGAAGAAACTGGCCCGACTGCTCCAGCACATTCCAGCGATCCAGATCGCTCCGCAGCATGTAGAAACAAATATCGTGATCTTCGATATTCTCGACGAGGGACGCTCACCAAGCGAACTGGTCGCCGCGCTCAAAGAGCAGGGAGTCCTCGTCAACTCAGTCGGAGGAAAGAGCTATCGCGCGGTTACACACCTGGACATCACGGAACTTCAGATTGATGAAGCCGTTGCGGCCTTCACGAGAGTTCTTCCGCGATGATCGTTCGACATTGACAGGCTATCCCTTGATCCATAGAATGCCTACGCGATGTTGTGACAGAAGAGATCTTCACCTCACGCTACAAACGCGCGAAACATGCATTACCGATAAACAGTGCGCCATAATCACGGATACTTATGGACTCCAACTCAGCCACCACGACTCCTACTCGGGAAGAACTGAACGCTGAACTGCTCGAAGTTCCGGAACCGCCGGAACAACCTGAAAGTCCTTCCCCTCCAGGATTTGAAGACGGCATCGACGTCGCCGTCAGGCATGTCAAGGGACGCAGAGGAGGTGATCTAGTCGGCATCCTCCTCGTCGGATCCGGGGCGCGGCGCGCACTCACACCCCACAGTGACATTGATCTGCTTGCCCTGGTCAAAGGCGAAGCGGACAGTCATGAGATTCTCAGGGTCGGTGAACGATTTGCTGATATCCGTTATCATGGTTACCGCGCGGTTGAAGATGACCTGGCCTATTCTCTCCGACTCCCCTCACTCTTAAGAAAAAGCCGGATCCTTTACGATCATGACGGTATCTGTGCAAAGCTGCTCGACAAAGTCCATCAACGTTTCCGCCAGGGTCCCCCATCGGCATCCATCAACGAACAAATTCGTCTCAAGGCGGAATGCTACCACCTCTTAGGAAAAGCACAGGACCTCGTGGACAAACCCGGCACCGCCTACTACTTATTGACGCTGTTTTATGAAGATTGTATCTCCGCCTTCTTTCGGCTGAGAGGGTTTTGGATGGTCGCGCCGGTGGACATCCATCGGTTCATGTTTTCCCGGGAACCAGCCCTCGCCGACCTAGCCGGACAGTTCCTGACCGCCACGACGCTCACCGACCGGCTCAACTTTGGCCGACAATTTGCCGATCTCCTCTTTAAGGATGTTCCGAACCCGGCTCGTATCGACTGACCGCCGGTAGGTACAGCACCAGCAGCGTCCGTATGACGACATTGTGTCGTATGCGATGTAAGTGACGTTCACCCGACCGCATCATCGATCGGCGGGTATCAATTCACTGTCACCGACCTACATATCGAAGGAGCCCTTTTATGGAACTGGGATTTGTCGGGTTAGGCAAGATGGGCATGAACATGGTCATCCGTCTACGCCGTGATCAGCATCGCGTAGTCGTCTATGACCGATCGAACGACCTCATTCAACAGGCCGAGGGGCATGGCTGTGTCGGCTCCACCTCGCTTGCCGATTTGGTGAGCAAGCTCAGCGCCCCGCGTGCCGTCTGGATCATGGTTCCCTCCGGCGCTCCGACTGAGGAGACGGTACAAGCCGTAGCTGCCTTACTGAAACCAGGGGACACCATCATCGACGGCGGTAATACCAGATTTCATGACGACGTGCGGCGTGCCGAAGTATTGAAGAAACAGGGGCTTCACTATGTCGACGCCGGGACCAGCGGAGGGATTTGGGGGCTGAAAGTCGGCTACTGCCTCATGGTCGGTGGGGAAGACGCTGCCGTTCAACGGCTCGCCCCGATATTCAAGACCCTCGCTCCGGACGATGGCTGGGCCCACGTCGGCGGGGTCGGGGCAGGCCACTACGTCAAGATGGTCCACAACGGGATCGAATACAGCATGATGCAAGGCTATGCGGAAGGCTTTGAATTGATGTCGAAGAGCGAGTACAAGCTGGATCTGGCACGCGTGGCCGATCTCTGGATGCATGGCAGTGTCGTGCGTTCATGGCTGCTGGAGCTTGCCGTGGGCGCGCTCAAGCAAGATCCGAAGCTCGAACAATTGAAAGGGTACGTGCAGGATTCCGGAGAAGGACGCTGGATGATCGCCGATGCCATTGAAAAGGATGTCCCGGTTCCCACGTTGACGACCGCACTCTTCACACGGTTTCGATCTCGCCAAGATCAATCATTTGCAGAAAAAATGTTGGCGGCCCTCCGTAACGCGTTCGGTGGCCACGCGGTCCGTCGATAACAAAACGATCTTATTGAGGAGACTTCTATGGCACCGACGAACGGTCCACGCATCGACAGCAACCCCGCACAGGAACCGCTGCCACCGGTCGAACCCTGTACCCTGGTCATTTTCGGCGGTTCAGGAGACTTGGCTCGTCGGCGACTGATTCCTGCGGTGTACAACCTCCTCCTTGATGGATTACTGCCGTCGAACTACGTCGTGCTTGGCCTCGGCCGCACCCCGATGAGCGATGAAGAATTCCGAGCCACTGTCCGAGATGGTGTCGTCAAACATTCCCGCCAAGCGTTAATCGAGGATACCTGGAACACTTTTTCTCAACACCTGTTCTATATGGCAGGAGGAAACGACGACGCGCAGACCTATGTACAGCTGAAGCAGCGTGTGGAAGAACTTGAAGGGAAGTTCAAACTGCCGGGGAACCGCATTTTTTACCTCAGCATTCCCCCCAGCTCCTTCACCGACGTCTGCGAGGGGCTCTCCCGCTCCGGACTTGCCGGGACACCTGGAGCTCGTTCACCGTATACACGCATCATCGTAGAAAAACCGGTCGGCCGCGACCTCGTCTCCGCACAAGCCATCAATGAAGTGACCGGCCGTGTCTTCGACGAGTCGCAGATTTTCCGGATCGATCACTATCTTGGGAAAGAGACCGTTCAGAATCTCATGGTCGTCCGATTTGCCAACAGCATCTTTGAGCCGATCTGGAATCACAAGTATGTCGACCACGTCCAGATCACCGTGAGCGAAGCCGAAGGGGTTGGAACGAGAGCCAGCTACTACGAAGAAGCCGGTGCGCTCCGAGACATGATTCAGAATCATCTCCTCCAGCTTCTCTGTCTCGTAGCGATGGAGCCCCCTTATTCGCTCGATCCCAACGTCGTGCGGAACGCCAAGATGGAAGTGCTTCGCTGCCTGCGGCCTATCACGGCCAAGGATGTGGACAAGTGCACCGTCCGCGCACAATATACGGAGGGAAAAGTTCACGGCATGCCGGTGCCAGGCTATCGCCGTGAAAAAGGCGTCAAACCAGACTCCACAACTGAAACGTATGTGGCGGTGAAGTGTTTTGTCGAAAACTGGCGATGGTCCGGCGTCCCATTTTACTTGCGAACGGGGAAAGCATTACCCCTGCGGGCCAGCGAAGTCGCCGTCCAATTTAAAGAGATCCCGCAGATCCTCTTTAATGCCGGCGGCCAGACCCCACAGGCTCCGAACGTCTTGGCCTTAAAGATACAGCCAGAAGAAGGCCTCACGCTCCGCATCGTCTCACGGGTACCAGGCACCAGAGCACAGACCCACCCGGTTGAAATGGACTTTAAGTATGGAGAGGTCTTTGGTCGGCCGTCTCCGGAGGCCTATGAACGCCTCTTGCTTGACGTGATGGCGGGAGATGCCTCCCGCTTCATGCGGCGCGACGCCGTTGAGGCCTCCTGGGCCTGGATCACCCAGATCCTTGAAGCATGGGACAAGTCTGGTCAACGGTGGCTCCCCGAATATCAAGCCGGAACCTGGGGGCCGGTTGAAGCCGATCGATTGATCCAAAACGACGGCCGCACTTGGCGGGTACTGTAAAACGCGCACGAGAGACAGGCATCAGTCGGACAATGCGGACTCGACCTGCGCGCGTATGGCCCCCTTCTTTCCAAGCCCTCCGATGAAGGTGACAAACTCGCCGTTCTTATAGAGCGCCAATGCGGGCAGGGACGAGATTTCCAATTCTGCGGGGATCTGAAACTGTTCGTCCACGTTCATGGTACAGATCAGCAGCTGCTCACCTACATCCTGTTGCAGCTGCTCTAATTCCTTCATCAGCATGTGGCAATGGCCGCAACCAGGCTTCCAAAACTCCACCAGCACCGGCACGTGACTCCCATCCACTACTCGATCGAACTCTCGGTCGGTCACGGATTGGAGCGTGGAAATCATGCTTGCACATATCTCGCTAACAACGAGGTAAGAACTTGTGCCACTCGCTCAGCAAACAACCGATACCCGGCGGTAGTCAGGTGAATGCCGTCATTGGAATATATGGCTGCCAATTGCCCGCTTTGAGGATCCACTGTAGCCCTAAACAGGTCGACATAGGCGATACCCTTCGAGTCGGCATACGCTTGGATCAGTTTGTTCAGCTGATCTCGACGGGCCAGGTGCTCGGCGACCCACGCCTCCCCTTCTCGGCTTCCTGCCGCGTCTTGAACGCGAATGGAGGGGACGGTTACGGGAATCGGCACACTACCTATTCCCAAAACCTGATCGTACATCGTGATGAGATTGTCGATAATGTCCTGCGGTGACGCATTCCATCCAAGATCGTTCGTACCGCCAAGGAGCGGCACGTACGTCGGCTGGTGAACGAGGACATCACGTCGGAATCGTGCAACCATCTCTCCCGTCAGCTCGCCGCAGATTCCGCTGATGCGAACCTGCACGGCATGATCCAAATACGACTGGAGAAACTGTCCATACGGAGTCTCTCGTCCGCTCGGGTTCTCTGGCGTTGGCGACTGAAATCCCGCCGTCAGGCTATCCCCGAAACAGATCACGATGTGCGGTTGGCTCATAATCAGGGCTTGATTCTACCCATACCTCTGCGCGCACACAAGCCGTCGATGAGGCGAATCTTCAAAGTATCAGACAGCGAAGAACGGTGATTTTCTTGACGAATACTTGATCTCTCGGTACGTCTTACCCTTATGTCCACGAACGTTACGCCGGTGCGGGAGATGCTCACGACTGCCGCCGCAGCACGAGTTACGGAAGATCCGGAAATCGCCTCAGTCAAGCGTGTCCTCAAGCTGTTGGATAAAACTTCCAAATCGAATCGAACCTACGGCCCCACCAATCCGGTCGCACAAAAATTCTTTCAGCAATTCTTTGAGGAGCTCAGCACCCACCTGGCAACCTATGACAAGCTCTCGTTTCTCGTCCAGCGCACCGCCCTCCTGTACAAAGAACAGCTGGTCTATCAGGAAGAGCATGACGGTGGCGGGGAAAGTATGGCGTTTAAGCTGTACGCGGACGGCATCCGTGAATTATCCCTCCGCCAGGGTCTGACGCGGGAAGATCTTGGGTTTTTTCTGGACTCCTTGTGGGGAGGGCTCGACCCGACCAAAGATGATGATGACATCGTCACACGCATCTGGGGGAAGAATCTCTCGACCATTTCCATTGTGACGGCAGAGGAAGTGGCAAGCGCCTCAGTCAGCCAAGAAGGGTTCGTTCGGCTCGACAGCCCGAGCGTCTCCGACTCAACACTTCGTGATCTCATCGATCATGAGAAAGCTCGCGGCAACCAAACATCCGATGACGAGAGTACCAGTGGTTCGGGAAAGGCAAGCAGCCCTCGGGATCGTCGACTTCAAGCCGGGCATCTTGGTTATGAAGTCACCGAGGAGGAACTCGCGATATTGGCCAAGGAAATCGAGACAGAGAGCCATCGAGACTCTCTCGCATACATTCTCGATGCTCTGACCGCCATTCTGGCCTCTGAACAATCCTCAGCCCTCCTGACTAAACTCTGCAACCTCTGGGGCGCTGTGGTCGAATCCCTTCTCCGCGAAGGGAAATGGACGGTGTTGGAAAATGTGTTGAGTCTCCTGCATGAAACGGATGCCGTGCGGCCTGATCTCCCCGAGGAACATAAGCAGCAGCTCGCCTCTATCTTGAACGGGCTCGGGCGCACCGAACGCATCAGAATCATCGAAAGTTACTTGAATCGAAGTCCGGACGCCAACGTCGAAGGCCTGTCAACGATCTTGCTCCTCATGACGCCGGATGCCGTGCCTTCTCTCTGCACCCTGTTGGCCAACCTCACCTCCCCGGCACACCAGGCCATTGTGGTCGAAACCCTCACCCTGTTGGCAAAGGACAAACCGGATCCTGTGGTGCGGGGACTTATGGATCGTCGACCGATCTATGTCCGCAATCTCCTCGCCATCCTCCTCAAGTGGAATGCTTCCAAGTTCGTTGAGCCGATCGAAAAGTTAACCCGATATCCTGACGCGCAGGTCCGACGTGAAGTCGTACGCGCAATCGGTCAGCTTCGTCCGAACGGCTCCGGAGTAAAACTCGTGCCACTGACGAGTGACCCAGATGAAAGCGTTCGTTTTGCCGCCCTTAAACTTCTCATGTCCGGCCAATATACGGTGCCGTTTACACAATGGTCCCCGCTTGTCTCCGAGGACGGCTTCATGGATCGACCCATCAGTGAACGGCGCGCCATGTTCCAAGCCATGCGGGTGTCTTGCGGAGATGAAGCCGTACCCTACTGGCAGGAACTCATGACGGCCTGGGCCTGGACCAACCGCAAGAAGAAGGAAGAACTCGCGGTGCTTGCCGCAGATACCCTCGGTAAGCTTGCCACGCCCGTGGCAATAGCGGCTTTGGAACGAGGCTCGAGTAAGGGAAGCGCAGCCGTTCGCCAAGCTTGCAATGTGGCCCTGACGCAAACACTCAAGCACCAGCGGCAACAACCCTCTTCCGCCCGGGCCACGGATGGAGAGCCATCATGACAGTCCCCAAAGTCGCACAGCCAAAGTCGAAGGTGAGCACCGGTCAAAGCGAACCACTCCTGACTCATGAGAAATCTCTGGCCCAGAAAATCGGGCAAGGCTCCGAAGCCGGCGACATCCTCGATCAACAGCTGGCGATGCTGGGGTTCCAGCTCATCACACAGCTGAACACCCTCATCAAGACTTCGCGCATCCATGGGAGAACGAATGCGGCACTCGACAAGCCCGTCGAGACGATGTTGACTCTTATTCAGACCCTGGCCCACGATCAACCCGTCACCGTACGGATTCAAAACGACTTTCTCTTTCTTGGAGAACGCCACCTCAAGATCAATGCCCAACAAATGCTGATCGCCTCAAGTATCATCGATACGATGACCACATGGAAGATCGGAGGACTTACCTTTACATCTTCCACATCCTCCGGCGACCTTCGGGAGCTCGCCTATCTGTTCGTCACGCTCGATCCCGCCACGAAATCGCTCAATGACTTTCGCCAGGAACTCAAGGCCCTGAACGTCTCCACCATCGAATTACAAGATCGGCAGGAACTGGCGCTCAAAAACGACGCCGCGTCGGATCAGACTCTAGGACCTGATCAAACTGCAAAGGCCCGTCATAAAGCCAAGTCCAAAGTTGCGTACGGACAGGCGGCCAACGAAGTCGGACATCTTACCCAATCAGCACGCGCCGGCGGCACACTGAACTTTAAGCAAGCTAAGCGAGCCATCCAAAACATCGTGGACCTCATGATGCAGGATGAAGCGACCATCCTCGGCCTGACGACCCTCCGGTGTCACGACCAATATACCCACAACCATTCCGTCAATGTCTCCCTCCTCTCACTTGCACTCGCCAATCGAGCAGGCTACCCCAAAGTCGAACTGGCCGACCTCGGATTGGCAGCCCTGTTTCATGACATGGGCAAGTCCAACATTCCCCTCGAAGTCCTAAACAAACCAGGCGAGTTCACGGAAGATGAGTGGACGATGATGCGCAATCATCCGACCGAAGGCGTCTTGAGTCTCACACAACTTCGTGGCATTACCAGTCTTCCGGCACGGATGGTTGCCGCCTCATTCGAGCACCATATGAACCTGGACTATTCCGGCTATCCCAAGTTGAAGACCCCGTGGAAGCTCTCTCTGACCGGTCGCATTCTGATGATTGCGGATTGCTATGACGCGATGACCTCGTCACGTGTCTATCGGCGGGAGCCGATGTCTCCTTCAAAAGTGTTGAACATCATGTTCTCAAAATCCGGGAAGAGCTTTGACCCCACCCTTCTCAAACTCTTCGTCAATTGCGTCGGCATCGTTCCGATCGGAAGTCTGGTCCTGTTGGACACCGACGAGTTGGCTGTGGTCCTCAAACCAGCCGTCAATAAAGCCCATGCGGAACGACCTCTGGTCAAAGTCATCACCGACCAACACGGCACACCGATCGACAGTGGACCAGAGCTGGATCTCACCGAAGAAGACGAGTCCGGGCACTATCGACACAGCATCATCCGATTGGTCGATACCGCCGAATATAAGATCGACACCAGCCGCTACTTTGTCTGACCAGACTTGTACGATCCTTTATTACCATTGACGATCTGCTCTCGTTTTCACTCCTCCTGGCTTGACAGGTCAAAAGACGATCTTCGACAATACCCCCATGGCCGATCAGATCCGCATCGAGCGATTGGAGTTTCGCAGTCGCTGCGGTGTGACCGCACAAGAACGCGCGCGCCCGCAACCCCTCGCCATCGATCTCGAGCTGGATTGCTGCATGGATCATGCGGGACTCTCTGACGACCTACGCCATACCATCGACTACGCCACCGTGGCTCGACGGGTCGTGGAGATCGGAACAAGTCGAGACGTACAGCTCTTAGAGTCGATCACTGAACAGCTGTTTAGCGTCCTCTTTGCCGAATTCGCTGCGGATCGGATCAAAATGTGGTTGCGCAAATTACATCCCCCGATCACCGACATCACTTCATCCGTTGGTATTACCCGTGAGCGGACCAGACTCGCCCAGCAGTTCCTCCGCGCAGATCCGTGCCCGGCGAGGTTTCTCATGCAGCAGCTGCACCGTCTCCCTAAGGGGACGGTCCTCGACGTAGCCGCAGGAAAGGGGCGGCACACATTGTTTCTCTCATCCCTTGGTTACCAAGTTGAAGCCATCGACCGAGATGAACAAGCCCTTGCACAGCTGGTGAGCGCGGCACAATCCCGACACCTCGTCGACCTCACGACACGAGTCGTCGACTTGGAATCACCACATTTGCCTGCGCCCGATCTCGGACAGGAGCGATTTGATGTCATCATCGTCTTCTTTTATCTGGCTCGACCGCTCTTTCCGCAGCTTACTCATGCACTGAAGCCAGGTGGAGTGTTGGTCTACGAGACCTTCCTCATCGATCATCACCTCCACTATCGACACCCACGACGCCAGGAGTTTTGTCTAGCCCATGGGGAACTCCTGCGCCTTACAGCCGGGCTTCGCATCCTTCATTATGATGAGGGGCCGCACCAAGGGATTCGAGATGAAGAATCGGCCTACACCGCCCAACTCGTGGCACAGAAACCCTGCACACCCGGAGCTTCAGCATGAGCCGCGTGGACCTTCACCTTCATACCACCCACTCTGACGGAAGCTGTACACCGGCAGAGTTGGTAAGACTGGCACATCAGGCAGGTGTAACAGCCCTTGCCGTTACGGATCACGACATCATGACAGGTGTCGCCCAGGCGACCTCGGAAGGGGAGCACTATGGGATTGAGGTGATCCCCGGCGTCGAGATCAGCTCGATGATTGGCCAATCAGAGCTGCACATCCTTGGGTACTTTCTTGACTGGCAAGATCCCATCCTAAACGAACGATTCACGACGTTGCGAGAAAGTCGGCACCGACGTAATCCACAAATCGTTGAACGGCTCCAGGCACTTGGGATTGACATCACCTATGACGAAGTCCGAGCCCTCGCGGGCAGTGACTCGGTGGGAAGGCCGCACATTGCTCGCGCGCTGATGGACAAGCACGTGGTCTCGTCGGCTAAGGAAGCCTTCGATCGTTTTCTGGCCAACGGCAAGCCCGCCTACGTACCTCGCGATCTTCCGAATCCGGCCGAAGCCATTCAATGGATCAAGGCAGCCGGAGGACTCGCGGTCTTGGCCCATCCGAGCTGGGTCAGACTTGCTGATCGTTCGTTAATCGAGCTGGTCCGAGAACTCAAGGTCGCCGGACTCGATGGCCTGGAGGTCTACTACAGCACCCACGCAAGTCGACAAACGCGTGAGTATCTGAGCCTTGCGCAGCACCTCGGCCTGTTGGTCACCGGGGGAAGTGACTTCCATGGCCTCACGAAACCCGATATCGACGTTGGGATCGGCAAGGGCACCCTGCATGTCCCCACTGCGCTGCTCACAAAGATGAAGGTCGCTGTCGGACGAGTCTAACTTCGTGTTCATCGCGTGATTTCTTCAATACATTGACTCCCCTCTCAGATCGGCTAGACTCTGCCTGTCTTCTCGATACGTCGGCTATGGTCAACACTTCACGTTGGGCCCTACACTATCTCCTGGTTACCTGCGCGGTTCTATTCGCTGGTCCCGCCTTCAGCAGACTTCCCGCAGCTCAATCATTTCCTCTCATCCTCTTCGGTCTAAGTGCCTCCCAAACCCTTCATCTCATCACGGAAACCGTCGGGTTGGCCGTCCTTTCCCTCATTTCGATTCGTATAGTTCTGACGATGCCGGATGACGGACGTGGCTATTCATTCCTCAAGCGGATGATCCTCCCCATTACGACCCTCCTCATCGTGATCATGACAGATAAAACCATTCGACTCCTCGGACTCTCTCTGATCGACGGTTTTGGGACTGCACGCTATGCCATTGCACACCTGGTCCTCCTGACAGTCACCGGTCTCTGGATTACGACAACATGGCTATTGAATTTGGATGTCCTCCGTCGATTCTTTGCGCAACCCGCTCCAGGGGTTCACCGTACGACGTCCCTCACGGACACCGAGGGAGCCCAACGGAAAGAGGACGACGAACGCGACATCGACACCTCACCCCGTCGCTCCATCACACAGACCAGCCCACCTTTAACCCTCGGCCGCTACAGAGTCTTGAAGGAGTTGGGACGCGGGGCCATGGGTGTGGTGTATCTCGGAAAGGATCCGACCATCCAACGGTTCGTGGCCATCAAGACCATGCGGCTCGACGAAACCGACGAGCCCGATAAACTCCAGGACGTGAAGGCGCGGTTCTTTCGGGAAGCCGAATCAACAGGACGGTTGTCACACCCAAACATCGTCACGATTTTTGACGCGGGCGAGGCGGGCGACCTTGGATACATCGCGATGGAACTACTTGAAGGAACGACACTCAAGGATTGGTCACGGAAGCCGAAACTTCTGCCGTTCGACAAGGTCATTTCAAACGTGGCCACCGTTGCCGACGCGATGGACTATGCCCATCAACAAGGCGTGGTCCATCGGGATATCAAACCGGCCAACATCATGGTGACCAAAGAACAGGTCATCAAGATCATGGACTTCGGTATCGCCAAGATGGCCATGTCCACAAAGACTCAGACAAATATCGTGATGGGTACACCGACCTACATGTCTCCGGAACAGATCGCCGGAAAGAAGGTCGATGGTCGCTCTGATATCTTCTCACTCGCCGTCGTCATGTTCGAGCTGCTGACCGGTCGCCCTCCGTTCATGGCAGACAACGTATCCGCTCTCTTGTTTGCGATCGCCCAGACGCCCCATCCCAGTTTGAAGGCGTTCAGGTCGGATCTGCCACCCGCCGTCAAAGACGTTATCGATCGTGCCCTACAGAAAGACCCAGCTCAGCGTTACCGCCGTGCCAGCGACTTCGCCGCAGCACTCCGCTCCTGCGCCAAAGGACTGGCCGCATAGACATGAAGTCCCTCAACCCTCGGTAGCGTGAATAGTAAGAGATCAGAAAACTCCGAAGCGTGAAGTGCTTCAGTTTCTGAAATGAAGCCGCCCTTTCGGCAAGCTTTGGTAACAGGCTTCAGAGAGATCCTGTTCGTGTTCTTGTAAACACGCAAGAATACGTCCTTCTCCCGGCTCGACCGCCAGGCACACACGCTTGACATCCGCCGCACAAGTCAAACGATACCCATCGGCAGCTTTCCAGCGCACCACGCGTTGTCGAATGATTTGCTGACAAGGCTGGTCAAACTGCCGCATGCGCTGCATCACACAGCGTCGCCGCTCGTCCCCGGTGAGCGTGTCCGGGCAAAACTCCTGAACTTGTGCATCGCACCGCACTTCCGCAAGTTGTCGCGCACGACTGTCCTGCAGAGCAACATCTTCCGTACCCGCCGTGCCGAGCGACGGCCCTCCTATTTCCCTCGCACGCTGATCGGCCTGGCGCGGTACGCCTGGGATCGTCAGATCCAGCTCGGCTTGACGTGGCGTTTCTACGGACGACGTTATGGAAAGATTCGACAAGAGTTCTTCCTTCGAGGGAAGGTTGGCCCACACGATCGCCCACACGAGAATCAACCCGCCTCCCGTGACGAGACTCGTTGTGGTCTTGGCAGATTGCTCCGTCTGTTTTGGCTGCATGCTCGAAGTGAGAATAAAATAAAGCCGCCGGAAAATCACCGAAACAGGTGTTTTGCGCAGAGTCTTCACATGGAGTGACTCCAAAACAACCGAAGGCATCTCGGGAACTTAATCTGGAAGGGAAAAGCTAGTTCTCTGGAGCTTCTACGATATGATTCTCAAACCTGGTGCAGCCCTCAGCCAAGAGCCGGTTGGTCAACATCTCACCCGGCCATTCAATCGGCAGATCAGCCGTGAACACCCAGACGTCCGGCGATGTCCAGACCGGGCCATGCTCTTCGGGAAGTTCGGGATCGAACAAGTCGGTCCACACCGGCATATAGACCCCATTTCCGCATTGAGTGTGAAGGTGAACGATGGTGCGAGACCTCACCAGTGGATCCAACTCTCGCCACACGGCAGCCGTTTCATCCGCCAGATGGTGAAGCCGTACGGCATTTTGCGCATCAAACATCGCATAAGCCGCATACACCGGCGCCTCAATCATATCGGGCGCGCACGCGACCTCGGGACATTGCTTGACAAGTCCCTCAAGGATCTCACGGCGTTGATGA
>JAEURV010000076.1 GCA_016788465.1 Nitrospira sp. | reverse complement strand
CGAGGGTCATCCCAGTAGGCCGGTGCGGGATGACTGGTGGCCTTCATGAACTCCTTATAACGGGCATTGGAAGCTTCATATTTGTCGATCCAATAGGGATCGAGTACGACCTGATGCTTTGTTTCGTCACCATGCTCGTTACTTCCCATGGTGAATTCGCCCTTGGGAATGAGCACCATGTCCTTACCCAACTCGGATAAGTCTGCTGCTGCCGTAACGGTGATGACCCCTACCGTGACTACCAACCCTACAGCCAACTGAGTGATTGTTTGCCTCCGCATGTGCACCCTCCTTGGTTATCTCGATGGACCAGTAATAGTCCTTTATGCTGCGGCTTGAGGCCCCAATGAAGCAGCGTGTGTGGCCGTTGATGAAAGCGATCCCGATAGGAGCTGGATCCGGCGATTCCTCAATATGACAGCGTCAATGACATCTCCACACTGCACACAACGCCTTGCGCCATGTTCCAGCTCGTTTGTGCAACTCCAGAGATCAATAGAGAGTTCGTTCACTAAAAGGCCGCCGCATCTAGTACAGATGCATTGAGGCGCGGGGGGAGTTCTGTGGAATTCGTCGATTCTCCCGTTCATGTCTTGATTGCTTATGATCATGGCGCCTTCCCTCCTTTCAATGTCCAATGTATGACTCATGTATGTCTAATGTATAAGCTATTACGTCCAACGTGTCAAGTGTTATGGCATAAAAATATTTGACAGACATTGGACAATAGTCTAAACTTTGTGAACGTATGAATAAGCATAGAATTCATAGAGTTGCGAAACTGACAGGACTCTCAAAGGATGTGATTCGGGTGTGGGAACGTCGATATAGTCTGGTCAAACCTTCACGAAGCGCCAATCGCTATCGGGAATACAGCGATGAGGACGTCTCTCTCTTCCGCTTTCTAAAAGAGGAGTTGGATCGCGGTCAGACCATCGGCGGACTTGCGATGGAAGGGCGAGATTCGTTACTTCAACGGATGCGGGCAAGCTCAATCCCGAAACAGCAGGAGCTTGCTCCCCATAGTTCGTTGCTCGACGAACTAATCTCCAGACTTGATCCGCTTGATAAGAGCCGGTTTGAACTGCAACTGAATGCGGCGATTGCCGTGATCCCGTTCGAGGAAGCGGTGCAGCGCATTCTTCTCCCCTTACAGCGACGGGTGGGAGAACTATGGCATGAGGAACGGGTCAATATCGCAGTGGAACATTACGTGACGAAGATCATCCAACAGAAACTCTTTGCGGTGATGAATCAGCTGCCGGCAAATGAATTCGGCCCACGGGTGGTCATTGCTTGCCCCGCAGGCGAGTATCACGAAATCGGCGCTCAAGCCGTCACGTACCTTGCTGCTTCGCGCGGTTGCCATGTCTATTACCTTGGGCCAAATCTTCCCCTGACGGATTTGGAGACCTTGTGCGATCGCGTACATCCTGACCTGGTTCTATTGTCCTTAACGGAATCCAAATCAGACGAAGAGGCAGAGCATTTGCTCCATGAATTACGGGCACTCTCTCAGCGCTGGCATGTGGCAGTGGGCGGCAAAGGCGCCTGTGCGATGGAGCATCTCATAGAGAATACGGGGATTGAACTCCTTGATGACCTCGGAGCACTCCACAACCGTCTTGCGAATCTTACCTCCACACACCAACGCGCGTTTCATTGACCCTGCTCGGCCAGGCCTCACGGTAACAAGAGAGTCCTCTCGAGACTCTGATGCGGCTCCGGCTCTTGGTCCAACCACACATCACCCTCGGCGTCATCGGATTGAACGCTATTCATGGATGACAGCGACCTAAAATCAAAGAGGCGTTGATCCATCAACAGCGACGGTGCCACATTAGTCAACGCCGCAGCGATACTATCCGAACAACCAGGGGATCCTCGTTCCCACTCCTGAAGAAAAGCCTTGACCTTTTTCCGTTTCAAATCCTCTTGTGAACCACAGAGATCACAGGGAATGATGGGAAAGCCCCGCAGCTCCGCGTACCGCGCAAGGTCCGCCTCTTTGACCAAAGCCAATGGGCGAATGACAATATGATATCCGTCTTTCGAGCGCAGCTTCGGGGGCATGGCCTTGAGTTTGCCGGTATAAAACAGATTCAAGAACAAGGTTTCAATAATGTCGTCACGGTGATGACCTAACGCAATCTTCGTGGCGCCAAGCTCACCAGCGATGCGATAGAGATGGCCCCGTCGCAGGCGGGAGCATACCGAGCAGGTCGTCTGCCCTTCGGGAATCAGTCGTTTGACGACCGAATAGGTATCGCGTGCCTCAATATGGAACGGGATGCCGCGACTGCTGAGATACTGAGGGAGCACCTGTTCGGGAAAGCCTGGTTGTCGTTGATCCAGATTGACAGCGACGAGGTCAAACTGGATCGGTGCCCGTTGTTGCAAGACAAGCAAGATGTCCAACAGCGCATAACTATCTTTCCCGCCGGATAGGCACACCATCACCTTGTCGCCTTCCTCAATGAGGCGATAGTCCGCAATGGCCTGTCCAACGAGTCGACAAAGGCGTGTTTGCATCTTCTCCGTCGCTTCGTCTAGTTTAGGGAAAGGGGTTGAACTCGATTGCTTACTCATAAGCCCGATTGTAGCGGCCCCATTATGGCGCTGTCGACTGCCCACTCAGGGAAAGGCGGACACATCATCTATGGCCCAATCGATTCTCTTCGTCTGTACCGGCAATGTCTTCCGAAGCATGGCAGCCGAATATGCATTGCGGGCCCAACTCGGCCAGCCATCCGCCTATCAGGTCGAATCAGCGGGCATCGAAGCCAAGTCCCAAAAGATTCATCCCGTGATCCTCAACCGGCTACGCCTGAAGGGGGCCGATCCCTCCGCTCATGTACCCCGACCCCTCACAAAGGAGCTGATCAAACAGAGCGATCTCATTATCGCCATGGGACGCGGCCATCGAGAATTCATTCACGCGAAGTTCGGATTGAGTGTCCCTCTCTTCAATGAAGTCGCCTTCGGCAAAGACTCACCGATCCTCGATCTCCACGAAGCCCTCCCGAATTGGGAACGGGATATCATCGAGGCGCGAGAGTATGTGGAGTCGGTTATCGATCACATCTGGGACTCCATGCCGGCGCTGATGGCTCGGCTTTCAGGGTTTTCTAGGCGGTAACATCACCGCTGGCTGTGGCCCTGGTGCAATCTGGTACGTTCGTGGACAATTTCTTGCTCCACACCTAACTCCCCCCCCTCAAACCCTCCCCCCTCACGAACAGCGTTGCTGGTGAATGCTATAGTTTTTCGCAACCGATGCCGAAAGGCCTTAGAGGAAGGCCCTTTCTTATGGATCGTACGGCTTCTGACATCCTCAAGATTCCGAGCGTCACCCAAGATGACGCACCGTGGGCGTCATGGTCCGACGAGGCGATCTTGGATCTCCCGATGTGCGACCTGCACATCGGACTGAAGGGCAGTTTTGTCGAGCAACCGATCACAGAATTGACCCGGGAACTAGAAGAGCGTCGCCTACAGTTTCGTCCACATTTTTGGCTCTCGAACGAGTGGTTTACTCCCGATGGAGTCCCTGGCATTGCCATTCCCTTCTACCTGGCTCATCCGCGATTGGCGAAACTCGAACAGGCTCAGATGTTGGAAGTGGAAGGTGGGACTACCGAGTGGTGTTTGCGAATTCTCCGTCACGAAGTCGGTCATGCCATCGAGAACGCCTACAAGATCCGCCGCCGCAAAACCAGGCAGGACATTTTCGGAAAGTCGTCGCAACGGTATCCGCTCTATTACTCTCCACGGCCCTACAGCCGCAGTTTCGTCCGTCACTTGGATTTGTGGTACGCACAAAGTCACCCCGACGAAGATTTTGCTGAGACCTTTGCCGTCTGGCTAACACCGGACTCGCTCTGGCAAGAGCGGTATCGAGGGTGGCCGGTCCTGAAAAAACTTCGGTATGTTGATGGTCTCATGAAAGAGCTGGCCGAGACTCCACCCTGCGTGACCACACAGGAGGAAGTTGATGCACTGCCGACGCTAAAGAAGACGCTGAGGGAACACTACGACCGCAAGCGAAGACATTATGGTGTCGAACGCCACTTGCAGTATGACCCAGATTTGAAGCGCCTCTTCTCCACCTTGCCGAATCATACGAACAAGATGAGTGCCGCGACTTTTCTCAATCGATTCCGTCGAGAGGTGCGGAAGAAGGTCGCGAGCTGGACCGGCGAGTATCAATACACCATCGACCAAGTACTGGAGGACATGATCCGACGCTGTCGTGAACTGAACCTTCGAGTCCCCATGGCCGAAGAACAGGCCAAGCTCGATTTCACGATTTTACTGACGGTCCATACGATGAACTTTCTGCGAAGTGGACGACATCGGGTGGCCTTATGAAACGACTGCGCGTACTCGTCCTTATGCATGAAGACCTCGTCCCACCCGAGCAGGTGAACGGCCAGGATCTCCAGTCAGTTGCGTGGCGGACGGAATACGATGTCGTCGCGACGTTGAAGAAGCTCGCCCATGATGTATATCCACTCGGCGTGAAGAGCGATCTCAGCGTGATCCAGGCTGCTATTGATCAGTGGAAACCGGATATCGCCTTCAACCTGCTGGAGGAGTTTGATGGGGTGGCGGTCTATGATCAACACGTGGTGTCATACCTGGAACTGTTACACATGCCCTACACCGGCTGTAACCCGCGGGGCCTCATGCTGGCGCGGGATAAGGTTCTCACCAAGAAAGTCCTGGCCTTTCACCGAATCCCCTATCCGGAGTTTATGGAGGTCCCACAGGGACGAGGCACCAAACGCCCCAAGCAACTTGCCTTTCCGTTGATCGTCAAATCGGTGACTGAAGAAGCTTCGCTGGGGATTTCGCAAGCTTCGATCGTAGAAGATGACGACAAGTTGAGTGAGCGAGTGGCTTTTATCCATAACAGTGTCGGAAGTGGAGCCCTCGTCGAGCGATATATTGAAGGCCGTGAATTCTACGTCGGCGTCATCGGCAACGGGCACCTGCAAGCACTGCCCGTCTGGGAACTGATTATGGACAAGCTGCCGGACGATGCGAAACGTATCGCAACTGAGCGAGTGAAATGGAGTCGGAAATATCAACAGAAGTACGGCATCACATCACGAGAAGCGGTAAACCTACCGGAGAGCAAGACTCAAGAAATCCAAGATCTAGCCAAACGGGTCTATCGCGCACTCGGACTCAGCGGCTACGCGCGAATCGACATGAGAATGGATGCCGAGGGACAACTCTATGTGCTGGAAGCCAATCCGAATCCTCAGATTGCGGAGGACGAAGACTTCGCCGACTCGGCCAAAGAAACCGGATACGCCTACACAGAACTGTTGCAAGAACTCCTCAACGTCGGCCTCCGCTGGCGGCCAGCCAAGGCGGCGTGAACCCCCACATCGCACGCTGCTGTGAGATCTCTATCATAATCATAGCGGAAGTGAGACATGCCGGTTGCTTCGGCCAGTGCTCGTCCAACACTGTCGTGACATTTCTTCCACTTCCTTGAGCATTCCATCTCTCTATGGAATAGTGATGACACGATCTTCGATTAACTCCACTTTCATCATTCTCATCCGGGGAGGCTCATCCATGATGCCAGCGTTCACAACTTACCCACATCTATGGTGGATCCCTGCCCTGCTAGTCTTGGGAACGGGCTGCGCTCAGACTGTTGCGCCGGAACAGTTGTCGCAGGAATATCTCGGACTGGGAATTGTGTCCGGAACGCTGGGTGAACAAAAACGTCTGGCATTCTCCACCAGAGAACTACCCTCAATGTCCGTGGTTGGCCAAGTACAGGCCTTAGAAGGTGCCGCTTACCTAGTTCGAGACACCCAGGGAAGGGAACTCCGGATTCCACATGATGAGAACACCAGGATCGACCGACCTGCCCATGTCGGTGATCAGATTCAATCCTGGCTCGACCATCATGGTCGCGCCGTACTGATCCGGAGTCTCGATGGAAGGGACCAATAGAATGCGCTTAGTCTAGACGTCACCTCACCCATATGCTGAGCCTGATATCTCGCGAGATAAACAGGCTCGCGACCGTTGCTTACTCTGAAGACTGGGAGCCCCTTTTCTCCATCCGAATCGTTTCATGCCGGTGTTAAAGCGGCGGGCGAATGCGTAACTCTGGGGTGGGAATGGCGCTAAACTCGATTGAGTGATCGAGCGGTTGCATCTCCTTCGCTAAGGCTTCAAGCCGCATCACAAATGTTTTCAATTCTTGGCATTGCTGAGGGGTCAAAGGCTTCTCATACCCAGGTGGAGGTAGAGGATTGCCATGTTGGTCCTTGGCGCTCATCATTTGGGTGAAGAGACTCCCGAAGTCTGTCGCATACCGACAATCGGGGCGGAGGGCGTCCGTAATGCCTTGCGAGCGAACCGCGAGCATTTTTAGGAGGACATGGAGCCGAACGAACCGATGTTCATCCCATCCATCGGCAGGACCGCCATTACGTGAAGGCGGAGCAAATCGACCAAGAATTTGGTCGATCGCGTCTACCCCGCGCTTAGCAACGGCATGAATATGTTGAGCCTCCATGTTGAGGTTCATCCCGCCTTCGTGTTTTTCCAATCGCACGCGAGCAACCCGGTCTCTGACCCCCGGCATACGAGTAAGCGAATTGTCATTCCAATTCTGCATCGTGCTGACAATGGCCCCGACAAACCAGCCTAGCATGCTGACATCTTTGTTATCCGGCGCAATATTCCAGCGTTCCTCATATCCTTGATCGTAGGTCGTCGCAAGGAAGACCGGGCTTTGATCAGCGATCTTTGCTTCAAGGGTGAGCCCAAAGGTCGGCCACCGTGGCACCAGATCGTCAAACAGATGAATGGGAAAATTGGAGCTGATGCCTCCGTCCGAAAACCAACAGCGCCGGAACGTCTTTTTGCCAAATCTATCGGTCTCGATCGCATGGAGGGGAATAGCGGTAAAGAGGAAAGGAAACGATAGGCTCATGCGGGCCGCAAGCAATATCGGGAATCGCTCTGCCGCCGGTACTTGAAGAAGTTTATCTTCATCGTGGCTCCCCTGATCTCGATCGTTGGAAGGTGAGTTATCGACCATCCATTTGACCACCTGATCCGGTAAGCATTTCCTCATTTCCCCTGTTGTGAAGTACAGACGCTCACTGTCCGCCAATGGGAAAATGTACGGTCTCCCATGCGACAAGTTTGTCGAAAACATCTGAAGCTCGATCGACCGCGGAAGGTCCCGATCCTGCTGCGTCTCCAATGGAGATCGGACGAGCCATAAGTCGCCAAAAGTCACCGGAGCCTCATGAATTGCGCGTCCGGCTGCCGTTTGAATAAGATGATGCAGCCATGGAGTCAGTGCCTCGTCAATTGAGTCCTGTTCGGTCAGTCCGGTACACAGGCCAAGATCATAGGCGACCAACCTCTTTGTGACATCGGAATAGACACGCTGACCGACCAAACTCATCACAACCAGCACAAACGTGAGGCAAGCCGCAAACCACCCCACATCGAAGAAACCAACCAGCACTGCGATCAATCCCGCGCTCACCGTCGCAGGCCAATAGGCTCGCAGCAGCCCCCAGATGATGGACCAGATGCGCAAGGACGTCTTCTTTCGGTTCAAGGCTCCTATGAGCACGGAGAAGAGCCGTCGTAGCGGAGGTTGTGGCTGGAACAAACTGAGCAGTTTACTCTTCCCGGATGATGTCTTGTCCCCAAGCTTGGTCGGGAGTTGCTTCAGCAGATCGAAACCAGCTCGCGACCCAGTAAGCCGTCTCTGGTATTCCGCAGCAGCCGTGACCGAAGCCGCGATAGCACCGGCGGACGTTCCTCCAATACTCTGAAAGCGATAGTAATGAGAGAGTTTGGCGATTGCTTCAGGGTACACAACCCCGCTGGCAATGCCTCCCTTCATTACGAGGTCACAGTACCGATCAATCGGTGGCACGTCCCAATCTGTCATTGGTCACTCCATCAAACATTTCATACACAGTCTCAATCATCGTGAATACTGGCACGACTTCGAGATCGTCCACGTCAAATCTTTTCGGCCCCGTTAAATGGCAAACAGCCAACCACATTAAGGCTATAACTATTGGCTGCTGCATCCGGTAAGGAGCGTACCAATTCACGATACACACAAAGAGCGTGAGTCCACCTACACTATGGCACTGCAGCTTATCTAGAGGAAGACTCAGGAGGTGAATCCTTTTTGATTCGGAGAGTATCTGAATTGATTCAGTTCTGGTACGTGGAGGGGTGAAGCAGACAATCGGAGGTACTGATATTAAGGAACACGCCATTGTGCGAGTCACAGCCATCGACTCGAAGAAGCCTCTTATGTGGAAAGACTCAGATTCGCGCAGAGGTTAGTTCGCACTACGCGACCACTGTCAAGCCAAATATGAGAGAGTCGTCGGAAGACCGGGACGCTGAAAAGAGGCGACGACAATTGGCACATTCTCAACCTCAGCCCACACTAGCATCACAACCTCTGGTTCTGTGCTGAACCATTGGAGCAACAGAAAGACACCAAGAAAGAGCACAATGATAGCTGGCCAGATCATCGAGAGAACACCAAGAATCAGGAAGAATGTGATCGTCTCCAACGTGAGATGGCCGAAGCGGCTCTTGACTGTGACCATCAGACCCTCCTTCGCGTGCGCTCCACTTGCACGTCTACGCAGTATGGTTTTGGTGAGTTTGACCATATCGCATATCGAAGTCTGCCAAACAACTAGGAACTCTACTAGACAGTACGTATTGCAATAATGAACACTACGTGAGCAATGACCATACCGATAATGATCAGGGGTCAGCATGTCGTCCTTCAAAGATTACTTTCCTGATTATCTACAAGGATGCCACAGGAGTGAATCCTTCTCTATTCTGTGAATCCAAAAAGATTCAGCACGGTTACGTTTGTCGGAGAATACCTGTGGTCGAAGATACGGTCGCTGTTCGCTTAGGGGTAGGGGCATAAGCAACGGAACGGTTCGGACAGACCCATACAACAAGAAACTGAAAGGATTATTACCAAATATGGCAAAGGC
Organism: Nitrospira sp.; assembly: GCA_016788465.1. Taxonomy (GTDB): domain Bacteria; phylum Nitrospirota; class Nitrospiria; order Nitrospirales; family Nitrospiraceae; genus Nitrospira_D. The sequence continues at coordinate 2,644 of JAEURV010000076.1, read as the reverse complement.
CCTGCGACATGAACTGATGGAGGTTGTCCCGATCCTTGCCCTCAATCCACAACATAGCCGATGAGCAACTGGCCTTTACTAGAAACTTCTCAACCAAGACTAAGCCCTGCCACCTTGATCCTCTTCCCCTCTTCCTCCACATGTGGTATGACCCGTCTTCGTATGTACTATTACTTTTAGGTGCTGCTACTGCCGTTCGCAAGTCTCTCCTATTATCCCTCCATTGACCAGTTGCAAACGGACGCAAGAGGGCGTATAGGACATGGTAGGGCTATCTCGTACCACCCAAATTCCAAGAGCCTGTATCCGTAGCAGATTTCGTGCTGTGGCGGGATCACTTTCTTCTGTTTTGGTCTCGGCATGAGGCCGTATGAACAGGACAAGGGGATGCGCTAGGTATTGAGTGTTCTTATTCTGAAACTGAGGTTTGTCGGATTACCGACTTTTATCATTCTGCGAGGTGGGTCATGATTAGGACGATACAGCTTCTCTCTTGTGCCATTCTAGTCACTCTTGTGGTGAGTGGGTCTGAATCGAGTCTGGCTTCCGCTACTCTGTCTCACACTGACGCCCAATCGACGAACGTTCGCTCAGAGGGGGGGCGCACCTTTCTTCCGACCTCGGTCGTCAGCTTTCTGCTGCCGGGCGATACACGTCCTGACCAGCAGACAGCCGCTGCTCAGCAAGTCGCCTCAGCTGATTCGGCGCTGGTTTCGACCATTACTCCCATGACTTCGATCACCATTGACGTGCCTCAAAACCAAACCGGGGGATCTGAGGCTACGAAAGAGATCGAGACCACGAAAGAGAAAGAAAAAACTGACGCGGACATCGAGCAGGAAAAGGCTCGACTTGAGCTCCTACTGCAACAACTAACGGCCAAGGAAAGTGAATTAACCCTCTTGCGAGAGAAGACCACCGCGGCAGCTAAACAGTTGAATGCTGAAAAGACCCGTGCGGAAGCCTTGGAAGCGCAGCTCAATCAGAAGGAGCAAGAGCTGGCAGGGATCTGCACACAACGAGACAACCACCAACAGATGTCGCAAGAGCTGAACCGAACCAAGAGCAGTCTTGAGTTGGCCAAGCAGCAAGTCGCCGACTTTGAGAGGCAATATACGATCAGCAGTGACCAACTTGATGTCGCCATGCAGCGTATCGCCGATCTCGACCTACAGCTAGTGGCCAAGGAACAAGAATTCAACTCAGTCAAATCTACGCTCGACATGGAACTTGCCTCTCGCGACTCACAGCTTGTACAGGCTAAGCGCCTCCTGGCAAGCGTGGGCAAGAGCTTACCGAAACCGGCCAAACTGTCCCCCTCCAACAAGAATGCGTTTCCGCAACAGGCCGTTGCACGCGCAACTGTCGACCTCTCCCGAGTCAGCGAGAAACTGACGAGCGCTCTGCAAGAAGAGCTGAAGCGAGGGACAGTGGTGCTAGAGCAGCGTGGCGACAAACTCATGCTGGCCTTGTCGTCCGGAGAACTGTTTGGTGTGGGCCGTGTGACCATGACGACTGCAGGAGCTTCCTTAGTCAAACGCATCGGCGTTGCCTTGCGAAAATTCCGTCCCCAAAGCGTTGAAGTAGCCGGTCATACCGACAGCATCCCCGTCAAGTACAATCCTAAGCGCCCATTTAAGGACAATGCGGAGCTGTCCCAGGCTCGTGCTGAAAACGCAAGCAAGGCCTTGATCAAGGGTGGACTCGGTGCCGATCGAGTCAGGGCTATCGGCTATGCAGACTCCCGGCCCGTTGCACCCAACGATACGGAAGAAGGCAGGACGAAGAACCGGCGGGTCGAGATTATTGTGACCCAATCAGGTCAACCACTCGCTTCCTCGGATGAGAAGGCGGGGCAGGATCCCGTGAGCCGTACTGCTGCTCCATACGGGGCCGTAGTTCAAAAAGTCGCAACTCGCTGACGTTGTGCGATGTAGTCCACTCGGCCCATGAGGGGCCGGGTGGAGCGATTCTCTCCATCGCTCACACACATCCTCGGTTCCGACCTCAAATTCTCCTTGCAGTTACCTGACGCTTCCAAGTTATCGTAAGCCTAGGCTCTGCGTTCGTCTACCCATCATCATTGCTCCGGCCTCCGGAGACTGGCCATTCATTATCCCCCCACATCCATCGCACGATGCGTCGCACATGATAGATATCTTGTAACGCATCAAGAAGCTTCAGAATTTATACACGACGAGCGACAAATATTGTCACAGCGGTCTGTCAGTGTTGACCGTAGAAGCGTTCGGGAATACCATCGATTGGATCTGCCAGCAATCGCTTGAGGGAGAAACACCCGGTACAGTATGTTAGCCCGATAGCCATGACACCAGCAGAAGCTGCAACCTCGCTGTTCAAGACGATGCCTCCCCCGATCACCCGGTCACAGCTTGGGGAATACGGAATCGAGACCGCTGGAGCCAATATCCCTCACATCGCGCGAGAGATCCTCTCGCTGAACCTCTACTGGATCCTCGCGGCGATCGACGCCCATATCCCCTCTAAGTATAGAGCCTTCATTCACGAAGACCTGTTCGAGTCCATCCGAACCCAGTGGTGGCCATCTGGGCAGCTGGGGACAGGCACCTGGTTAGAGTATCAACCGGAATTGACTGAACGGCGGGAGCGATATGGTTACCTG
>JAEURV010000060.1 GCA_016788465.1 Nitrospira sp. | reverse complement strand
GAAACAGGAACTGACGTACGATATCAAGGGTGTGCTGCATGGTACGGAAGGACGATTGCCGTTCGACAACAGTGGTACTCTGGTTGAGCCGGGCATGTTCACCGGCTCACCAGCTGGTTCTTCCGCCACTCCGCAATAGCGGGCGTAGGGTTATGGGCAACCTACCCTTCAACATCTGCTATCCAGAAACCGGGCTGAGATCCGGAGTAGAACTGCACGGGGGCGATGCCTACCCGAGGGATATAGAACCACGATCGCGAGAAACCTAGTCGCCAATGATTGCCCCCGCTGAACCGCTCAAGCCTGAACTCGTTTCGAACCCCCGCCACTACCGCTATTACGACCTCGTCATGGCGGGCTTCGTGACGGTGCTGCTCTGCTCAAACCTGATTGGGCCCGGCAAGACCTGTATTCTCTTCGGCCTCACCTTCGGCGCCGGGAACCTCTTCTTCCCGATTTCCTACATCTTCGGCGACGTACTGACCGAGGTCTACGGCTACGCGCGCACACGTAAAGTCATCTGGGCAGGGTTCATCGCAATGATCTTCGCGACCATTATGGGGCTCTTCGTGATCCACATGCCGGGGGATCCGGAAGAACCTTTCAATGCCGTCATCCAGCCTGCCCTGGAGGTCGTCTTTGGGAGCACAGGACGGATCGTCCTCGCCTCGATGGTCGCCTACTGGTGCGGCGACTTCATGAATAGCTATGTCATGGCTAAAATGAAGGTGTGGACTGAGGGGCGTCACCTCTGGACCCGCACGATCGGCTCAACCGCGGTCGGCCAGCTCGTCGACAGCGCCCTCTTCTATCCGATTGCGTTCTTCGGAACCTGGCAGCCCGGCACGATGATGAAGGTTATCGCCTTCAATTGGGCGTTCAAAGTCTCCGTCGAGGTCGTCTTCACTCCGGTCACCTACGCGATCGTCCGATGGTTAAAGCGCCAGGAGAATGAGGACTGGTACGACAGGCAGACGAACTTTACGCCGTTCTCGTTGAAGGACTGAACCGGTCTCAGTGCCAGGCGACTGCGCCGAGCGATCTCACCGCAATCTTACGAGGTGTGCTCCTTAACTATGCACCCTCCAGATTCCGTGAATTCACGATACGGCTGGTCGTCGAAACGTGCAAGCCCACGCGAACCCAGTCTCAGACAGACCGTCGCCATATTACAGGTGGGCACAGCAAATCACCTCAATTACGTGGTGCCTGGCCGACGCTGTGGCCAGAAACAGTATCCGCCCCCTCAACTTTTAACGTATATACTTTTGCATGCTAATTGGTATGAATCGTTAGCAGTTCTACTATGCTGGTAATTTCCAAATACCATGTTTTACGATCTTTCGATGTGGTCGACTGCCATTTCCTCATCCATTCATCGAGGAGGCCTGAATGAGAGGCACTGTTTCAGTAACGCTGCTTATTTTGTGCGTACTGAGTCTTTCGGGGGTTGTTCGTGCGCAAGAGCACGAGGAGATCAAGATCAGGCCGGTTGATATCTACATCTCTGGATTTGGCGGCTATTCGTTCCCCCTCAAGACTGACAGCTCTGCTCTGGGAGTGACCGTGAGAGATCTTAAGCTTGATAACTCTCCAACCTTTGGTGGAAAGATCGGCATCTGGTTTACTGGTCCACGGAAGACACTCGGACTGGACTTTGGTACGGAAATAGATGTCACTAACCTTGATCCTGATATTGCCAGAGGACAAATATTGCAGACGAACGGAGGTGGACTAGCCTTTACAACTGGCTCAAACCTGAATGCCACCTATTTTGGTATGAATGTTCTGATCCGTTACCCAATAGGAGTTACGCAGGATCTTCCAAACGGAAGATGGTTCCCGTACATCGGGGTTGGAGGTGGTGGGCTGAGGGTCACCTTTCAACAACCTGGGTTCACCAAATGTTGGAATACGGCTCCGGCCTTGTAGGGGATTGGGGGCGTTAAGGTGTTTTTGACAAAGTATATTGCCGCGTTTGTAGAAGGGAAATTCATCCATGCCTCTAGCTCGATAGAATTTCGAGAAGGAGCATCAATTGATCTCACTGTAAATTCAGTCCATGGGACTGGGGGACTGTCCCTTCACTTTTGAATCGTTTGTACCAAGGAGGACATCGGGTTTCACAAGGGCTATTACAGCTTCGCGAATTTCAGGGCACTTGATATACCGAGAACGGTTTCCGCCGATAGGCCGCACATTGATCATAGAGTCGAACCTATCCGCGGCTCGGAGTTCCGGATAGAGATTGAGGGCCCAATAGCGAGCCTTGGATGATTTCCATGATCTCCTAAGTCGACTTGACGCTCGCAGAATCGCTGGTCAACCCTCGCTCTCCCAACCACATAGTGGCCAGGAGAAACCTTAGAAACGGTCAGGACCATCGGCTTCTCCCAACCCTAGCAGTTTGCTGCAATCCCATCGATACGAGATGAGCGTTTACTTTGTTCACCCACCGTCTCAAATTATGGGCATGATCGTTGCCCTACGGCTTCCCCCACAAAGCTTCCAACCGCGCTGCTCGTCCGCACCCATACTTGTAGTACTTATAGCGAAGTGGATTCTTCTTGTAATAGTCCTGGTGATAGTCTTCGGCTGGATAGAAGGTTGCTACAGGGGCTAGCTGCGTCACGATCGGGGCCGGAAATTTCTTGGCTTGCTCGATTGCGGATTTTGATTCTTCCGCTAATCGTTTTTCTTCCTCGGTGGAGTAAAAGATGGCAGATCGGTACTGAGACCCATGATCGCAAAACTGTGCGTTGGGCGTGAGTGGATCCACGTTGTGCCAAAAGGCATCGAGGACCTTCTGATAGGTAACCTTCGTTGGGTCATAGATGACTTCCACCGACTCCGCATGGCCTGTCCGTCCAGCGGACACTTCTTCATAGCTTGGGTTGGCCACCGTGCCGCCCATATACCCCGATACGACACTGACGACCCCCTCCACCTTCTCAAATGCTTCCTCCATGCACCAGAAACAGCCGCCGGCAAAATAGGCCTTAGTGCTGGAAGTTGCCGCCGGTGTATCAGCAAGTGGGACGTTTGCGAGAATCATGCATACGATAAGCCCGATAGCCAGAGCGATGAACCGCCGTTGAGTTGTCATGTTGGTACCCTCCTCCCTTATCGTCGTCGCAGAGGCACTATTCTTACAGCAGCCGACGATGCACTTCGCAGAATCGCTCGCACATCTCGGAAAACGCTTTTCGTTCGGTTCAAGGCGCTTCACGCTTCATGAATGCAGGCTACACCGGCACATACCCGTATGTGTCCTGTTTCGCACGGTGCGCTCGTCGTTGCCGTTTATCCATCAGTTTCATAATGAGCTCAATCGCCTCTTCCGGCGTGGCGGCGGCATTGACCAAGCGCTTGTCGAGTTTGCGGAAGAAGGTCACGTCCGCATCCGACGCCGCGACGAGAATGACGGGCTTCCCAGCCTTGACCGCCAGGGCCACTTCGGAGACGGTCCCGGACCCGCTTAACCCACACACCACCACGACATGGCTGGTCAACACGTTGATGTTGTTCCGACCGCTGCCCATTTCGGTAATAATCGACACATCGACATGCCGAGACACTTTATCCTTGGCCGTCGGCAAGATACCGATAGTCAGGCTGCCCCCGACCCGCTTGGCGCCTTCACAGGCGGCGTCCATGACGCCTACATCTTTCCCCCCTGTCAGCACGACCCAGCCGCGTCTGGCGATAAACTCCCCAAGGACTCGCGCGTTATCGAGATCCTTCTTCAGTGCTTTTGCCGGCCCCATCACCCCAACCACAAATCGCATTCCTACCTCCTCATCGTCACATCATCAGTCTCAAAATCGAGAGGCAACCAGGTTCACGTCTGCATGTTCCCAGGCCCGCTTCCATTGCTTCTCCACTTCATTCGCCTCACGATCTTTGCGCTGAGCGCGAAGGCTCTGCATCAGCCCATATTCAGCCCATCCGTTGTGCGGATTTTTGATCAGATCGGCTCGGTAGACCGTTTCGGCTTCCTGAGCCCGCCCGGCCTTCTGCAGGACAACACCCAAATAGTGCCGAACTGGAATGGGCCAGAGCGGTGGCTCTGAATACGGCAGGGCGTCCTCCAATTTGATGGCCTCTCGAAGGGCCGTGATCGCTGCGTCATACTGCTTGTGATGTACGGCAATCTCGCCGGCAAGTAGCCGCTCGGCGATCTGAATGATGGCCCGTTCGGTTTTCTCTTCGGTCGTCCGGTTTCGCGCAAATCGTTTCGCCAACATCGCCAATGCGGCATGCTCTCCCTCCGCCCCCGGTACTCTGCCGGAGGCGACCAATGCCATGCCCCTTCCCAGTCGCCAGATCGCTTGTTTGAGCCGCAATGTGTTCGGTGGAGGCAATTCACGCAGCAGCGCTTCCCACTGTCCAAAGCGAATCATCGTCCAGAGTGGCACGGGCAGGTACAACTCCTGCGATAAATCTCTCCGTACGTCTGCTTCCGTCATGGTCCCCGTTAATTGTCGGGCAACCTTCATAGCTTCAGCGCTTCGTCCCTCCATGATCAACGACGCCCAGAGAAAGTGGAGGTTGTGCCTGTAGTACCCATCAGCTTCATCTCCAGTGGATGACCTGCCTGCCACATAATGCCGATCGATTCCGACGGCCTGAGCATTGTGCTCTGCGGCTTCATGATAATGCCCCAGTCGCATGTGGATATGGGCCGGCATATGGACGAGATGTGCAGCCCCAGGCATCAACCCAGGCAACCGTTCCGCGCAAGGCAAGGCTCGCTCCGGATTTGGTGACGCTTCTATGGCGTGAATATAGTAGTGACAGGCTCCAGGATGATTCGGCGCACGCGCAAGAACCGCCTCCAACGTTGAGACAATTTCCTCTGTCCCGGATTTAGGTTTTCCACTGAGGGTCCAGAGATCCCAGGGGTGGAGGTCCATGAGGGCTTCGGCAAACAAGGCTCCGGCATCGGGATCGTCCGGAAATTGTTTCCAGAGGACTCGCATCGCATCCGCATACGCTTTGTCGAGAGCTGCTCGTGCAGGCCCCCTCAGGCTGTACCGCTTGCTGATCGCTTGGATATAGGCCTGTTCAACGGGTGTCACGTGGGCGCTGTAGGATCGAGCTTTCTGCACGGCCTCCCAGGCTCGGCGCTCATCCGTCTTGTCCATGGCCGCATTGATATCGGGGCCGAGCGCTAGTGCGATGCCCCAATAGGCCATTGCGGCAGACGGATCCAGTCTGGCTGTTTCCTCGAACGCGCGGATCGCCTCTTCGTGGTTAAAGGCGTAGACAAGCCGCAACCCTTGGTCAAAATAGCGCTGCGCTTCCTTGGAACGTGTAGTGATGGGATGGTGCAGGGTCCCGAGATTGTCAAAAAGAGGAACTCGACTCGAAACTCGCTCAGCTGCCACCGTCGACCCTAGGATGGACAGACTAAGGCAGAGCATGACACTCAATGAGACACGACCAGTGATCATCGATAGATTCTTAGCAGACGAGGCCGGCACCTGACTAGAGCAGGTGCGTACGATGGGGTGATGTCAATCGGGCAAGTGGAGGTCGGCTGCTGCTCGTGTTCCAATATGGGGCAGGGAAAGAGATAAGCGAATCGGCTCGTCCTTGAGCGGACCAGCTAGACGTTGAGCGATGGACCGTCGGTTTCCTGAGGGGGGAATTGGTGCTCATTTCCTTGATGATGAGTCTGCGCTTCACTAGCCGTCGGCTTCTTCCGAACGACACGGTTTCTCTTCACTGTTGCAGCCGCTGTCCCATTGGGGGCAGCTGAAAATTCTCCGGTTTCAAGCTCTTTCCCTAAATGCACAAGAACCTGTTGCTGGGCGCTCACCAATGAGGTCAACTCTTGAATATGCGACGTCAGCCGGGCGATTTCATCCTGTTGTCCGACTAAGCAGGCTCGAAGTTCAGCCACTTCTCCAGACTGAACAGCAGCGGGAGTTTGGAGAATCGTCACGTTTGGCGCCAATGAAGTTGCCGCCACCTTGGTGTGCTCTTCGACCACACTCACCCGCTCCACCCTATGCCCACCAAAGCGTTCAGCCGTCTCATGCCGTTCCTTCGTCCAATCCGGTAGTGCAAGCGGCTTCCGGACTCGCGCAGAAGTGTCGCCGACATATCGCACAACATGTGTAAAGAAATTACGGACTTTACCGAGACAGAGCGCTCCGGCCTGAAGCAGAACTTGGCCATATGCCGGAGGCACGGGCCGTGCCTCATCGATCTGCTTTTGTGAGGGGATACGATTGATCAGGTTGATGGGTTCTTTATTGAATCGCGGGGGCATGAGGCGGATCCCTTCATTTGGACCTAGTCACATACAATTAATGTACCTACTCCTCATAGCGTCAAGAGTCAACCTTTTTATTCAGCAGATGCATAAATATGTTCGTATTCATTACCACTTTAAAACCTGGTCACACTGGAGAAGTGAAACCGTGGCAAGGTCATGGCCGGGACGAGCATCTTTCCAGTCTCCGCATTTACCGCTTCCAGCGGGTGCGTCCAGGCACCAATCTGCTGAAATAGGGTAAGCGGGCTGTCATGAAAGCGGAAATTCTTCACGGCGGACACGATCTCCCCCTTCTCCACCAGAAATGTCCCATCGCGTGTCATACCAGTGAGGAGCAGGTTTCGATCGTTGACGGGCCGGATATACCAAAAATTCGTGACTAGAATCGCCCGTTCCGTATTCTTTACGAGATCCTGGATTGAGGCAACGGGGAGTCCCTCTATGGACAAGACTGGGGCCTCCAGGGTGGGGATGGGGTCAACTCCATCAGTCTTGGCCGTGAATCGATCATAGGCCAGCTGTCGTAAAACTCCGTGCTCGATCCAAACCGATGCACCGCTTGGTAGCCCCTCGGCAGTAAATCCCTCTCCCAATAGGTCGGGATGATCGGGACTATTCCGGAGACTCAGTCGGTCATCCAGAATCAGCTCTCCCAGCCTTCCAGCAAATGGGCTGGTTCCTTTGGTATAAGCCTTCGCATCGAGCGACCACAGCAACCAGGCCCACAAGCCTGCCACAGCGGCCGGCTCAAGAATGACAGGATAGTACCCCACAGGTAGGTCCTGCACCTCACAGCTACACTTGGCCTTTTTAATAGCGACTAACGTCCGTTCTTGGACCTTGAGGTGATCAATCGATCGATGTGCGGCAGCACTCCAGCCCGTTGCATCTCCGGCCCGCACGGTCAGACTAAACCGCGCTTCTCCCCGATGCTCATAGCCGAAGAGTCCATTGTTCGCAGCAATCCCGACCGCCGTCACCGAGGACGATACCACCCCTGCCGCCAAAAGATTTTCCATCCGGCACTGACCGATCGCTTCATTGGCATACTCCAAACGCCGCGATGGTCCTGCGGCAACCGTTTCCGGTTTCGCCGTGGCCCGGGCATGAAACTCATAAGGGGCGGGAGGAGGGAGATATTCGGGATCGAGAGGAGAAACTCGCGCAATCCGTTCGGCGCGCGTCACGGTGTCCTGAATCGCCCCCGCTGTGAAGTCCGTGGTACTGGCCGTCCCCTGTCGGCCGCCAAAGGCAACAGTGACCGCCAGCACTCCGCGTCTGGTATCGACGTTCTGCACGACTTGGTTGTTCGCAAACCTGGTGGTCCCGGTATGGTGATCACGGAGGTTCACGATCGTGTGTTCACTTGAAGATCGTTTAAATACGAGGTCGGCTAGAAACCGGAACTCGTCTCGACTGGTCATATGGGGCCAAGGCTTCCCGCTCACGGCCGTCATGACTGACCTTCTCCTCGAATCACCTGCACCTGTCGAAATCTCGCCGGTGACGCCGCATGCGTCATCCAGCCGGACTGGCCAGGCTGACCCTTCCCACAAGTAATGAATCCATAGCGCCGGCGAGCAGATCGCTCAGCCACCCCATCGCAGCTGTTCCAGAACTCCGGCGTGATGCCATGATAGATCACATCCCGCACCATACGAGTCCGCTTGCCGTTCTCAATCAACCAAAACGCATCGCCACCGAATTGGAAGTTGTAGCGCTGCTGATCAATGCTGTAGGACCCGTGGCCTTCGATATAGATCCCTCGCTTGACGTCCGCAAGCAACTGATCCACCGTCGCCGAACCCGGTTCAAGTCCGATATTGGCGATACGGACGATTGGAACACTACCCCACCCATCAGCTCGGTTGGATCCATGTGAACGAGCCTCCCCGATTTTTGGCGCGACCTCCCGATTGGTACAGTACCCGACGAAGATCCCGTCTCGAATCACGTCCCATTTCTGGCATGAGACTCCGTCGTCGTCGTATCCGGTAGCCGCGAGTGTGTCCGGTTCGGTGTTGTCGGCGATCAAATTCACATGCGAAGATCCGTATCGAAAGGTTCCCAGCTTCTCCGTCGTCAAGAAGCTCGTTCCGGCGTAATTGGCTTCGTATCCCAGCGCACGATCCAATTCACTAGGATGGCCACAAGACTCATGAATGGTCAGTGAGAGATGCTCGGGATCCAGGACAAGATCATATTGTCCGGCATCCACCGCTGGAGCCTTCACCTTTTCTACCGCTTGAGCAGCGACCCGTGAGGCCTCTCGCAAAAGATCAGCCTCTTCGATGAGCTCATACCCTTTCCTGAGATGTGGTGTATTGAAGCTGCGCGAAGCAAACCGGTCTTCATGCAGCGCCGTCGCGGTGCACTCACCTTGTCCGGCCAAGAGATTAAACTCGAGATGTGATCCCTCCGTCGACACAAAGAGCTTTCGGTCCCGCCGCGCCCAGAGGCTCACGCTGCTTCGTGCGATGCCAGCTTGTCGATGCAAGGCTTCCATCGTCGTGAGCAACAGATCGGTTTTTTTCTCGATCGGGACGTGAAAAGGATCGATCCGATACGGCGTGACGATACGATCGCGATGAACCGGTTCCGGAGCCAATCGCACCTTTTCGAGAGCGACCGATGCAGATCCTTTGGCAATCTCCACCGCGAGATCCGCCACGCGTGGGACCTCTTCCAGCGACAGGATCGAACTGGCCGCAAAGCCCCAGGCGCCACGATAGAGCACCCGTACCCCGAAGCCGACATCCTTGATGTCTCGAATGGCTGAAATTCGTCGATCTTCTCCCTCGATTTGCTCCGTGGTGCTGTCTTGAACGCGGATATCGCCGTACTCGGCGCCAGCTGCCGTAATCCGTTTCAGCGCAAGCTCGGCAAATTCATCCCAGGTCGGAGAGCTCATGAGGCTGGTCCTCAGAGTGAAGGAAGAGATGGGTCAGTATAACAGGTGGCGAGCAAAACGGTGAGAGCGTCGGAGTAAGGTGAAAGGAAGAAAAACATCCTGCAACAGTTGTGCGTGCGTCTACTTTGCCTGCGGTGTTAATCACACGGCAACAGCGACCCCGTTGCGCTGAAGCACATCGAGAAGTTTAGGGATATCCGGTGGTCCTGGGGGAATCTCCTTGTCGATGGCCGTGAACATCTGAGCTGCCAATGCACCGGCTCCTGTAATTTCGAGCATCTGACCTCCGCCTTTCCCATAGCGAAAGCCGTGCACGGTGCCTCTGGGCACATGCACGAGCGTCCCAGTGGTGCACGAGTAGTCTTTCCCGTCGCAGAGGAAATGAATTTCGCCTTTCAGGACGTAGAACGCCTCGTCCCAATCGTGACTATGCA
>JAEURV010000018.1 GCA_016788465.1 Nitrospira sp. | reverse complement strand
TACGAAGCGGACGCGCTATTCGCCCTTGCTGCCACGAAGCAACCCCAAGGAACTGCCTAATGCAAAGCCGCCAAAGAAGGTGAGACCGAGAATCAACCCGAGCAGCGAGGTTGGTGGCCCCGCTTGGCGACGAATATAGCGACCTGCTTGAGAACCGACGGCTGCTTCTCCGCCGATCCAACTACGAGGATCGTCATGCTGTGTTTCGTTCAGACGGTTCAGGGACTTCATGATTTCCTTTCTTCATCCAACGCGATGTGCTCGTCGATGAGTTATTCCAATTCATTCAACTCCTTGGGCTGGATATCTACGATATCGTACGCCAAATGTTCGATCGACGTTCCATTGCACGCGGGCTTGTTCAATCAGGATGGGCGTATCGTCTCCCGGGACAATCAATTTGACGGCGATCTGCCTTCCTGGTTCGACCACGAGTGAACTTTCGATCTGGGCACCGCTCAGCGACAAATCCCGGGTCTCTCCTTCCACCTCGTGTGAGTTCACCCGCACCAGGCTTGTCACCTGAGCGGGAACCCGAGGGTGCCGACGACGCTCCATACTTGTCGAGCATACCCTATCACCACAGGGAAAAGCATCCGGTGCCCTCTCAAGTCGCTGATTGTTCGGCCATTCTCTTGCAAGTCATCGAAGCTTTTCGTTAAGGTACGTCATAATGGATGGGGCTCGTTCGCGCCAACTCATCTTTGCCTGCGCGAGTGGGTTATTCCTACCCCTCTGCTTCCCCAAGTTCGACCTGGGTTTGCTGGCCTGGGTCGTCCTCATCCCTCTTCACCTCGCGCTCGACCAATGTTCCAGGCTACGGGCGTTTTGGATCGGCTGGCTGAGCGGACTGATCGGGTTCACCGGCATCATGGCCTGGGTCGTCACCGCCATGACCACATACGGCAAGGTTCCGGAACCGGTGAGTTATGCCATCCTCTTATTGCTGACCTCATATCTGGGGCTCTATACCGGCTTTTACTGTCTCGCCGTCGTCTGGCTACGCGACCTCATCCCGCGCTACGGAATTTTCTTTGCGCCCTGCTTCTGGGTCGCCCTTGAGCTGTTCCGTACCTACCTCCTCTCCGGCCTTCCTTGGTGTCTCCTGGGCTATTCACAATACCGTGAACTGGAGTTGATTCAGATCGCAGACCATACCGGTGTCTACGGCATTTCCTTCCTCATTGTCCTGGTGAATCTTGCGCTGGCAGAACTGATCTTGTGGATCATGCCCTTTTTCCGTGGGTTTCACCCGGTCAAGCTTCCCTGGGAACTCCTCACGACCGCAGCCGCCTGCATGGTGTTCTCGTGGATGTACAGCTCAGCGGTCTTGAGCGATCGAAATACCAAAGATTCTAGAACCTCCATTACCGTTGGAGTCGTCCAACCGAATATCGATCAAGCTGTGAAGTGGGACACAGCCTTCCGCAATGAAACGATGGAACGCTTCGATCGACTGACCGCCCAGCTGGGAACTGGCACCGATTTGGTGGTGTGGCCGGAAGCCGCGACACCGTTTATCTTGGAGCGAGAAAAGGAGTATCAAGTACAGCTGATTGCCTGGGCAGAGCGGGCCCAGGCGCCGCTTCTCATCGGAAGCCCCGCCTTGCGGTTTTATCCGGATCGCCGTCCCTATCTATTGAACAGCGCCTACCTGCTTGGAAGAGACGGCACGCTGCTCGGACGGTACGACAAATACCATCTTGTCCCCTTTGGAGAATACATTCCCCTCAAGTCCTCGTTGTTATTCTTCCTCGACAAGCTGGTAGAAGGAATTGGCGACTTCGAGCCAGGCCCTGGACCGACCACGCTTGCCTTCACCCCAAAGTCATGGGGGCAAGAAGGTTCCCTCGGTTCACGGTCGGTAAAGTTTGCTGTAGCGATCTGTTACGAAGTCATTTTCCCGGATTTAGTCCGTCAGTTTGCCGCAAACGGAGCGGAGTTTTTGGTGACGATCACCAACGATGGGTGGTTCGGGCCGTCCTCAGCCCCCGCTCAACACTTTGCCATGGTTGTCTTTCGCTCCGTGGAAAATCACGTCGCCTTCGCACGCGCCGCCAACACAGGCATTTCTGGTTTCATCGACCCCTACGGACAGATCATCCATGCAACGCCCTTGTTCACGGAGCAGGCGTCGCACGCCATGATTCCGACCAGACAAATCCGTACGTTCTACAGTTATTACGGCGATGTGTTTGCCTACGCCTGTGTTATACTCTGCGCGCTTCTGTGTCTGTTCGGATCTTTCCGCAGCAAAGAACCAATCATGACGGCTATCACGCCGGCCTGACTGAAGCAAGGAGGGTTGTGCCATGTTAGAGGAAGTCGAAGGTCGCGTACGCGCCCTGGCAGACCAAGTCTCGGAACTACGGGGGCATCTTTGACTTCGCTCACATGACCTCGGAGCTGCAAGAACTTGAGGCCCAAATGGGCCAACCGCATTTCTGGAACAATGCCCGTGCTGCGGCTGCCGTGAGCCGAAAAAAGACGACGATCGAACGGGAGCTGCATCAGTGGCGAGAACTTGAAATGAAAATGGGTGATGTGGGCGCACTGCTGGAACTTGCACGCGAGAGCCGTGATGCCGGGCTGGAGACGGAACTAACGGCTGAATTGACCCAGCTGGAGCCTCGCTTGGCCACGCTGCGTGTCGAACTGCTCCTGTCCGGTGAGCTGGACCCCAACAACGCCATTCTGGCGATTCACCCCGGTGCCGGTGGGACAGAATCGCAAGATTGGGCGCAAATGCTCCTACGCATGTACGTACGCTGGGCGGAGCAGAAGAAATTTAAGGTGGAAACATTGGACCTGCTGCCAGGCGATGAGGCGGGTGTCAAAAGCGTCACAGTCTCCATTACGGGGCCCTATGCGTATGGTTATCTCAAAGCCGAAGCCGGCGTCCATCGCTTGGTGCGCATTTCCCCATTCGACTCCAACAAGCGGCGACACACCTCCTTCGCATCGGTCTTCGTGTATCCGGAATTGAGCGAGGATATCGACGTGGTAGTTGAAGACAAGGATCTGCGGATCGATACCTTCCGCGCAGGAGGGGCCGGAGGCCAGAACGTCAACAAAGTTGAAACGGCCATCCGGATCACCCATCTCCCAACCGGAATCGTCGTGCAATGTCAGAACGAACGTTCGCAACTTCAGAATCGAAACGGGGCGATGAAGATCTTGAAAGCTCGCCTCTTTGAACTGGAGCAGAAAAAGAAGGAAGCCGAATTCAACGCCATCGTCGGCGAAAAGAAAGATATCGCGTGGGGCAGTCAAATTCGATCGTACGTCTTCCAGCCCTATCAGATGGTGAAAGATCACCGAACCGGCCACCAAACCGGGATGGTGTCTTCCGTCATGGATGGCGACCTTGATGGTTTCATTGAAGCCTATCTCACCAAGAAGATCACAAAAGGGAGCAGTTCGGC
Organism: Nitrospira sp.; assembly: GCA_016788465.1. GTDB lineage: Bacteria > Nitrospirota > Nitrospiria > Nitrospirales > Nitrospiraceae > Nitrospira_D. Next base: position 5,086 of record JAEURV010000018.1, on the reverse strand, counting down.
GCCAGCCATCAGCGATCAGGATGACGACATCTAGGAACTGAGGACTGAATGCTGAAGACTTTAGAGCAACCCCATGGATGAACTGAACGAACAGCGGCAACAACGAATAAAAAAACTTGATCTCCTGCGAGCGGCTGGTGTCGCTCCGTACGGGACCCGCTTTGAGGTGAAGGATCGGGCCGGACACCTGTTCAGGTTGCACGGAGAGAAAAGCAAAGAAACGCTCGAACAGGAAAAGATCTCTTGTACCCTTGCCGGGCGTGTGGTTGCCCTGCGTCGTTTCGGCAAGGCCGGCTTCGCGGTCTTGCAGGACGGATCTGATCGCCTCCAGGTCTACCTCAAAAAAGATCTCCTGTCGGAACAGGCCTATACCGTCGTTGAACAGCTTGATCTTGGCGACTGGATCGGTGTCACCGGAACCCTGTTTCGGACGAAGACCAATGAGTTCACGGTCGAGGTGCAGCATGTGACATTTCTCAGTAAGGCCCTTCGTCCGTTACCTGAAAAGTGGCATGGGTTGACCGATGTCGAAACGAGATATCGACAGCGCTATGTTGACCTGATCGCTAATCCTCAAGTTCACGAGATCTTCGCCGCACGAAGCCGTATCATCACCGGAATCCGATCCTTTCTCATCGAACGGGGGTTCTTGGAGGTGGAAACCCCAATGATGCATCCCATTCCCGGGGGGGCAGCCGCGAAACCGTTCGTCACACATCATAATGCGCTCGGCGTGGACCTCTATTTGCGCATCGCACCGGAGCTCTATCTGAAGCGCCTGATTGTCGGAGGATTTCCGCGGGTGTTCGAGATCAACCGCAACTTCAGGAATGAAGGCATCTCGACGATTCACAATCCTGAATTTACGATGTTGGAATTCTACATATCCTACGCAGATTATCAGGACCTGATCGCCCTCACCGAAGAACTCATCTCCAGCTTGGCTCACCAGGTGTTAGGCAAGACCGTGATCCAATACCAAGGTAAGGAGATTGTCCTCACACCTCCCTGGCGGCGATGGTCCTACCACCAGGCCATCCTGGAGGTGAACCGTCTTGACCCGTCAGTACTCCACGATCGTGACAAGGCCTTGGCAGCCGCTAAACAGCTGAATGTTCAGGTCGATCCCAAATCTTCTTTGTTCGCGATCCTCAATGAGATCTTCGAGGAAACCGTGGAGCCGAATCTCCAACAGCCGACATTTATCACCGACTACCCGATCGAAATTTCTCCGCTTGCACGACGAAAAGATACCGACTCGGCTTTGACCGATCGATTCGAGCTGTACATCGCCGGGAGGGAAATTGCGAACGCCTTCTCTGAGTTGAACGATCCGCTGGACCAGCGTGAGCGGTTTGAAGGCCAGGCGGCTCAGCGGGAGGCGGGAGATGAAGAAGCCCATCTCGTCGATGAAGACTTCTTGCGTGCCCTCGAATTTGGAATGCCCCCGACCGCTGGAGAAGGAATCGGGATCGATCGGCTGATCATGCTGTTGACCGACCAAGCCTCCATTCGGGATGTCGTCCTCTTCCCCCAGCTCCGACCGGAGAAATCGTAAGAGTGGCCCTTCCCTTCGAAATCTTCGTCGGACTCCGCTATCTACGCGCCAAGCGACGGAATCGGACCATCTCGCTGAACACCTTTGTCTCGATCGCCGGCATTACATTGGGCGTCGCAGCACTCATCGGCACCGTCGGCATCATGACGGGATTCCGGGAGGACATTCAGCACAAGATCCTCGGCACCACCGCCCATATCATCGTGCAAGAACGTATGAAAGAGAACATGACCGACTATGACCGCCTGACCGACAAGATTCAGACGGTCCCCGAGGTGGTAGCCGCTACTCCCTTTGTTCTCCGCCAGGTACTCCTGACGACTCCGTCCGGCGTGCAAGGGATCGTGCTCCGCGGAATCGACCCAAAACGAGAAGCCAATGTGACGGAGCTCGGCAAGAACATTACGGCAGGACAATTGAGCGATCTCCTCACACCGGTCAAGGTGATGCAAGCTCCGGCCGACGATCCTCAAGCAGAACCACGCGCCGTTGAAAAACCAGGCATCATCCTCGGCAAAGAATTGGCACTCCGGCTGGGAGTCTTTGTCGGTGATACCGTCAATGTGGTCTCTCCCGTTGGACCGATCAGTGCAATGGGCATGGTGCCCAAGATTCGAACGTTTGCCGTCGTCGCGCTCTTCCATTCCGGCATGTACGAATACGATTCCTCTCTGGCTTATATCGAACTCGGTGAAGCTCAAAAGTTTTTCAATATGGCTGCCAGCGTGACCGGCGTGGAAGTCAAAGTCACCGATGTGTTCCGTGCCGCGGATATCGCCCGCAATATTGAACAAGAGTTAGGATTCAGCCATGGAGCGAGAGACTGGATGCAGATGAATCGCAACCTATTTTCAGCGCTCAAGCTGGAGAAGACAATGATGTTTCTTCTCCTGGTCCTGATCACGATCGTGGCCTCATTCAATATCGTCAGCACATTGACCATGATCGTCACGGAGAAGCAGAAGGAGATTGCGATCCTCAAGGCAATGGGTGCGACAAAACAAAGTATTCGCCGCATCTTCATGCTCAACGGATTGATCATCGGATTTACCGGAACCGGTATCGGGATTCCATTAGGTTATGCGTTTCTCTGGCTGATTCAAACGTTTTGGACCTTCGACCCCAGCGTGTATTACATCTCGACCATCCCGGTGCACGTCCTGGCGGAGGATGTGTTGCTCGTAGCGGGATCAGCCATTCTGATTAGTTTTGCAGCAACGGTCCACCCGGCCAATCAGGCCGCCAAACTCGAGCCGGTTGCTGCCTTGCGTTATGAATGAAGTTCCGGCAAACAGCTGCCAGCGTTCAGCTATCAGCTGTCGGATCAGAAACGAATAGCTCACGATAGAGAATTCTCTTCGACTACTGTCCGCTGCAAACTGATAGCTGAAAGCTTCCGTCATGATTAAAGTCATCAATCTTCATAAATCTTTCTCAATGGGAACGTACGAAGTGCCCGTGCTCAAGGGGATCAATCTTGAAATTCAGCGCGGTGAGCTGGTCGCCATTGTGGGCGCCTCCGGAGCCGGCAAGAGCACCTTGCTCCACATTATCGGCACCCTTGATAAACCGAGCAGCGGAACCGTCACGTTCGATGGTCAGGACATTTTTCACATGACCGAGGCGCAGCAAGCGGAGTTCCGCAACAGACGGATCGGGTTCGTCTTCCAATTCCATCACTTGCTCGCCGAATTCACCGCGCTGGAAAATGCCTGCATGCCGGCGCTTGTGCAACGTCGCGATCCCGACGCCGTTACAGCCGAAGCCACCACCCTCCTCACGGAAGTTGGATTGGGACATCGGCTCCATCACAAGCCTGGAGAGCTGTCGGGAGGAGAACAACAGCGAGTGGCCATGGCTCGCGCGCTCATGCAGAAGCCGGATGTCGTACTGGCCGATGAACCGACCGGCAACCTCGATACCCACAGCGGAGACGGGCTGTTTGGATTGATGCGCACGTTGAGCAAGACCCGTGGCACGACCTTCGTCATCGTGACGCATAACGACAAACTTTCCGCCCAGTCCGACCGCATCATTCACATGCAAGACGGACAAATCGTCTAAAGACAATCCCCATCCTCTGAGAGTGCCTCATTGTTCCCATCCCTATTTGAGCTAGGCTGTCCGCTGGTGGGCCTCCCACATCTTTTCCATTAACCTGTCAGCAACCTGCGATTCCTTGACGAAGGTTTGATCCTTCTCTAGACTCGCGTAGATTCTCACGTAGTGGGTCAACATGCGCTGTTCATTCCCGCTTCATATAGGCCTCTTGTTGGCCGCCTCAGTATGGCCGTCACTTACATCGGCGGCAGAGTTTGTCATCTCAGGCCCTCGCGCCATGGGTATGGGCGGGGCCGGTGTCGCCGTCACAACCAATGCACTGGCCACCTACTGGAATCCAGCCGGCCTGGCCATGACACAGACCGTGGACCTTCGCCTTCAAGGCGGTGGGCAGGCAACAGATCGTCTCGGTATTGGAGACGCTCTGCATGACCTAGAGAACTTCGATCGTAGCGATATCTCTTCGGCAAATCAGGCGAAAGCCCAATCGATTGCCGATCGTATCAATCGACCAGGTGCCACGGTTTCGGTCAACGGATCGGCCGGCCTCTATTTCAAAGGACATCTCGGTGAACATGCATTCGGATTCAATGTGTCTGATGTCGCCACAGGAGGGGGATTCGTCTCAACACCCGTTACGGTCACCCCACCAGCTGGACCAGGATCACCGGTCACCGTGACCGGTCAAATGGCGCTTCGCGGTTTGGAAGCCAGGCAACTAGCCTTTTCCTATGCCTATGCCTTCTCAGACAAAACGTTTGCAATCGGAATTACGGCAAAAGTCATTCAAGGCGCGTCCTACAATGGCTCAACAGCACTCCAAGGGGGAAGTGGAGTCAGCACAACCGATCACTTCGGTAAGCCGAACATCTCTACGACCTACGGAATTGACATCGGGGCAATCTATCGACCATCTTCATGGGTTAAAGTGGGAGTCGTCGCGAAGGACATCAATACACCAACATTCGATGCCGCCGGTGGAGGCACCCTGAAATTGGAACCCCAAGTCCGAGTCGGTCTCGCCGTAAACCCCTACTCCACCCTGACGTTAACAGCCGATGTCGATGCGACGTCGAACAAGACCTTTATTCCAGGGGTGAAGAGCCAGCTCTTGAGCTTTGGGCTTGAACAAACGATTCTGTCGGAATTTCTTTCTTTTAGGATCGGAACATTTAAGAATATGCAGGATGCATCAACCCCCTTTGTCCCGACGGCAGGCCTCGGCATCCGGTGGTTTAATTTCCGGGCAGATGCCGGTGGCGGGTATGACTTCCGTGAAAAGGGAGCGCTCGTGTCCGCTTCTGTTTCCATGACGTTCTAATGGTATACTAAACTCATGCTGACTCAATCATGTATACGCATCATATCCTTTGGGCTGTTTGTCACGTTACTCAGTGGGTGCGGGGGACTCCAGGAGGTATGGGAAGGTCCTGGCGCCAGGGTCTTTCGTCCACAGACCATCGCCGT
>JAEURV010000136.1 GCA_016788465.1 Nitrospira sp. | reverse complement strand
TACTTTTCGTAGTGTTGCTTCTTCGCCCCTGCAATCCAATTCTCTCGTTTAATCCGTTCAGGGTCGGTCGCGAGCTTCTTTGCGATTTTCTCTACATCCTCCGGCTTCCATCTGGCGATTTGGATAAACGTTCGGGTACCGAGCTTTTGCAGGGTCTCAGCAAAGACCGGGCCGATACCCTCGATCTTCTTGAGATCGTCGCCCTGAAGGGACTTGCTGGATTTGGGAGGGCTGTTAGGAGCGGTGATTTCGGTCGCATTCTGGCGAGACCGTGGGCTTGGCGTCGTTGCCGAAGTGGTGGATGACGTTCGCAAGTTCGCGCGCAGTTCTTTCAATCGTTTTTGTAGGCGCTCGATCTGCTCGTCTTTTTCCGGAATGCTCTCGACCTCTTTTCGGAGGGCGTGGCGTTCGGTCTGGAGCTCCTGGAGTTCTCGCTGGAGGGTAGCAAGCTGAGCTTCTCGTTCCAGTACCCGTTGTTCAGCAAGGTGATGTCGGGCCTGTAGATCTTCATGGATCTTGTTCTGTTCAAGAAGCTTTGCACTCTCGCGTTCAAGGGTCTGAACGGTCTGCATGTGGGTGCGCTCCCACTCCTTAAGCGCTGCCTCCTTTTCCTGCAGAATGTGGGTCACAGGCACCAGCTTTTCGATTCGCAGGTCCCGGTCGATAAGGGCCTGTTCGAGTTGCTGGATGGTGGTGCGATGAGCGGCTTCCCGATCGCTGAGTTCGATTTCGAGTTGGTGGATGCGGTCTTGGGCCGTTTCGAGCTGCTTGACCTGCGTGCGGAGCCGATCTCGATCGGCCAGCCCCTCGTTGAGTTGTGCAATATGGTCTCTCAGGATTCCCACTTCACGTTCCATGACGTCCCGGGCCTGCTCGGCATTTCGACAGGTCTGTTGAGCCTCTCTGAGTTCATGCGTCTGTGTTGCAAGAATCGCCTCTATTTCACTGACGCGTCGGCGAGCCACAGCTCCTTCTCCTTCGGAAGTCGTCAGTTGTTTTGATCGAGTTGTGAGTTCCGCCTCGAGAGCTTTGAGCCGCTCATTACGTGCGATCAGCTCACGTTGAACAGAGGAATGCAGTGTCTCGGACGACATGACCTTTTGCTCAAGAATCTGCACGGCCGAGGTTTTGACCTTCAAATCGTGCGCCATGGCTTCCAGAGCCTGCTCTTTATTCCGTAACAGACCTGCGGCGTCATGCGAGGGCTTCTCTGTGGAGCGTTTGGGAATTTGTCGTAACCACCAACCGACTCCGAATCCGATTCCGGCCGCAATGAGGAGACATCCGATCATCTGGCTAATCAGCGTCATCATAGGTCAGGTGGTCCTTATCATGAGCAACTCGATCCGTTGATTCTGCGGAAGACCGGGCTGATACTTTCTGTTCGAAAGAGGACGTGTCGACCCGTAGCCGATGGTCGTAAACGGGTTGGTGAGTCCCTGATCGGTCAGGTATTGCTTGACCGCTTCGGCGCGATGTCGGCTCAACTGCAAGTTATGTTCTGCTGCACCACCGATGTCGGTATGGCTGGCTATTTCAATGGGTGCGGTCGGAGCTTTTCGAAGCAGGAGGACAATGTGATCCAGAACCGCATGACCTTTCGCTGTGATCGTAGCGCTGTCCGGTTCGAACTCGATTGAGGATTTTGCCAAGACCTGATTGAGTGACAACTGGAGGGCTGAGAATGAAACGGAAGCAGGAGGCGAAGCTGTCGTCTGAGCAATCGTCACGCGGTCCTCAATATGTAACCCGGCGCGTACCGCCGGAGCCATAACCTGAAGGACGTCGGCTTTTTCGCGAGGACTCGTGACCTGACCGGTCACTACCAGCGAACGCCCATCTATGATAATGGAGCCACGCTCTACCATCCATCCCAAGATCGGTAGGAGCTGTGGAATGATGTCTACCCATGGTGCTGCACCGACTTGTGCGTCGACGGTAAACTGGTCAGTCACACGGATTCCCTTCTTGACATACAAGGTCTGAGCCTGCTCAAGAATCGCGGTCTTGCTTCGTTGTGTAGGCAAAGAGCCGCGAAAGATCAACCCGTTGTGTTCGAAGCTGACATAGAGAGAGGCTGGTGTGACAGTGACAGCTCGCGGTTGTGAGGAGAGATGTCGGGGAATACACACCACGCCGAGCAGTATGAATGCGACGACACCCCCGGTAAGAATTCTTGCCCGCCTCATGAACTCGGTCCGTTCTAGATGGTGCTGGTTACTGGTGGGCGAGCCTTGACGGTACGACATGTCACGACTATGTACTAGGTGAGCGGTATTCAGTCAAGGAGAGGGAGGCATCAGGTTTTGTTTCTGAACAGGATTCAGTCCGTTTTTGTCGAGATGCACACATACGCATGAGTTACGCCAAAACCGAGACCAACCCTGAAATAGGGCGGAACATTCGCTAGCCGAATGACCTGCTTGGTCGGTCGAATAGGGAAGCCATCGTATTGGAGTAACGGCAGACCCCGTTCTTGTCGTCTCGTGTCGACGGCAAGGGTTAGAGCCGCTCCTTATACTTTTCGTAGTGTTGCTTCTTGGCTCCCGCAATCCAGTTCTCACGTTTAATCCGCTCAGGATCAGTTTCAAGCTTTTTGGCGATCTTCTCGATGTCTTCTGGTTTCCATCGCGCGATTTGGATAAATGTGTGTGTACCCAGCTTTTGGAGTTGGTTGGCAAGGACCGGCCCGATTCCATTAATTTTTTTCAGATCGTCTGCCTGGATGGGCTTCCCGCCTTTCGGTTGCTGTTCGACTGAGGAGTTTTGGGCAGTCCCGTTGTGGCGCGGTGGGGCCACGGGCTTGCTGACTTTAGGCTGCGGGGAGTTTGGTCTCGTTCCCTTCGGGCGATCCGGCTGAGATGGAACGGCGGCCGATGAAGGCATTGCCTTCAGTGCTACGCGCAATTCCTTGAGCCGTTTCTGCAGGCGCTCGATCTGCTCGTCTTTTTCCGGGATGCGCTGCACTTCCTTGCGGAGGGTTTGTCGGTCTGCTTGCAGCTCCTTCATTTCACGCTGTAGGTTGGCAATCTGAGTGTTGCGTTCCTGTAACTGTTGCTCATCGAGTTGATGTTGTGCCTGGAGTTGGTCCTGAACCGCACAGGATTCTTGAAGCTTTGTAGCCTCCACTTCAAGGTCCTGCATTGCACGTGCATGGGTCCGTTCCCATTCTTTAATCGCAGCGTCTTTCTCGTGCAGGAGGTGGGCTGCCGGCACCAGTTCGTCGATGCGACGGTCTCGTTCCGCAAGCGCGTGTTCGAGTTGCTGGATCATGTTGCGATGGGCGGCTTCTCGGTCACTTAGTTCCACTTCCAGCTGATGCACGCGGTCTTGAGTCTCCTCCAGTTTCTTCACCCTGGCCCGGAGTCGGTCACGGTGGGCGAGTTCTTCGTTTTGTTGAGCGATCTGTTCACGGAGGACGCGGATTTCCTCCTTCAGGACTTCGCGAGCCTGCTCGGCCGTCCGGCAGGCCTCCAATGCATCTTGAACTTCGTCGGCCTGAGCGGCTGCCAGTGAATCAAACTCACTGATCCGCTGTGTTCGTTCCGCGAGCGCGTGCTCGAGTTGTTGGATCGTGCCGCGATGGGCGGCTTCTCGGTCGCTCAGTTCCACTTCCAGCTGATGCACGCGGTCTTGGGCCGATTCCAACTTCTCCATGCGGACGCGGAGTTGATCCCGGTCAGCCAGCCCCTCGTTGAGCTGGGCGATTTGTTCACGGAGGACGCGGATTTCCTCTTTCAGGACTTCGCGAGTCTGCTCGGCCGTCCGGCAGGCCTGTTCGGCCGTCCGGAGTTCGTCCAGCCGGGCAGCGGCGCTCGCATCCACCGCACTCAGTCGCTGATCTCGTTCCGCGAGTGCGTGCTCGAGTTGTTGGATCGTGCCGCGATGGGCGGTTTCTCGGTCACTTAGTTCCACTTCCAGCTGATGCACGCGATCCTGGGTTGCCTCCAGCTTCTTCACTTGGGCCCGCAGCCGGTCTCTATCAGCCAGTCCCTCGTTGAGCTGGGCGATTTGTTCACGGAGGACGCGGATTTCCTCCTTCAGGACTTCGCGAGTCTGCTCGGCCGTTTGGCAGGCCTGCTCGGCCGTTCGGAGTTCGTCCATGTGGGCAGCGGCAAGAGCATTGAGTTCCCCGATGCGTCGGTCACGTTCCGTGAGGGCAGCCTCAAGCTGCTGGATTGTACTGCGATGGGCGGCTTCTCGGTCGCTCAGTTCCACTTCCAACTGATGCACGCGACCTCGCATTGATTCCAACTCCTTAACGTGTGCGAGAAGGCGCTCTCGGGCGGGGAGGCCTTCGTTGAGTTGGGTGATCTGCTCACGAAGAACACGGATTTCTTCCTTGAGGACTTCGCGGGCCTGTTCTGCCGCTTGAGAGGCATGTTGCGCCTTACGAAGTTCGTCCATGTGAGCAGCGGCACTCGCATCAAATACACTAATCCGCTGATCTCGTTCAGCGAGGAGCTGTTCGAGCTGTTGAATCCTGCGGCGATGAGCGGCTTCCCGATCACTCAGTTCGACTTCCAGCAGATGGACGCGATCTTGTGCTGATTCCAGCTTCTCCATGCGGACGCGGACTTGATCCCGGTCAGCCAGCCCCTCATTGAGCTGGGCGACATGTTGACGCAGAACGCGGATTTCTTCCTTCAGGACCTCGCGAGCTTGCTGAGTTCCACGAAGCTCTTCCGCCTGTGCCGCAATGATTGACTTCAGCTCCTCCACATGTTGTTGTGCCGCGGCTCCATCGGTCTCTATATCCGCCACTCGCTTCGATCGGAGGGCCAATTCTGCTTCGAGCGCCTTGATCTGCTCGCCGCGAGAAGCGAGCTCCCGTTGGGCTGAGTTGAACTGCGTTTCCGATGACATGATTTTCTGTTCGAGAATCTGCATCGCCGCAGTCTTCACCTTCAGATCATGGGACGTCGTCTCCAGGAGTCGTTCCTTGGTCCGCAGCAGATTGACAAGCTCTTGGTATTGTTGCTCCAAAGAACCTTTTGGAGGAGGTTGTAGCCATCTGCCCAGTGTGCTCATAGTGAATCAGTCCTTACAGCTATTCAGTGGTGATACGGTTGAAGTTCGTTTTGGGGTGATTGCCTCATGTGAAGCGAAAGACCGAGTCAAACCATCTCGAGATCGACTTGTAGACAAAGGGGCCGTATATCGGTGATGAAGAAAAACGGCTGTAGGTGGGAGTAGGAACGCCATGCTGCCCGTGCTAATCTCCGCATGCCTCACGAGATATACTCACTGTGGATGATTATGGTACCCGGAGTTTAACGCCTGACCGTACCACAATTGGTGAGGCAGGTACTAGGGTGAAATTTGATCAATCTCACTCTTGCAGAGGGAAGGGAGTTCCGACGTTCCTTGCTGCTTGGTCTGGAGATAGCAGGAAGCTGCACAGTCATAGTGACTGCGAGGTTGGAAGGAACAATCTGGGAGCCTGGTGGGGTCGTTGAGGCACTCCAGCGTTGAGCGACATGATCGCTCCGGTCAAGGTGCATGAGGCGGCATGCTCGCTCGTGACATTATGGGATGACCTTGGCCTTCGCGAGTTCAGTCGTGTCAGACTAAAACACGAGGAAGAGACATTAAGGTGGGCCCACCTAGTACAGTGAGCCCGTCGGTGAGGTCGTTCACATAGTTTTTTGGGCACGGACTTAGGCAGGCACTGCCTGGTGGTCATCCCGCCGCCGTCGGAGTTTCTCTCCGACGCGAGCGCGTTCGCGCTCATATCCGACGGCGGCGTAGTACAGGGCGCGATCGAAGAATTGGGCGAGGATGTGCATGAGCTCCAGTTCGCCCTGTAATTCCATGGGACCGTCCGAAAAGCCTTCGCGCTGAACAAAGGTCACCATGTGTTCTCTGGTGGCGGTGATGGCCCATAGGAAATGGCTGAACGCCACGCCTTGGCCCGCACGCCGCACGCCCAAGTCAGTGTAGCGCATCTCAATCTCCAGCTCGGTCATGTCCATCAGCCAGTTATTCAAGTTTTGGTAGATCTCGCGTGTGCGGGCTTGGAGCTCGTCAGGTGGGATTTTCCGTAAGTCGCTACAGCGGGGAGAATTCCATACTTTCTCGCTCAGCTCTCGAGCAAGTTTTTCGGAGTTCTTCTCGATCAATCTCACCAATCGGCCAGCCAGCATAGCGCACCTCCATCGTGAGTGGTTGAGTCAGGGGAACGCATATGAGAGTGTGTATATAATGATGTATTCACACGACGAACATTACTTGAATGGGAGTACTCGCGTCAATGACACATTTGTATCAGACGAGCAGTTTCGCATCAGATCGCGAGACTTGTTAATGATGCTAAGTAGAACAGATCACAGAATTCCCCTGTCTCGTGATCGGTGGTTACCGAATCTAAGGCCATTCTCTCGCATGTGCGAAGATGACCGTTCTGTTGTCTTGAACTTACCCCACCCATTTGCTATCCTCTGGGACCTTTCATTTAGTCGACAGATCTCTTTCATATTACAACGATTCTTCAAGGAGTATTCATTATGGCCGGCATTCAGCGGGCGTTGATCAGTGTTTCGGATAAGACCGGAGTCATTGAGATGGCCAAGGGCCTGGAAGCGCTTGGGGCGCAAATCTTGTCGACAGGAGGAACGTCGAAGGCGCTTCGCGAAGCTGGGGTAACCGTAACGGATGTGGCTGCCTATACCGGATCTCCGGAGATTCTTGATGGTCGCGTGAAAACACTGCATCCCAAGATCCATGGAGGCTTACTGGGTCGGCGTTCCCTCCCGGCCCACGTCGGGCAGATGACCGAACATGGGATCGGTCCGATCGATGTCGTGGTTGTGAATCTGTATCCATTTGAATCCACCATTGCCAAGCCTGATTGTCGTTTCGAGGACGCCATTGAAAATATCGATATCGGTGGTCCTTCGATGTTGCGCTCGGCCGCAAAAAATCACGAGGACGTATTGGTCGTGGTTGATCCGGCCGATTATTCCCGGGTGCTGGATGCGCTGAAGACCAATACCGCAACGGCGGCGCTTCGTCGTGAATTGGCAATGAAGGTCTTTCAACATACCGCGCGCTATGATGGATTGATCGCAGGCTACCTGGAACAGCAGGCAAAGGGTGGGGAGGTCAAATTTCCCAAGGTGCTGTCGCTTCAGTTCGAGTTAGGTGAAACGCTTCGCTACGGCGAAAACCCTCATCAGCAAGGTGCGTTCTATCGGGAACTCAACAGCCGTGAGCCATCGGTTTCGCGAGGGAAGATTCTACATGGCAAGGCGATGTCGTATAACAACTTCCTGGATGCCAACTCCGCCTTGGAACTGGTGAAGGAATATCAGGACACCGCCGTCGCAATCATTAAACATAACAACCCGTGCGGCGTGGCGTTGGGGGCTTCACCGGTGGAGGCTTATGTGAAGGCTCGTGAGACTGATCCGGTTTCGGCCTTTGGTGGTGTGCTGGCATTTAACCGTATCGTGGATCTCCCCACTGCAAAGGAAATTACGTCCACCTTTGTCGAAGTGGTCATCGCTCCAGGGTTTGCCGATGATGCCCTCGCGGAATTGAAGCGAAAGAAAGATCTGCGGTTGTTGGATATCGGCCCCCTCACCAAAGTGAAGCAGGATGGATTCGACCTCAAGAAGCTTGTCGGTGGGCTTATCGTACAGGATCGTGATCTCGGAGTCTTGACCGACCTTCGCGCACTGACGGTGCCGACGATCCGCAAGCCGACGGACGAGGAATATGCCGCCTGCGCATTTGCATGGACCGTGTGTAAACATGTGAAGTCGAACGCCATCATCTATGCAAAACCAGGCCAGACTGTAGGGATTGGAGCCGGACAGATGAGCCGGGTTGATTCCGTGAAGTTGGCCGCCATGAAGGCGCAAATGCCTGTGAAGGGCTGTGTGATGGCCTCAGACGCATTCTTCCCTTTCCGCGATGGTCTCGATGCTGCTGCTGAAGTGGGGATCACCGCCGTTATTCAACCTGGAGGATCGATCCGAGACGCGGAAGTCGTCAAGGCTGCGGATGAACATGGGATGGCGATGATTCTCACCGGAATGCGCCACTTCCGCCATTAGATCGGATGCTGATACAGGCTCCAAACTTCAGTCTCAGTCGATTGAGGGTGTCAACGTATGTCCTGTCGGTGCGACTTGTGGGGTGATCTGTTTGAGTATCCTTACGATATCCATGTCAACGACGGCTTCTTCTCCATGGGCGTGCCCGGTCCTTGTGGCGAACATTCTCAACTCTGAGCGGTTGTTATCCAGGGAAGCAATATGAAGATTCTTGTTGTTGGTGGAGGTGGACGTGAGCATGCCATGGTATGGAAGCTCGCGCAGAGTCCACGGAAGCCGACGTTGTACTCTGCTCCCGGTAATGCGGGTATTGCATCCTTGGCTACCTGTGTGCCGATCAAGGCGGATGATATCGTTGCACTGAAAGATTTTGTTTTGCAGGAGCAAATCGATCTGACGGTCGTCGGCCCGGAAGCGCCGCTCGCGTTAGGGATCGTCGACGAATTTCGTAAAGCGCGGCTGCGTATTTTTGGACCGACTCGGAATGCCGCTCGTGTGGAGGCCAGCAAAATCTTTTCAAAAGATGTCATGGCACAGGCAAAGATTCGCACTGCACGAGCAAAGAGTTTTGAAAAAGCTGCGGAAGCGATGGCCTACCTTGAGCAGCACGAAATACCGGTTGTCATCAAGGCTGACGGCCTTGCTCAAGGGAAAGGTGTCATTATTGCCACGACTCGTGAGCAGGCGAAGCGGGCAATTCAAGATTGCATGGAAAAGGCGGTCTTCGGGCCGGCCGGCAAACAGGTCTTGATTGAGCAGTTTCTGGAAGGTGAGGAGCTGACGATCATGGCCTTTACCGACGGCAAGACCATCGTGCCGATGCCGCCGGCTCAAGATCACAAGCGAGTGGGGGATGGAGACACCGGACTGAATACAGGCGGGATGGGGGCCTACTGTCCCGCACCTCTAGGGACAACCGCACTCAAAGATCAAGTGCTTCATGAGGTGTTACAGCCAATGGTCGATGCCATGGCTCGTGTTGGTTCGCCATTCCAAGGCGTGCTTTATGCTGGATTAATGGTCGTGAAGGGGACTCCCTATGTGCTCGAGTTCAATGCTCGCATGGGAGATCCGGAAACACAGGTGGTGTTGCCGTTGCTGAAGACAGATTTGCTTGATGTGATCGAAGCGGTGGTCGACCATCGCCTTGAGCAGCTGCCGGTCGAGTGGCATCGAGAGGCTGCGGTGTGTGTGGTAATGACTTCGCGAGGCTATCCCGGTGCGTATCAGGAAGGAATGGTGATTACCGGACTCCCAACGACTGACGCAGCCTCGTCGTCTTCCATTGTCTTTCACGCAGGCACGGCACGACGTGACAGAGACGTGGTCACAGCTGGCGGCCGTGTGCTTGGTGTGCTCGGTCTTGGGACAACGTTATCCGACGCTCAACGTGAGGTCTATCGAGTCGTGGATGGGATTTCTTTCGAAGGTCGCCATTTTCGAACCGACATTGCCTACCGCGCACTGAGAACGTAGTGTTAGGCTTGCTGCAAGGCTCTACCGACATCTCTTCTGCACTCTCTCCCTCTCCCGTGTAATCTTCGACGCATCTGACCGTATCGGGTGCCCTTGCTTCTCCACGGCAGACGTTCTCGATTCGGCCTAGGTCCGAATAGCCAGGGTCAATCACTTTCAGTGACTGTTTGCCCAATCTGTTAGAATACTGTAGGTATGGAGAGGCCGTACATAGAGGTGTGATCGAGAGGCACTCATGAGGAAAGGGGACGCCAGCATGATTCATCAGCAGCGGCGGTTGGTCGGCGCGGTTGTGTGTATTGGAGTAGCGGTCAGCCTGGTGGGCTGTGACTACTGGCCGCCGACACTGCAGGATGAGATCGAGCAACTGCGTGCCGAAATTCGAACGCTGACGATGGAGAAAACGCAACTTCAGGCTCAAGTCGTCGACTTGGCCAGGGTAAAGGAGGAGCTCCAGGGGCAGATGGATGACCTGAGTCGAACGAATCGAGAGAAAGGCGCCATCATCAGTGGATTGCAGAGTCAGCTGGAAGCGTTACGTATTAAAGCGGTCAAAGCAATGAGTCCCAAAGCGTCAACGCACAAAGGTCTCTCCAAGTCATCCGGAACGTCTGCTTCTAAAGGGGCAACAAAGTCTCCTGGAAGTAAACATTCGACTCCACGATCCATCGGCGTGCGATAGGCTGATGCCGATGGTTATCAAGAGGATGTGGTCGTCGAGGGACTGGGTGAACCTGATGCCGGTGCCGAGGCGGAGGTTGGCGTCGCTGTCGTTGTTGCAGCTGGCGCGGCCGACTCTTTTTTCTCGCTTGTTTTCGTCGACGGTGTATCACCTCCGCTACTTGATGGTGGTTTAAGTTTGTCGGAATAGTCGGTAACGTACCACCCACTTCCCTTAAACATGATTCCTGGTGACGAGATGAGGCGCCTGACCGCTTTTCCGCAACGTTCGCACACGGAGAGAGGGTCGTCCTTGATGCTCTGCTTCACCTCAAAGCGATGCTGACAACTATCGCATTGGTATTCATACGTCGGCATTGGTTCGTCCTTCCTCCATCATGTCTTCGTTCTCGGTACCATTGGGCAGACTGCCTGTGGCTTATACCAGCTTGGCAAAGGCTTGTCCAAGTCGTTCGAGTCCCCTTGTGATGTTTGTCATGCTGGTGGCATACGACAATCGAAGATGGTCGTGACTGCCGAACGGTTCGCCAGGGACTACCGCAATGTGCGCATTGTTCAAGAGATAGTTGGCCAGCTCGTTCGGTGTCCTGATCATACCTGAAGGTCCTCGTTTCCCCAACAGTCCCTTGATATTAGGAAATGCATAGAAGGCCCCACGAGGCATTGTACAACTCACACCAGGAATGCTGTTCAATCCCTCAATGATCGTTTTCCGCCGTCGAGAAAACTCTTCGACCATGGTGAGCGTGAATGGCTCTCCAAGGCGCAATGCGGCGACGGCCGCCTTCTGCGCGATCGAGCAAGGATTCGAGGTGCTCTGGCTTTGGATATTGCCCATGGCCGTAATGAGCTCTTTGGGGCCAGCCGCATAGCCGATGCGCCATCCAGTCATGGCATAGGCTTTTGAGACTCCGTTGATAATCACTGTTCGTGCGGCGATCTCTGGCCCCAACGATGCGATGCTCAGGTGTTTGGCTCCATCGTAGAGGACCTTTTCATAGATCTCGTCTGAAATGACGATGAGATCATGGCGAATCGCTACCGTCGCGATCTGTTCCAAGGTGGTTCGGTCATAGGTCGCTCCGGTTGGGTTGCACGGGCTATTGACGAGAATGGCTTTCGTTTTCGTCGTAATGAGTCGCTCGAGTTCAGTAGGACGAACGGCATATCCCTCGTCCTCTCTGGTCGGCATGAGAATCGGTGTCGCATCGTTCAAGAGAGCTTGATCAGAGTAGGAGACCCAGTAGGGAGTGGGAATGATGATTTCATCGCCTGCTTCAAGCAATGCCTCCGCCAGGTTATACAGCGAATGTTTGGCGCCGCAGGAGACCAGGACTTGTGACTTTTCATACCGGACTCCGAGTTCAGCCTGCAGCTTCTCGACGATGGCGCCACGCAACTCGTCAATGCCAGAGGAAGGGGTGTATTTGGTAAAGCCCGCGCGAATGGCCGCCTCGGCTGCGGCCTTGACCGGTTCCGGTGTATCGAAATCCGGTTCCCCAGTGGAAAAGTCGATGATGTCCAATCCCTGTGCTGCCATGGCTTTGGCTGTTGCCGCCATGGCGAGTGTAGGGGAGGGAGCAATGCGGCTCACGCGGGCAGCAAGTTTCATGATTTGAGACTCCGAATACGATCCTTCAGACGGCGTGCGACCTCAGGATGAAGAAACTCGGTCAATGTGCCTCCATGCCGTGCCACCTCTTTGATGATGGTCGACGAAAGGTATGAGTACTCTTCACTGGGCATCAAGAACACCGTCTCTACGGTTTTGGCTAACTTCCGATTGATCAGTGCCATCTGAAATTCATGTTCAAAGTCTGAAATCGCCCGGAGGCCACGAATAATAGCATGGGCACCAGATCGCTCGACATAGTCCACTAGTAAGCCTTCAAATTGTGTGACTTCCACCTGAGGCAGGTCCTTCATGACCAGTTTGACCATCTCGACCCGCTCGGTGACATTGAAGAGCGGATGCTTGGATGGATTCGGTGCCACGGCCACCACTACACGATCAAACATCCGAAGGCTCCGAGTGATGATGTCGGTGTGTCCGTGAGTGATGGGGTCGAATGTGCCGGGGTACACGCCTGTTTTCATGTCTCGTGAAGGGGTGGACAGGAGTAGAGCGATAGGGTGGTGTCGCCATATCGGTATTGCCGGCACAGGGTGGTCGGACCGAGCGACGTAGGAGCTACGGTTTTTTCCGCATGTTCCAGGATCAGCCAGGCATCCGCTGTAATGAGTGACCGAAGCATTGACTCACTCAACAAGGAGGAAAATCTTGCCGTCTCTGCATAGGGAGGATCGGCAAAGACGACATCGTAGGGGCCATCCCAATGGTCTGGGTGCCGAACGAACTGTTCAACAGTATGAGGCTGTATCGTCAATTCGGAGCCGATCTGGCAGAGATGCTTATTGCGATTGAGCAGGTTCACGGCGTTCCTGTCTGCCTCGACGGCGGTGACATGCTCTGCGCCACGACTGAGAGCCTCGATTCCAACCGCACCAGTTCCTGCATAGAGGTCTAAAAAACGACAGTGCGGTAACCGATTGCAAAGAATTGAAAACAACGCTTCTCGCACTCGATCAGAAGTCGGCCGAAGGGTCTGTGTCTCTGGCCCATAGAGGCGTCTCCCGCGGTAGGTTCCTGCAATCACACGCATTCCGCACAACACCACAATCTTCCTAGATGGTGAACTCTAACATAGCGTTTTTACAGGGGTCAAGGAACCGATAGCAGGAGTTGCGGTGTTGAAGCCGAACCTGCCTAGGTCGATGATTGATCGTTCAAGGCAGGGGAGGTGTCGGTGCAGCTTTGACCGTGTTTTGTGGGAAGACTATAATGATCGTGCCCGTGGCTTGGTACGGAGGAACTCCTGTAACCAGCCTGGGGGCTGTTACGGAGATCCTGTGGGCTCGGAATTCGAGCCCGAGTGGTCGAGGGGCTTAGCGCGTACCGACGGTCTGAGACTCGCGGGCAGCCAAACTCTTTCGTCGATTATTGGAAATGGTTCGGTCGATAATAGCGCCGCAATTGATGCATTTCCATGCATAAAACACGAGAAAGAAGTCCGAGAACCGCTCCAGCATCATCATTCCCTTGCATTTCGGACATTCCATTGAACCCTCCTAGGGTGGTTACGTTCACAGCTGACGGCGAATTTAAGCAAGAGCTGCACCAAATTGTCATTCTCAGGTTTTTCAATGAGTTGCGATTTACGTAATTGACAGGAATCGGTTGTTTTCAGAAAGTTGACGGTACAAAAGAGTCCGACTCGTCAAATTTTTGTCCATCACGAGGGCTGTCATGGCGGGAAAAGGGCGCGGAAAGGGCATTGCGCACTGGCCCCAAGCCGAGCGACCTCGTGAGCGGCTTCTCGCCAAGGGATCCGAAGCCCTGTCCGACGCCAATCTATTAGCTATTCTGCTAAGAACCGGCCGTCGCGATGCCTCAGCCGTCCAAGTTGCACTTGAACTTCTTGGCCGGATGGGTGGGTTAGGAGGGCTCGCTGCTTGCGGAACAGAGGAACTCTGCACTATCCCTGGAATCGGACCTGCCAAAGCTGCTCAGCTCAAGGCTGCGCTGGCACTAGGGAGGCGGTCACTGGCTGCTCCACTCTCAACCGGAACGCGCATTTCATCGAGTGCCGATCTCTATAAGCACTTTCATCCGCTATTGCGCGAGGTGAAGCACGAACTGTTTAAGGTTGTTTTGCTCGACGCCAAGAATGTCGTCATCAGAGAGGTGACCGTGTCTGAAGGAAGCCTGACGCTCAGCATTGTGCATCCGCGTGAGGTTTTCTCCCTGGCGGTCCGTGAATCGGCGGCAGCCGTGATTCTTCTTCATAATCACCCCAGCGGAGATCCCACACCGAGTCTTGAGGATCGACAACTGACGAGCCGACTCGTCGAAGCCGGACGGCTATTGGGGGTTCGGGTACTAGACCATCTCATCCTTGGGGATGGACGCTATGTGAGTTTTGCAGACGAGGGGTGGCTCTCTGAACAGTAGATGATGGACGACACTCCGAGAACTCTCGTCACACACTCTACAGGTCATAGAAAGGTGATGGAAACAATGGCATAAGACATCATCAGTGCACAAGGAGGGCCGAACATGGAAACAACCTGTGTAGGGTCCGTCAGGAATGTGGCTGTCGTATCCAGTGCCGGTGCAGGCAAGACCTCTCTCTGCGAGGCCTTGTTGTACATAGGGGGAGCGATTCCGGTACTTGGTTCCGTTATGCAGGGAACGACCGTTTCTGATTTTGAGCCAGAAGCACTCCGTCATCGTACGTCAACCAGCGCCAGCCTGCTTCAGTTTTCATGGAATCACACCCAACTCACCCTGCTCGATACTCCCGGCGCATTGGCGTTACTTGGGGAATCGATGGCCACGCTCCGAGCCATCGATGCGGTCGTGCTCGTGATGACCGAGCAGATCGGCGTGCGCACAGAGCTGGCTCGTCTGTGGGCAAAGATCAAAGACTTGGAACTTCCCTGCCTGCTGTTTCTGAACGGACTCGATAAGGATGACGCATCTTTGGAGAAGGCCCTTGAACTATGTCGCAAGCAACTGGACTGTATGCCGGTTCTTATGACGGTGCCTGTCATGGCTGGAGAGACTTTGGATGGCGTGATTGATGTGCGGCTCAACCAGTTCGTGCGATCCGGACCGAGCTCTGCGAAAGCCGAACTTCTCCCGGTTCCAACGCATCTAGCGGATGATTTGAGCCGAGCACGAACCAAGCTTGTGGAGGCCGTGGCAGAGAGTAGAGAGGCACTACTGGAGACGTATCTTGCGGAGGGCGAGCTGAGTGACGCAGTTTTATCTGAAGGACTGCGTCGGGATATTGAGACCAGGCAGGTTCTTCCTGTCTATGCCGGATCAGCCACGCAGAACGTGGGGGTATGGTCTCTACTTGATGCGATGGTCAGTCTTCTGCCATCGCCGGTTGAGCGTGGTGTGGCCCATCCTTGGTACGGCATCCAGCCGGAGACACATGAGACCTGCGAGCGGAAGGGGAGCGTGGAAGAACCATTTTCTGCCTATGTCTTTAAGACGATCATCGATCCCTTTGTTGGTCGGTTATCCTATTGTCGTGTGGTATCCGGTAGTGTTCAGGCTGATTCGACCGTGTTCAATGCCTCACAACATTCGCGAGAGAAACTGGGCCACTTCTACCGAGTCTTTGGGAAACGGCATGTGCAGGTGGATTCCGCCAAGAGCGGAGACATCGTGGCAATTGCCAAACTCAAAGATACCCATACGGGTGATACGTTGTCGCATGAGGGGACTCCGCTCTGCTATCCGGGGCTTGGTCTGGCGAAGCCTGTGCTGGCCTATGCGATCGAGGCCAAGTCGAAGGCGGATATCGATAAGGTGAGTCTCGGATTGCACAAGCTTATTGAGGAAGATCCGGCGTTGGAATTTTCACGAAATGAAGAGACAAAAGAAATGGTGCTCAGCGGAATGGGGCAATTTCATATCGATCTTGCGCTCGAAAAGCTTCATCGAAAATTTGGAGTTGAGGTTATTCTCCATACCCCGAAAATTCCCTACAGAGAAACCGTCAAGACGAAGGCACAGGCTCAGGGAAAGTATAAGAAACAGACAGGGGGACACGGGCAGTACGGTGACTGTTGGCTTGAAGTGGCACCGTTACCACGGGGACAGGGTTATGCCTTCGAGAATCGAGTAGTCGGAGGGGCCATTCCTCGGAATTTTATTCCGGCGGTAGAAAAGGGTGTGCATGAGGCCATGCGTGAGGGACCGTTGAGCGGTTGTCCGGTGGTCGATGTCCGGGTTGCCGTCTATGATGGCTCTTACCATGTGGTCGATTCTTCGGAGATGTCGTTCAAGATCGCGGGCTCGATGGCATTCAAAAAAGCGATCGAGAGCGCCCATCCGGTGTTGCTGGAGCCGGTCATGACAATTGAGATCGACGCACCGACCGAGACGGTGGGGGCAGTGATGGGGGATTTAAACGCTCGTCGTGGTCGAATCCTCTCCGTGAACGCACACGATCATGTGGAGCAGATCACGGCGTTGGCGCCACTGTCGGAGTTACTCCGGTACGCCACCGCATTGAACGCACTGACTGCCGGTCGAGGGAGTTATGTCATGGAATTTGCGCAGTACGATGAGGTGCCACGGGATCTTATAGGAAAGATTGTGGAGAAGCGGAAAAATGCGGGACATACGGTTGCGTCATACGCCGAACATTAGCGTATCAGCAACGGTCTCGCATAGGTTTTTAGCGCATGAAGCGTATGCCGTCCTTCGATAAACTCAGAGACGTGAGGCGGTCGAAGGGTACAGCGTCGTCCGATGGCGAGATATGAAGAACGACTCAGGCGGTGCCAGAGGGGGTGACTGCTGAACGGCCTCTGAGGAGCTGTGGAGGCGTCCATATGATCGGATGAGATGTCTCATGCCGAGGAGATCAGTTAACCCGACTGCTAGTCGGTAGTCTTCAAGACAACATAAAATGCGCGGGTTTCACGCAGCACGCGCAACAAGATCGTGTCGCCACGCCGTGATCGGGAGATCGCTGCAGCGTAGTCGGCGAGCGTGGCGATCTCCGTGCGGTTTACCTCTTTAATCAAGTCCCCCTCGCGCAGCCCTTCGGCATGTGCCAAGCTGTTTGGCTCGACTCGCATAATCACGATGCCTTTGACTTCACGAAGCTTGAATTTTTCAGCGAGACTTGCCGTCAATTCTTGAACCTCGACTCCGAGTTTCACTTCGGCTCGAGCGCGAGGAGCCGTGGGTACGGCTGCCGTGTCGCGGCGTTCCGTGAGGAGAATGGTGAGCGTCACGTGTTTGAGATCTCGGATTACATCGATTTTGGCCTGTGCTCCGGGAGTCAGCGTCCCGATCAGTCGAGAGAGCTTGTTCGGAGAGTCGACGATCGCTCCGTCAATCCTGACGATGACATCTCCCGGTCGTATTCCGGCGACGGCAGCCGGATCGTTCTCAAACACTTCATTCACCAAGACTCCTTCGCCTTCGGTTACGCCAAACTTTTTAGCAAGTTCGACCGTCAGGGGTTGAATGCCGACCCCAAGCCATCCGCGAATGACCTTTCCTTTTGCCAAAAGTTGTTCAATGACGTGTTTGGCCATATTTGAAGGAATGGCAAATCCGATACCCTGGGCAAAGTTGATGATTGCCGTATTGATCCCGATCACTTCACCGCGAAGGTTAAATAACGGCCCTCCGGAATTCCCTGGATTGATTGACGCATCGGTCTGAATAAAGTTCTCATACCGTGAAAGGTTCATGTTTTCACGACCGATGCCGCTGACGACACCGAGCGTCACGGTGCGGTCCAAACCGAAGGGGTTTCCGACCGCCAGTACCCATTGGCCGACCTTGACCGTAGAGGAGTCGCCGAACTGTGCGCTGGGAAGGGGGCGATCGGCCGTCACCTTAAGCAGTGCCAAATCCGTATCCGGATCCTTACCGACCACTTGAGCAATGAGCTTGGTCTTGTCTGAGAAGCGAACCTCAATTTCCGTGGCATCGCCGATGACATGATTGTTGGTCACAATGTGTCCGTCGCTGTCGACGATAAGGCCAGAACCGGAGCCCGATGCATTCGGCGTACGGTCTCCTGACGTGTCGCGGAGCCGTCCCGCCGCGGTTATAGGGAAGAGGTTCACGACGGACGGTTTGGCCTGTTCGGCGAGTTCAGTAAGGACCGTTTGAATGTCCTCAAGCATGCGAAGGCCTGGTGAGTCGACAGAAATAGCCTCAGCTGTAGGCACGAAGGAAACCGATACCAGAAGTGAAAGGAGAAGCAGTGGCACAATTGAAAGAATACGCATTATACGGGGCAGCATCAATGCGATTGTAACTGATCTTATGTTGGTGTGCCTACTACCTGCGATGAATGTAGTAATGTCGGGGTGAGGGGGCGCTGGCCGGTAAACCAGTGAGTGAGTTGATCGAGTTCGGTCTGAGGGCCGATCAAGATCACGATGTCGCCGGGGCGTAAGACAAGTTCACTGCTGGGAGCCAAGAGAAATGGTCCTCGGAGAACCGTGGCGACATACGATCCGAGCGGTTTGGGTATAGCGCTCAGCGGTTGATCGGCCGCTGCCGCTTCCCGCACCACCGTGAGGCGTTCGATTCCTGCGGATCGTACGGTTAAGTCGTGGTGTAGCAAAAGCAAATCTTGATGAATCGCTTCAAGTTTGAGTTCGCGGATTTGTGTGTCGACTTGCACCAGGGATCGCTTCAGTTCATGCACCCGGGCCCGGGCATCGGTTAAGGCCTCATCAACCGCGTACACAATCGAATCCGGCTGAAGTCTGGAGTGAAGTCGATCGGATACCTGCACGGCAATGAGTCGTCCAACTCGAGCGGTCACATCGTCGATGCGCTGGAGCAATGAGGACGCCTGCCAATGCAGACGGATAATCTCGACCTTGCGGTTGATAATTTCTGAAACAGCCAAGACGCCTTCATAAAAGGCATGTCCGGTAATTGAAAGCTCTTTGTGGACGCGGTCAAACAGCTCAAATCGCATATTCTGATAACGTATATTATGTCAACTTA
>JAEURV010000339.1 GCA_016788465.1 Nitrospira sp. | reverse complement strand
TCGTTGCCCGCCCGGCCAATGATCGTGTCCGCACTGGTGGTGCCGTTAAGCGTGTTATTGCTGTTGGTCCCAATGATCGTTGCCATGATGTGATCTCCTTCATCGCTGTTGTCCTATGGGCCAGATCATCCCGGCCCGGGTGTTTGGCAGTTGCGAGGGAGCCAGCCCCCGTTAAGGCCCCAGGCTCCATCACGCTGCATTTCCAGTTCGCGGTATCCTGTCACTCAACCTTCCATCGCCGTTTTGCCTTGATGCCTGCGCAACCGAGAGTATCCACACATCAGGCGGCTTGGTGCGGCTTGGTCCTGATCGTGTGCCTTGTGGTCTGAGGTGGCACACGGCAGGTCTCTTGCCGATGGCGTCGGGAGGAGGAAGAGGCCAGGTTTGTTCTTCCTCCGTACCCGCGCACGTCGAAGTTCGTCGTACGCGTCTGGCATGGGCTCATCCGTCCACTCGTCGTGGAGGCGGCCCCGGCGGCTTGGGTCAGAGACCAGGTACGGTATCAATATTGTCAACATCACCCCCGCACTCACTGACCAGAACCAGATTGCGATGATTGCCATGTCGCGCATGATCTTCGAGTCCTTTCTTCTCCCTGTTGGTTCTGTGCTTGGGTCCTGCGCAATGGGCGCTCAACGCTTGGTGCACTACAGCCTGTTCCGTTCGACCTGAGTCTCGCTCCTCTCAACCACAATCATCCTAGGCTGAGTGGGTGAGGGCGCTTCGATTCCGGTATCGCCCGCAGCCGGATGCAGAGAACTATGGCAACATCAGTGCCATGCCGGAGCGACCTGTCTGATGCGTGCAAAATCATCCGTCAATTCCATATGATGCGATGATCTGAATTCGTGATCCTTCGCGGATCCGTTCTTCACGGCATCCGAAAGGCTTATCGGAAAGGATAAGTGACCTATCGAAAAGGATATGAGCGAAATGGGAAGGGAAAAGTTAAAAGTAAAAAGTGAGAAGAGAACAGTGAGAAGTGAAACGTGAGAGGTGAGAAGGAGAAAGTGGAGAGTGTGCAGTGAAAAGTAAGAAGTAAAAAGTGGGAATGTCGAACAGCCTACTGGACGTACCGATACCCTAGGAGCTTCTGAAGGAGGTGTCGAGGCTGGGGCTTGGCCTGCTGCCGGGTGCCCAATGAAGGACACCCGGCTGAGGAGTGCATACCTTACAGCAAAATGTCGGTGCCCGTCCCTCCGACGACAAGCGCCGGGCTGCCGACTAACTGAATCTGGAACTCCGGCGTCGCATCGCCATCGACGTTGCCGTAGAGCACGCCGCCGGTATACCAGAGTGTGCCGGTTCCGCCGGGAGTCGCCCCTCTCCAGGTAAAGGCCTGGTTACCGGACACGAGGGTATTGGCATCGATATCCCGCAGATCGATCTGATCGCCCAGCGCCGTCCCGGCTCCGGCAAACCCGGTGATGACATCGCGGCCTGTGCTGGTCGGACTCTCGCTGACCGCGTTGTAGTCAAACCGATCGTTGCCCGCACCCCCGTTCAGCAGATCACGTCCGCTGCCGCCCGTGAGGACATCGTTG
>JAEURV010000330.1 GCA_016788465.1 Nitrospira sp. | reverse complement strand
CGGGGGATAATGTGAGTGTGACGGCGGAGTTGATTAGTCCGATTGCGATGGATCAGGGGTTACGGTTTGCCGTGCGAGAAGGCGGCAAGACGGTCGGCTCTGGAGTGGTCACGGAAATCTTGGCCTGAAGCGGTGGGCTGTTACTGGATACCGTAGGAGTAAAGAAGTGAAAGTCGATCAGCGTATAAGAATTCGGTTGAGAGGGTTTGACTACCGTGTCTTGGATCAATCGGTAGGTGAGATTGTTGAAACTGTTCGTCGTAGTGGGGCAAGGGTAGTTGGTCCTATTCCTTTGCCTACTCGTATTGAAAAGATCACGGTGCAGAGATCGACGCATGCCGATAAGAAATCTCGTGAGCAGTTTGAAATGCGAACTCATAAGAGGCTGTTGGACATTATGGAGGCCACTCCTGAGACGATGGATTCACTCATGAAGCTCAATCTTGCGGCAGGAGTGGATGTGGAAATCAAGTTGTGATTGAGGAGTGTATCCGCTGTGAGTTTGTAAGCGAGGAGCTGTGGTCGTAGAGCACATTGGACGAATATGACAAACGGATTAATTGGCAAGAAGTTGGGTATGACGCAAGTATTCGACGAAAGTCGACTGACTCCGGTGACGGTGATTGAGGCTGGCCCCTGTCGTGTGGTGGCGGTCCGAACCAAGGATAAGAACCGTTATGACGCGGTTCAACTTTCTTTTGGTGAGGTTAAGGAGCGACGTCTTTCAAAGGCTGAGCTTGGCCATCTGAAAAAGAACCAGGCACCAGCAAGTCGAATTTTACGAGAATTTAAAAAAGATGGCGATGCAGCAGTCGGTCAGCTCGTGACAGTCGAGATGTTTAAGAAGGGCGACTGGGTTGATGTCATTGGCGTGTCAAAGGGCAAGGGGTTTCAGGGTGTTGTTAAGCGCCATCACTATGCAGGTGGTCCTGAGTCGCACGGCTCAATGTTTCATCGTGCCCCTGGCTCAATCGGGGCGAGCTCTTTCCCGTCTCGTGTGTGGAAGGGGAAGACATTGCCCGGTCATATGGGAGCCGAGCGCGTGACGGTTCAGCGGTTAAAGGTCATTGAGTCGCGGTCAGGTGAAAATCTTTTATTTATCCGAGGGGCTGTTCCCGGCGCTGCCAATGGGATCGTCGTCGTTCGGAAATCAAAGAAGAGTTAGTATGCCTACGATTGATTTACTTGATTTGCAGAGAAAAAAGGTCGGAACGATTGACTTGTCGGCGCAGGTATTTGGTTGTGAGCCGAGAGTATCGCTGGTGCATGAGGCGGTCGTCATGCAACGGGCATGTGAACGGCGTGGGACCGCGTCCACCTTGCGTCGGGGTGAAGTGAGTGGATCGGGGAAGAAGCCTTGGAAGCAGAAACATACTGGGCGGGCAAGGGCTGGATCTCTCCGCTCTCCGGTGTGGCGTCATGGCGGGAGTGTCTTCGGTCCAAAGCCTAGAAGTTATGCCTACTCGATGCCGAAGAAGAAGTATCGAGCTGCACTCCAGAGTGCGCTCTCTGCAAAAGTGGCGGGAGGTAAGCTATTTGTGGTCACTGATTTGTCTCTGCAGCAACCTAAAACTAAAGTTCTAGCTCAGGCCCTCAGTTCATTCAGTGGAGGTGCTGAGGTGCTTCTGGTTGTGGGGAAATCTCAGCCAGGCCTTCTCCAGGCTGCTGCCAACTTGGCGGCAGTGAAGGTGCTCAGTGTAGATCAACTTAATGTGTACGATGTTGTTCGATCTGAAGTTGTTGTGATTCCCGAGCAAGAGCTGGCTGTGATAAATGAGGTTTGGTCATGAGCGTGGGCATGCATTGGGTGCTAGTTCAACCTTTATTGACGGAGAAAATTACTGGCCTTCGTGAACAAACCAATACGGTTGGTTTCGTGGTTCATCCTGAGGCCAATCGGGTGCAGGTGAAGAAGGCGGTTGAGGCGTTGTTGAAGGTTAAGGTTGAAAAGGTCAACTTGATGAATGTGCGAGGGAAGATGAAGCGCCTTGGCCGATTTGCCGGAAGACGCTCTGATTGGAAGAAGGCATTTGTCACGCTGAAAGAGGGCGAGAAGCTTGAGATGTACGAAAGCGCGTAGTTTCCCGTCTGTTTCTAGTCTTGCTTTAAGGGTGGAAACGTAGGAGTCGTCGTTATGGGATTAAAAGTTTATCGACCCACTTCCCCTGGTCGTCGAGGGATGACCG
Organism: Nitrospira sp.; assembly: GCA_016788465.1. Lineage (GTDB taxonomy): Bacteria > Nitrospirota > Nitrospiria > Nitrospirales > Nitrospiraceae > Nitrospira_D. The sequence goes on along the minus strand of JAEURV010000330.1, from coordinate 6,087 downwards.
CAGTGGGTAATGAAGAATTAAGCAGTAAGAGGCCGGAGAAGTCGTTGACTTCGTTCCATCTGAGGACGGGTGGCCGCAATAATGATGGACGGATGACGGTCCGTTTCCGTGGGGCTGGGCATAAGCGGCTGTATCGCATTATTGATTTTCGTCGCGATAAAGTTGGTATCCCAGCAAAGGTTACGGCAATTGAATATGATCCGAATCGTTCGGCAAGGATTGCACTTCTGAAATATCGGGATGGGGAAAAGCGCTATATTTTGGCACCGGTAGGGTTGGCCATTAACGATGAAGTGCAATCGGGCCCACAGGCAGAAATCAGACCAGGGAATGCGCTGCCCTTGATTAATATGCCGCTCGGAACAACCATTCATAATATCGAATTGAAGGCTGGAAAGGGCGGTCAGCTTATACGAAGTGCCGGTGGATTTGCGCAGGTGATGGGCCGTGATGGGGACTATGTGCAGGTTCGTCTTAAGTCTGGGGAGATGAGAAGGGTCTTAGCTCACTGTATGGCAACGGTTGGGCAGGTCGGTAATGTTGATCATGAAAATGTCAGTGTCGGGAAGGCTGGAAGAAACCGTTGGAAGGGGAAACGGCCGCATGTGCGAGGCGTAGTCATGAACCCTGTCGACCATCCGCATGGCGGCGGTGAGGGGAAGTCGGGTCAGGGTAATCCGCATCCTGTTTCTCCATGGGGTTTACCTACAAAGGGTTATAAGACGCGGCATAATAAAAAGACCGATAAATTCATAATCGCCCGACGCAAGTCAGGAGTGCGCAATGCCTAGATCAGTTAGTAAGGGGCCATTCGTTGATGGTCATCTTCTGAAAAAAGTCGAACAGATGAATCAAGGTAAAGATCGAAGGCTGATCAAGACGTGGTCGCGCCGATCAACGGTGGTGCCTGACATGATTGGTCATACCTTTGCTGTCCATAACGGTAAGAAGTTCATTCCTGTCTTTGTAACGGAAAATATGGTTGGGCATAAGCTTGGTGAGTTTGCCCCGACTCGCTTTTTTAAGGGGCATGGTCAGGCCAAGACTGAAAAGGCTGTCGCTCTCAAATAGCGGCTAGTTGTAAAAGTTTAGGTGTGCAGGTTGATGGGTTCCAGCTATTTGAACTTGAATGTTGAAGGGTAACGGGATTCTACGATGAGTGAAGCACATGCCATTCTGAGGTTTGTTCGTGTTGCCCCGAGAAAAGCAAAGCCGGTGATCGACATGATTCGAGGTCAGCACGTTCCAATGGCGCTGGCCATGTTAAAGCATACCCCTCGGCATGCGGCTCGGGTTGTGGAGAAGCTTCTGCGGTCCGCAGTTGCGAATGCAGAGCTAAAAGAGTTGGGTGATAGTGAGTCGATGGTTGTTTCGAGGGCTTTTGTTAACTGTGGGCCAACGTACAAGCGTGTCAGGGCTAGGTCCATGGGGCGAGCCAATGCGATTCAAAAGCGCACCAGTCATATCACGGTGGTGGTTGCGACGTCAGGAAGTCAGAGTCAGAAAAAGTAGGCTGATTTTTATTTATTGAGGCAAAGCGCGCATGGGTCAGAAAACACATCCAATTGGTTATAGGCTGGGGTACAACTATACCTGGAGCTCTCGCTGGTATGCGGGGAAAGATTATGCCAAGTTGCTCCATCAAGACGTTAAGATCAGAAAAGTGGTGAAGGCTCGGCTTTACCATGCTGGTGTTGCCAAGGTTGAAATTGAGCGATCCGGTGATCAAACTCGGGTCATTATTCACACCGCTCGACCAGGGATCATCATCGGTCGGAAGGGTGCGGAGGTTGATAAGCTAAAGAGTGATCTGGAAAAACAGTATGGTGGACAGGTTTACATCACGGTAAAAGAGATTAAGAAACCAGAACTTGATGCTCAACTTGTAAGTGAGAATGTCGCGACGCAACTCGAAAAGCGCGTTGCATTCCGGCGGGCCATGAAGAGGAGTGTGCAGTCGGCGCTTCGACTTGGCGCACAGGGAATCAAAATTATGGTGGCTGGTCGCTTAGGCGGTGCCGAAATTGCCCGCACTGAGTGGTATCGCGAAGGGAGAGTTCCGCTACATACCCTTCGGGCTGAAATCGATTATGGTTTTGCTGAAGCTCATACCACTATGGGGCAGATCGGGGTGAAGACGTGGATTTATAAGGGCGAGCTTCTTCCTGTGCAGCCGATGAAAGCCGAGTCAACATTGGATAGACGGTTTGGGTGAGGAGATCAAACTGTGTTAGCTCCAAAGAAAGTCAAATTTAGAAAGATGCAGAAAGGCCGGATGAATGGGAAGGCCTATCGCGGTGGTCAAATTACCCTTGGCGAGTTTGGTTTGAAGGCGCTGGAGCCGGGATGGGTGACGAGTCGGCAGATTGAAGCGGCCCGCATAGCCATTACGAGATACGTAAAGCGGGGTGGACAGGTTTGGACAAGAATTTTTCCGGACAAGCCGATAACCAAGAAGCCAGCTGAAACTCGAATGGGAAAAGGGAAGGGTAATCCTGAGTATTGGGTGGCCGTCGTGAAGCCAGGCCGGATTCTCTATGAGATGGACGGAGTGACTCCGGAAACTGCGCGTGAAGCCTTCAGGCTTGCCTCTCACAAGTTGCCAGTTGCTACGAAGTTGGTTGTCCGCGGCGAGTTTGGTTAAGGAGAACATCCTATGGCGCTTGATGTGAAAGAGTTGAGGGGTATGGGTGCGGGTGAGCTTCAGGAGAAGGAGCAGCAACTGGTGCAAGAATTGTTCACCCTTCGTTTTCAGTTCGGGACGGGTCGTCTTGAGAACCCGATGCAAATTCGAAAGACGAAACGAGATATTGCACGAGTTAAAACGATCCTCAATCAGGTTCGGAGCCAAACCGACGAATCGAAAAGGTAAAGGATGCTATGGCTGAGGTGGTAAAGCGCCGTCACTGGTATGGTGATGTCGTCAGTAACAAGATGCAGAAAACGGTTGTTGTGGTGGTATCTAGGTCTGTCATTCACCCCGTCTATAAGAAGGTGTTGAGGCGGGTAACAAGACTGAAGGCTCATGATGAAAGTGGTATGTGCAAAATAGGGGATCGGGTCAAGCTGGTTCAAACTCGTCCTCTGAGTAAAGAAAAAAATTGGCGAGTCGTTCAGGTCATGGAAAAAGGGCAGCCTGAAAGATAGCAGAGTTCTTCTGGTACTGATCGGCATTTCAGATTCGTAGGAATATATCAATGATTCAGAATTACACATACATGGATGTAGCGGACAACTCCGGAGCCAAGCAAGCCATGTGCTTTCATGTCTTTGGGGGGACGCGACGTCGTTATGCGTCGTTAGGCGATGTCGTTGTTGTTGCGGTCAAGGAAGCCATCCCTCAGGCGAGTGTTAAGAAGGGGGATGTGAGTCGGGCGGTTATAGTGCGAACAACGAAAGAAGTTCGGCGGGAAGACGGGTCTTATATCAAGTTTGATAGAAATGCGTGTGTTTTAATTAATAAAGAGGGCGAACCTATTGGGACGCGTATCTTCGGGCCCGTTGCTCGAGAACTCCGTTGGAAGAAATTCATGAAGATTATCTCATTGGCACCAGAAGTTTTATAGGGTCGAACGAGCGAGGAGCGTTGTGCAAGTACTCCGAAAAAGTAGAATTAGAAAAGGCGACACGGTGGTAGTCATCTCCGGTCGTGAGCGTGGTAAAACAGGCAAGGTGATGTCCGTTGATCTTCGCGCTGGGAAGGTGGTCGTGGAGAAGCTGAATGTTATTAAGCGACACACGAAACCTAATCAGAAGGCGAAGCAAGGGGGGATCTTGGAGCGAGAAGCGCCTCTCCAGATTTCTAATGTCATGTTTTTCTGCCCGGTCACGCAGAAACCAACGCGTGTGGGTGTGAGAATCCAGTCTGACGGGAGAAGGGTTCGCTTTAGTAAGAAATCTAATGAGACCCTGGAATAGGTTTGGCAATGGCTAAGGAACCAAAAAACCGAGCGAGTAAACCAGCTGAACGGAAATCCTCTAAGAAAGAGGCGCCACAGCTCGAGCAGGAAAGTGTGGAGTCTAAGTTTCGACCTAGACTTCGTGACATGTATGAGCAGCAGGTTGTGCCTGCTCTGATGAAAGAGTTTGGGTATAAGAACGTGATGCAGGTCCCTAAGCTTGAGCGGATTGTGCTAAATGTCGGTATGGGTGAGGCAATTCAAAATGTCAAGCTGTTGGAAAGCGCCGTGACTGAATTGGGTATGATCACCGGCCAGAAGCCTGTTGTGACTCGCGCAAAGAAGGCTATTGCTGGATTTAAGCTCAGGCAGGGTCTGCCCATCGGCACGAAGGTCACGCTTCGTAGTAGACGGATGTACGAATTTTTTGATCGATTGGTGACGTTGGCGCTTCCAAGGATCCGAGATTTTCGTGGAGTATCGCCCAAAGCATTTGATGGTCGTGGGAATTACACTCTTGGGCTCAAAGAGCAGTTGATCTTCCCTGAAATTAAGTACGACGAGGTGGCTTCGATTCACGGTATGGATATTACGGTGGTCACCACGGCAAAAACCAACGATGAGGGGAAGGCATTGTTGAAGCATCTTGGGATGCCGTTCCGAGTATAGAGAATAAATCGCCCTATCTGGTGTCGGTTGGACGGAAGGAGTCTTTGTGTCACGCTTAGCATTGAGAAATAAAGCCGCGACGAAACCGAAGTTTTCAACCCGCCAGTATCATCGCTGTGGGGTCTGTGGCAGAGTTCGTGGTTATTTGCGTCGGTTTCGAATGTGTCGAATTTGTTTTCGTGTGCTGACACTCAGAGGAGAGATTCCTGGTGTCAGAAAGTCAAGCTGGTAGCCAGCTCCTGTGAGTGGATGGTCGTCAACTATAGATTAGCAGAGAGGGGTAGAAGGATATAGCATGGTTACCGATCCAATCGGCGATCTTCTTGTTCGCTTAAAAAATGGCGCGCAACGGCGTTATGAGACTGTCACTGTTCCAACATCAAAGCTCAAGCGGGCAATTCTTCAGATTTTACAGAGAGAAGGTTACGTTGAGGGTGTTGAGGACAGCATCGAAAATGGGCATCCGGTTCTGCATGTGCGCCTTCGCTACGTCGGGGAAGGACAGCCGATGATCACGGGGCTTGAGCGCATTAGTAAACCGGGTCGGCGGGTCTATGTTGGTAGTCAAGATATTCGAAAAGTTCGGAATGGGATTGGTGTATCGATCCTTTCGACATCGAAGGGAATCATGACGGACCAAGAATCTCGTAAAAGTCATCTCGGGGGCGAGGTTCTCTGCTCGGTGTGGTAAGAATATCGGTCGTTTGACCTCGGGGTGAAGGGTGTAGGAGAGCATGTCTCGTATTGGGAAAAAGCCGATCGCCATTCCGTCAGGGGTGGAAGTGAAAACCCAAGGATCAACCGTATCGGTCAAAGGTCCGTTGGGTAAGTTAGACTGGGCAGTTGTACAGGGCGTAGACGTGGCCGTTAAAGATGGACATGTCCATGTCGGTCGATCCAGTGATGATCGTAAGGTGAGGGCATTGCACGGGCTCACGCGTGCAGAATTGAGCAACATGATCCAGGGTGTCACGAAGGGCTATGAGCGTTCTCTCGAAATTACAGGTGTTGGTTACAAGACCGCACTTCAGGGGCGAACCTTGAGCTTTAATGTTGGGTATATCAATCCCGTCCTTTATCAGGTTCCTACCGGTATCGATGTGAAGGTTGATAAACAAACTCTCATTAATGTGAAGGGTGTTGACAAGCGCCTAGTTGGGCAGGTTGCGGCCGATCTTCGGGCGATCAAACCGCCCGATGTGTATAAGCAGAAGGGCGTTCGTTATGCTGGTGAGACCTTGCGCAAAAAAGAAGGCAAAACCGGGAAGTAGGAATTGACAATGAATGCTGCAGATAAAGTCCAACAGCTTGATCGAAGACGTCGGCGGGTGCGCAAGGTAATTTTTGGGACCACTGAGCGTCCTCGCTTGAACGTATTCAGGAGCACGGCTCATATTTACGCTCAGGTAATTGATGACGTTCGGGGAGCTACTCTTGCTGCTGCCTCGTCTCTTGATAAGTCGATTCGCACATCGGTCAAGTCAACCGGTGGAATTGAAGCGGCCAAGGCTGTAGGGAA
>JAEURV010000167.1 GCA_016788465.1 Nitrospira sp. | reverse complement strand
CGCGCTGGAACATCATGAACGGGTTGACGGCACCGGCTATCCCTATCGCCGAATCCGAAGTGAACTCAGTCAGGTCGGAATGATGGCCGCAGTGGTAGACATTTACGATGCGATGACCAGTGACCGTTGCTACCACAAGGGTCAAGCCGCCCACGAAGCACTCCAATTTCTCTATCGCCTGTCCCTCGAAGGCCATCTGGATACCGCCTTAGTGCAGCAGTTCATCCATGTCGTTGGCCTCTATCCAGTGGGATCCGTCGTAGAACTCAATACGGGCGAGACCGGCGTCGTCAAAGAAGTGCATCACCACGCACCGTTGGCACCGGTAGTACTGCTCGTGAAGAGCGCGGGGAACACTCTCCTATCACAGCCTAAAGAGCTGGACCTCGTCGCGCAGATCGAGAAACCTCATCGCAGCATCACTATCGTCCTCGATGCAAAGCAGGCCGGCATCGACCCGACTGATTATCTCGACAAAAAAGCGGCATAAGTTCCCCCACCCATAGAAGTGGAGCCCCACGGCTTACCAGCCTTGGTCCCTCTTGTGTCTTCGGCGGAACCTGCCGAAGCGGGTCCTCCTTCGCCAAGACTTTGAAGGACACCCCCTGCGCATTCCTCCACAGCTTGACAGCTGTGGCTTCCTTCGTAGATGGGTGAACCAATCACCATATCCAGTCACTCAGCTATCGTTGCACGCTCTCAACCTCATGTTTTTATAATCACCTTATAAAGACTCCCGACCCCTATTATGTACCGCCAATATGATGGCGCGCTGGCCATCGCACAGCGTCAAGTTTTTGTGATTCCGTGTAGCGTGTATGTACGTAATACCACAAACATTGAAGAATTGAATGATGAAGGCTTGGCGCAGCTCTTGCTTTACCTCATCGACAGTTGTGGATATAACCACCCAAGGAGGAATCAATGGAATGTCCGAAATGTAAGGGAACGATGATGTTGGAGCGGTTCTCGGATTTCTTTCTCGTCTTTTATGCCTGGAAATGTTTCAACTGCGGCGCCATTATCGACCGCACCATCGCTGAGAATCGCCGAAAGAGTCTGGCGCCCCAAGAGTCTCAGACCGTCGCTACGCGATGAGTGCCCCCTCACTATTCGGGCTCGGATTCCGAGCCCGCAGGGGATCAGCAACAGCCACCATCGATCACGAGGATTATTTGCAAGGACCTCCTCAAATCGTCAGCATCCATTCGGTAAGATCGGTCTACCAGGTAGATATCGGCGAGAGCGTGCTTGCCTGGACGGATCTGCATTGTTGTCTCTCACAATGTACACGAGCCATCTCTATCGCTACAGTTTCTTCCGCACCTCCTTCCAATCCTTCGCCACCTTGGCCTTTCGCGGCACCTCCCCTTTTGATGGTTCCGGCACCATGATGGCGTCAAGCCGGCGTTGAAGAAACGCATCGGCAAAGGTTTTCGATCGACCAACGCCGACCTTCACGGTCCTCCAGCCATCCGCATGCAACTCATCAATCTTCGCCCCTATTGTGTTCGCATCGATGACAGGGAGCGTCATGAGATAACCGGTCGGAAACTTATGGTGCTTGAGCCAGTCTCGTGTTTCCGCACTCCGTTGAAAGCCATCCCGTCCTTCAACCACATAGATGACGCGGTAATAAAACTGCGTGAGTTTCCCAAGTTCTTCGACTGCGTCAGCCATCGGCTTACGCTCCGATTCAAGCGTCACTCTAACTGGTGGCACTCGACTCGGTGTCGACTGGTCGAGCAGCGCCGACAACTCAATCACAAGGATGGGCTGTCGCTTCTCCCAGACGACGAGATTAGCCTGGCCTTCTGCCTGATCGACTCGCGGACTCTTCCCGACGCGGACCTGGACCGGTGCGAGCCCTTTGGCCTTTGGGGTATACGTAAGAAGCGCCCTTCCGTCACCACCGGTCATGGCCCTGGCGACTACTATTCCATCGACCACGAGTTCAAGCGGTTCTCCGCCAAGTGCGGCGATGAGCATGAGCTGCTTCGAGATGAGCTTGGCTTCGATGGTAGCTGGCTGGCCAGGAACCGTCAGCGCATCTTTGACAACGATTGTGGCCGAACTCTTCTCCACCGCGAATAACGGACTCGGTGAGGCCAGGGCAAGAAGAATGATAATGAAACAGGCTCTGCGGATGTGGGTAATCATTGGCCGCATCGCCTTACTAGACAAGATAAGAGGGATCACTGACTCGCGTACGGGCCTTACGCTTTCAGCGCCTTGAGCACTTCATCCGCATGTCCGTCGACTTTGACTTTCCGAAAGACCGCTTTCACGTTTCCCTCAAGGTCGATGACAAATGTGCTTCGCTCGATGCCCCAGTACTTTTTGCCGTACATATTCTTCTCTTTGTAAACGCCATAGGCCTTAGAAATGGCAGCATCTTCATCACTGAGCAGCGGAAACGGCAGCCCGAATTTCTTAATAAACTTCTGGTGCGACTCTTTTCCATCCAGGCTCACTCCCACGATGGTGCCTCCCGCTCGCAGAATCTGTGATTCAACATCCCGAAAGTCACAAGACTCTTTCGTGCACCCGGGTGTGTCGTCCTTTGGATAGAAGTAGAGCACGATCTGCTTTCCCTTGAAACTCTTCAGCGTCACGGACTTCCCGTGTTGATCCGGAATGCCAAGCTCAGGTGCTTTGTCCCCGACTGCAAGTTCTTTGCTCATAGCTCCACCCTTCGTCATGATTGACAGGAATTAATATCCACCAGGCATACCGCTACCGAACGAGGATCGACGAGGCGTATAGGGCCCCGGCTTCTTCTTGTTCTTGTTCTCAGGATTGCCGTATGGCGAAAGCGCCGGCGAGTCCCAGATGACCTTATCTCCGGGAGAAAGGTCCGCTGCCTCCAGAAAATGCCGCCTGGCAACTTCTGAATCGCCGAGCGCATTCAAGGCCAATGCATAGTTGTAATGGGCCGGACCGGACTTCGGCGCTTCAGTCACGGCTTGTTCGAAATACTGTTTGGCTTCTTCAAACTGCTGTGCTTGATACGCCTGCGTCCCCTGTTCCGTCAACGTCATAGCCTGCGATCTGGCGTCCCCATCCAGCGCCAACGGCACCAACGGCTTCCGCTTCTGAAAACAGCCTGTACCGACGAGCAGCAGAACCATGAGACCCAAAACCGTCACGCGTGCAATCATCGTTGTCATGCTCACAAGACCTCGTTGTTCAGACCTTCACCTGCTTGCGAATTTCTTCTTCGAAGGTCTTCCGATACAACACATCCCATTCGGCACTCCCCTCAACAAGACCTCGCGAATAGGAGGCTAATTTCGCCCTGACCGTCCGATCAATGCGCTGCTCCTGCGCAAGCTCATCCACCAGTACCTTTTTGATTTCCTTTAATACCTGCTCATCGGTGCGCTTGAGCCGTACACCGGGAGCCTTCTTCATGGTCGTAAGAATGACATGCGATAAATGGCTGACCTTGTCTTCCGTCAACATACTTCTAATCCAGTAAAGAGTGAGGCGTGAGGGGCAAGGAGAACATAACCGCCCATTTCCTCCCCTCACCGTTCATCCTTTGCACCTTATCTCCTTACAGAATGATTCCCCGTTCCCGGACCAACTTCTGCTTCACCATCTGAAACATCTTTTGATAATCCACTTGGCCCTGCTCGATCTGCTGCTCGTACGCCTTCAGAAGTTGGCGCACTTCCGCATTCAGCCGGTCTTCGGCAGATAACTCCTGCGTGATGGCATGATCCAGTGCCTCAACCAAGACTTTGCGGTCCCCAGCCACCTCAAGATCATCGTGCCGTTGGAGATGCCCCGTCAAACTTTCCGCAAGATGACGCACACGCTCTTTCGTGAGCCGCATCGTACTTACCCCCGTTCGAGCACAATGGAAGACGCGTGCATGACCTGTCGAAGCTGTGTAGCGTCGCCGACGATCTTTCCGACAATATTCACGCGATCGGCTGGAACCGGGTCAACTCCCGTACTCATCGGCGTCCGTCCAAAAAAGATCGCCAACACTTGCCCGGCTCCCCAGAACGCCACATCTCCCACTTTAACTTGCGTGGTTGCCGTTTCTCGATGATCTCGGACCCCGGAAAGCGGAAAATAGAACTCCTCTCCCCATGTGTGAATCGGCACGGTCACAGGAAGCGCCGCGTACACCTCATCCGCCGTCTTGGTCCTACGGAGTTCTGCTTCAAGCTGAACGCCGCCGACGGTAATGCGAATTCGTTTTGCCGGCTCAGTCATGGGATTCATCGGCAAACAGTTTCTGGCTGTACCCTGCAGTTGTTCTTGATGTCGCGAACTCTAGCTTGTCTCCTACGCGAAATCAAGGCTACAATCCTCGGTGATGCTCGCCTCCAGTTTCATCTTCTTGCCCGGCGTCGGATCTGTCACAGAACGCCGCTGGTGGCGGGAGGGGGTGTTGAACTGGAACCAGTTCCTCGCTCACCCGGCGATCCCCAGACTCTCGATGGCTCGAAAACGTTGGTATGACGAGGAACTCCGAGCAGCTCAATCATTCGCGGAACAGGGCCAATTTCATCAATTGGCCTCGCGCTTCCCACGACGCGAACATTGGCGGCTCTACAACACCTGCCGTTCCCGCGCAGGCTATCTCGACATTGAAACCACCGGTGCATCATCACAGGAAGGCGACGTCACAGTCGTTGGACTGCATCATCATGGACACACACTTAGTCTGGTGCGCGGAGAAACCCTCACGGCCGAACGCTTACAAGCTGAGCTCGATCACTGTGAGATCCTTGTCACGTTTTTTGGATCCGTATTTGATATTCCCTATCTCTGCGCTAAGTTTCCTGGGCTCCGTCTGCCCCCGTGGCACTTTGATCTCTGTTTTGCCGCGCGTCGACTTGCATTCCAGGGAGGACTCAAGCACATTGAACAAGAACTGGGAATTGAGCGGGACGGGCTCATCCGGGGGTTGGATGGATGGGATGCCGTGCGCCTATGGTCTCAGTGGAGCCATGGGGACGCGGATGCGCGCGACCAGCTCTTAGCCTATAACCGAGCAGATACTGAACATCTCGTGCTCCTGGCAGATCGATTTTCTGAGGATCTCATGATGCAACTAGGCCCTTCCTCCGTCGTGGGCTCTACCTTTCACCCCACCACCCCTACCCGATGAGTACATGGATCGGTATCGGACGAAGTGAAACCGGCCTGGTGCGGTCATCGAACCAGGATGCGTTCGCCGTCATCGACCACACAGGAATGTGGGCTGTCGCAGACGGGATGGGTGGTCATGTTGGCGGTGCGATCGCAGCCCAGATAGCCATCTCGACGGTACAGGCCCAAGCCGCGTCCGCGCGGGAGCAGCTCCGTAGCGGATCCGTTTCTCCGATCGATGCATTGACCGCGTTGATCAACCACGCGCACGAAGCCATTTTGGCTCGGGCTCGCTCTCAACCGAAACTCAAGGGTATGGGGACCACCCTCGTGCTGCTGACAGTCATCCCTGATCAAACCTCCATGGCCTACGTGGCTCACATCGGTGATAGTCGTGCCTACCGGTTTCGAGCCGGGGTTCTGACTCCACTTACCAGAGATCACTCATTGATCGAAAAATACCTTGAGCGTGGCATCCTCACTCCGGAAACAGCCAAAACCCATCCCGAACGACATGTCCTGACTCGCGCTCTTGGCGTCACGGCAACAGCAGCCCCCACGATCGCCGGCTGTGCCATGCAAGAAGATGATCTTGTGATCCTCTGCTCGGATGGCCTGACAAAGATGTTGGAGGATGAAGATATCCAACGTGTGCTCTGCGATGGCGATCCCAGCCCAGCCGGTACCTGTGATCGTCTGATCGCCGCGGCACTGGATCGTGGCGGTGAAGACAACGTCACGGTCGTCGTTGTCGCCTATCGATAAGACGGCGTCGACTTCGGAGTTGACAAGACCCCCAAGGGCGTGTACGTTCCCTCATCGCGTAGTGAAACCCATCATAACACTGACATAATATACACTGAGGGAGTCTATACATGCGCCAGCTGGCGTCGTTTCTTCTTGGAAGTCTCGTCGTTCTTCTTCACTTCACAACCAGCTCCTGGGCTGCAGACCCCTCGGATCCCGAGACAGCCATTCGCCTGATGATACGGGCGAATGCCGAGAAAGACCTCCCAGCACTGTCACGCCTCATGGCCCACGATGCCGACATCGTCAGTTATACCGTCGGTGGTCGCAAATACGTCGGCTGGCCGGACTTTGAACGTGAGATGCGTGAGGAGTTTGTCAACGCTCAAAAAATCGAAATCCCCATCACCGAACTGAAGGTCTGGACCAAAGGAGATCTGGCTTGGTTTGCGATGGAGGTCGACTACATCCGCTATGTCGGCGAGGGAACCGCCGTTAAGCGCACTGTACTTCCTTTGCGAGAAACCGGTGTACTCGAGCGTCGTACAGGCCGCTGGCAACTGCTGTCGTGGCACGAATCCTTCCGATCCGCCCAACTCGGTGGCCCGCTCGCATCGCCGGCAGCGACCGCAGGATCACAAAAGCTCGTCAGTACCGCACCCGCTTCAATGCCCGATGTCGGTGGAGAATGGGACATTCTCGAAGTCGAGGATGAAAGACGCTACAAGGCCACCCTCGACAAGAGTGGGAACGGCCCTTACACGCACCAAGGTGGCCGATTCACCACCACCAAGATTGAGAACCACCTCTGGCAAGGGACCTGGTATCAGCCAGGCAACGATCGAGAAGGTGGGTTTGAGGTGCTCCTCTCGGAAGACGGGAAGGAGGCGAAGGGAATTTGGTGGTATACACGAGTCGATACAAGAAAGAACATTCCGCCGAAGGAACACGGCGGCACCTATCACTGGAAGAAAGTAGCACCATCACCGGCCAGCACCCAATGAGTCGCCCTGCTCGTTCTGGCTTGTACAAACAAATCGGAGTCCGGTCCAATATCATTGCTTCACTGCCTCTGGGAGGTCTTATGTACAGATCCCTCGTTCTGTTTCTTGCAACGTTTTTCATGATCTCATCGGCTTATGCTGACGGGGGGCATGATCACCATGCCGTTCCCACACTGAAAAAACAAGTCGGGTCAAAGATCACCTATGGCGAGAACACGGCGACCTTGACTTTCGGCCCCATCGATCTTCCGACCGGCCACGGTGAAGGTGATATGGGCGACTCAATGCCTCGGTTCCACTTTCAACTTCCTGAAGACAAGTACCTCATTGGTTTCAAGTCAGCCCTTTCAACGGTGGAGGGCAAGGAATTACCCAGAAACTATCTGCACCACATCTTAATGATCAACAACACCAAGCCCAGCGTGTCCTGTCCGGGTGAACCACTCTTCTTTGGAGGAGCTGGGCTCGAAATGGCCGAAACCCACTTCCCTGAGGGATACGGTGTGAAACTTGCGAAGGACGATAAGCTGATGACGGTCGTCGCGTTTTATCACGGCGCTCCTCCCACGAAAAACGTCATCGCCACTTTCACCATGTATTTTGCACCAAAAACTAAACCGGCGAAGGAAATGGAGATTTATCAGGTCGGCGTGAACATCGTCTGTTTTACAAAATTCGGAGATCGCCCTGCGGATCAAACAGATGAAGGGATCGAAATCGGGCCGGGTGTCCAAGTCCGTACGGCGCCGTTGAAGTTTAGCATGGACGGCTGCGTCAAATACGCGTACCCCCACGGCCACGATGAATTGCTCCTGATCGCCTTGGAGAACAAGACCAAGAAACAGACGCTCCTCCGGACTATCCCCGATGCCGAGCGGGACGGAACACTCCGTGAATTCTTACCCCATCAGGTTTATAAGGATGCCCAAGGGTTTCCCATCTCAAAAGATGACGATTATGAGATGGTCATGGTCTATCACCACTCCCTCCAAAACAAAGAACCTCAACATGGAATGGGTAATTACTTGCTCTACATGACGCCCGGCTCTTGCCCGGCGCAGAGTGCCTCCATTACCCAGTAGCGCGATTGCTCACCCGGACCAGTCTGCGCATCGTCGCTGGCTGGTCCGGCGTTCCGATCTCAAACTCCGCTTCTCCTCTTCTCTACTCGACTTCCCGCATGAGTCCGGAACATCCGTGTACAGAGTACCCTGAACAACACCTCCGCTTAAAAATCCAAATCCTTTGGTAGAACCAGCACCTGGCTTGTATACTAATGCTACCTAGGTTTCATACTTACTATTTCCGGCAAGCATGATCAACCGACCAATCAACAAAACATAGCCCAGCGATGATCGCCTCGACT
>JAEURV010000129.1 GCA_016788465.1 Nitrospira sp. | reverse complement strand
GCCACAACCTGCTTCCAAAAGCTCCACACGTACTGACCGCCGGAGATGTACCCGAGCACCAACGACAAATACAAGGTGCCGGTGCCGGCTAAATGCATATTGCCGAGTTCCGCTAGCCCTGTCCCTTCTAAAATCAGGAGGATGACCGCGATGACTTGGAGCGCCATCTTGTACTTGCCGGTGGTCTCCGCCGGAATGATCATTCCCTCTCCCGCTGCAATGGCGCGGATTCCCGTGACGGCCACTTCTCGGGCAATGATCAATAACACCACCAACGCACTCACCCGGTCCACATTCATGAGTAGGATGAGCGCTGATAAGACCAAAAGCTTGTCCGCGATGGGATCAAGTAACTTGCCGAGTTTGGTCACCTGGCCCGTTCGCCGAGCGATGTAGCCGTCCAACATGTCCGTCACCGAGGCAATGGTGAAGACGATCGCCGCCGCCAGCGACTGGTCCGGCGTGGGATTCACAAACAGAATGATGAAGACCGGAATCAGAAGAATCCGAACGAGTGTGAGGAAATTCGGCAGATTAACCGAGTCCTGCCCGATGTCACGCCATATTTCCAGAACACGGTTCATTTCCCTATTTTCTCCTACCAAATCGCTACCACACTATCACAACTGGCGGACACTCACAGGATGGTCAAAAAGGCTGTCCAGCAAGGCCACAGCAAGCGAAGTGGCGAGGCGTACGCTTCGGAACGTTGAGCCTCTGAGCGACGTGAGAACAACGCTGGCAGACTTTTTCACCATCCTGTTAGACGATCCCGTTCTTGAGTAAGTCATGCAAATGCACGACACCTTGAATGGTGCGCCCGTCTTCCGTCACGACCAACGTCGTGATGGAAAACCGCTCCATCATCTCCACCGCCTTTGCCGCCAACTCATCAGGCCCGATGGTTTTGGGATTGGCTGTGGCCAATTCCTTCGCCGTCGCATTCACCAAGTCCGTTCCACGCTGAATAAACCGTCGCACATCACCGTCGGTAATGACGCCGAGCAACGCCCCATCTGGGTCGACGACCGTCGTCATCCCGAGCTTTTTCGCCGTCATCTCCAGCATGGCCGCCATTCCCCCGACGGAAGCTTGAACCATGGGAATCTCCGGATCCGCATGCATGAGATCCTTCACCTTCACCAGTAATCGACGTCCTAAACTGCCTCCCGGATGGAACCGGGCAAAGTCTTCTGCTTTGAATTCTCGTTTCTGCAGCAACGCCACAGCCAGGGCATCCCCTAGGGCCAGCGTGGCCGTCGTGCTCGCAGTCGGAGCCAACCCCATCGGACAGGCCTCTTCGGCAACCGACACGTCCAATGCGACATCGGAGTTCTTCGCCAAGGTCGAGTTCATCCGCCCAGTCATGGAGATAACAGGAATCCCAAGGCGCTTCACAAATGGAAGCAACTGCAATAATTCTTGAGTTTCGCCGCTGTTGGAGATTGCAACCAAGACATCTCGTCGAGCCAACATGCCAAGATCACCATGGACCCCCTCAGCCGGATGTAAAAAGAACGAGGAGGTTCCCGTACTCGCCAAGGTGGCGGCGATTTTTTGGCCGATCAACCCCGACTTCCCCATGCCTGAAATCACGACCTTACCTTTACATCGCACGAGCACATCTACGGCTTTGACGAACCGGTCATCGAGCCGACTGACCAACGCCTCCACCGCTCGAGCCTCGATCTCAAGCACACGTCGTCCTTCGGACAGGCTCTCTTCCAGTTTGGCGGATTTTGAGTCCCGAGTAACCGGCTTTCCCGTCATAGTGTAGCGGATCCTCGTCTTACACCCATCATCATTGCCTTCTACCGCTCACAATCATTCATCTTGTAGGTTGTGCGGCATCCCAGATCCGCACCACCCGTTCCAATAACGCCTTCAACTGATGCAACGGCACCATATTGGGGCCATCGGACAGCGCTTCATCTGGATTCGGATGGACTTCCATAAAGAATCCGTCGACCCCCGCCCCGGCTGCCGCGCAAGCCAATGGTTCCACAAATTCCCGCTGGCCGCTCGATTTCGTCCCGCCCCCGCCAGGCAACTGCACACTGTGGGTCGCATCAAAGACGACAGGATACCCGAACTTCCTCATGATAGGGAAGGACCGCATATCCACGACGAGATTGTTGTAGCCGAAGGACGATCCCCGCTCGGTCAACACGATCCGCCGACTGCCGCACTCTTCAATTTTTTTGACGGCATTCGCCATTTCGGTCGGTGAGAGAAATTGGCCTTTTTTCACGTTGACGACTTTGCCCGTCTTGGCTGCCGCGATCAAGAGATCCGTCTGTCGACAGAGAAAGGCCGGGATTTGCAGAACATCTACGATCTCCCCGGCCTCCGTCGCCTGCTCCTCCGTATGCACGTCGGTCAACACGGGCAGTCCCAGTTGCTCCTTGACGCGCTTTAACACCGCCAGTCCCTTATCCAACCCAGGTCCTCGGAATGAATGGATGGACGTTCGGTTTGCTTTGTCGAATGACGACTTGAAGACGTAGGGAATCCCTAAAGCCTTCGTCAACTCGGCAATTCGCCCAGCCGTATCCATAACGAGCTGCTCACTCTCGATCACACAAGGACCGGCAATCAGAAACGGACGCTGTCCCTGACCAACCTTAAAGGAACCGATGTCGACAAGTTGCGCCATAGTTATACTCAGCCGATAGCTAAAAAACGATTCCTTTCGGCCTCAGCTTGAGAGCAACTACACGTCGCAAACAGACTCCTAGCAGTTTGCAGGATGGTCAAAAAGCCCGTCCAGCGCGACCGCAGCAAGCAAAGAGGCGAGGCATACCCTGAGCTGTATGTTGAGCCTCTGAGCGACGCGAGAACAAAGCTGGAGGGCTTTTTCAACATCCTGCTAGTGACCCAATTTTTTGCGCAACGCTGCCCCCACAAACCCGCTGAACAACGGATGTGGCCGATGCGGACGGGAACTATACTCCGGATGAAACTGCGTTCCCAAGAACCAGGGATGATCCTTCAGTTCTAGGATTTCGACCAATCGCCCATCCGGCGAGAGGCCGCTCAGGACAAGTCCCTTCGCACTCAATCGCTCCCGATAGGCATTATTGAACTCATAGCGATGGCGATGGCGTTCACGAACCTCGTTCACGCCGTACATCTTTTGAGCCAAGGTCCCCTCTCCCAACTTACAGAGATACGATCCGAGCCGCATCGTCCCGCCTTTGTCGCTGATGCCCTGCTGATCCGGCATAAGGTGAATCACCGGATGGGGCGACTGCTCATCGAACTCCGCACTGTTGGCCCCTGACAGCCCTGCCACATTTCGTGCAAACTCGATCGCCGCGCATTGCATCCCTAAACACAGACCAAGAAACGGCACCTGACGCTCCCGTGCATATCTGATGGTGGTGATCTTCCCCTCAATCCCTCTCGTCCCAAATCCACCGGGGATCAAGATTCCATCCGCCTCACGAAGAATGCGCTCCGTCCCCTGCCGCTCGATATCCTCGGACTCAATCCAATTGATATTGACCTTGGTTTCATGGTCGATTCCGCCGTGCACCAGCGCTTCTCCCAGGCTCTTGTAACATTCTTTCAACCCCACATACTTTCCGACCAGCGCAACGGAGATTTCATGTTTTGGCCGTTTGATCTTCTGTACCATCGCATCCCACTCACGAAGATTCGGCTGGCCAGTCTCTAAGTGCAGCTGACGGACGATCAATTCGTCCAACCCCTCTTTACGGAAGACGATCGGCACTTCGTAGATCGTCTCAACGTCTTTGGCCGTGATCACAGCATCCTTATCCACATTGCAAAACATCGCGATCTTGCCCTTGAGCTCCGGGGGAATATATCGGTCGGTTCGGCATAAGAGGATATTGGGCTGGATACCGATTTCCCGAAGCTTGTTGACCGAATGTTGCGTCGGCTTTGTCTTCAGCTCGCCGGCCGTGCCGATGTAGGGCACCAAAGTCAGGTGAACATACAACACATTATCGCGCCCGACGTCGTACGGCATCTGTCGGATGGCTTCGAGAAACGGGAGGCTCTCGATGTCTCCGACCGTCCCGCCGATTTCGATGATGGCGACATCCACTCCCTTCGAGATCCGCGTGATCGCCTGTTTAATCTCATCCGTGACATGCGGCACCACCTGAACTGTCCCGCCAAGATAATCTCCGCGCCGTTCTTTGGTGATGACCGAATGATAGATTCGCCCCGTCGTGTAATTACTCTCCTTCGTCAGCGAAAGCGAAGTAAATCGCTCATAATGGCCCAGATCAAGATCGGTCTCGGCGCCGTCGTCCGTGACGAAGACTTCGCCGTGCTGATAGGGGTTCATCGTCCCCGGATCGACATTGATGTAGGGATCCAGCTTGAGAAAGGTGATCTTTAACCCACGGCTTTCGAGGAGGTTTCCAATAGAAGCCGATGCCAGTCCCTTCCCAAGCGATGAGACCACTCCACCGGTCACAAAAATAAATTTATTCATGGCTCCCCTCTCTCCTGAACATCACACGGGCTTACTTCAGTTGCGCACCTCATCCCTTAAAAAACATCCCGCTGCTCTTCAGCTCGCGCTTGACCGCAAGATACTCCTGAAGTCGTTCCGCCACATCAGGGACGTCCTCCGGACGATCCACCCTCAGCGAAGCATGCTTGGTTTCCCATACGCGGACACGAATACCATGGTCGAGAGCACGAAGCTGCTCAAGCTTTTCAGCATTCTCTATGCGACTGGTCGGTAAGGAAGCCAACCGCAGTAACGTTTCTTTCGTATAGATGTACAGTCCGAGATGGATATAGTGGAGTCCTCCGACCGCTTGGGGCTGAGGATCGTCTCGAACGAAAGGGATTGGGGCGCGCGAAAAATAGAGCGCATCTCCTTTCGCATTCGTCACGACCTTCACCACGGCAGGATTCAGGAGATCTTCCGTCGAATCAATCACTCGCTTGAGGGTTCCCATCCCAGCGCCGCTTTCCCAAAATGGCTCTATGAGATCGGTCAACAGCTCCGGCGTTAACGGGATCTCGTCTCCTTGCAAGTCCACGAAACAATCCCCTGCAAACATTCGAGCCACAGCAGCCACGCGATCCGTTCCCGTCCGATAGTCACCGGTCACCATGAGCACACGCCCCCCAAACCGCTCGACCGCCTGTTTGATACGCTCGTCATCAGTCGCGACGAGGACCTCCGACACAGCACGGCAAGCCGCCGCCTGCTCATACACATGCTGAATCATCGGCTTGCCGTTCAGCTCGACCAGCGGCTTCCCAGGAAAACGGGACGAGCCGTACCGGGCGGGAATCACCACAGTCACCGCTTTCAAATTTTTAGTCATTTCCAAATGCCTCAGACAACTGCGTTGGCGACACCGTCGCGGTTCCCACCATTCCGACCACGATCCCTGCCGCATAATTGGCCATCATCGCCCCTGTCTTGATGTCCGCCCCTGCCGCAAGGGCGAGTGCCAGTGTCCCAATGACCGTATCTCCTGCACCGGTCACGTCATAGACCTGCCGCGCCTTGGTCGGAAGATGCCATGACCGACCGTCCCCTTCATACAAACTCATCCCCTTCTCACCACGCGTGATCAACACGGACTGACACCCGAGTCGCTGGCGGATCATGGCTCCGGCTTCGTTGATGGTTTGATTGTCGTCCCCGTGCATGCCCGACGCTTGGGTCGCCTCCAGGTGATTCGGGGTAATGACCGTCACACCTTTATAGAAATTAAAGTGTTCCACCTTCGGATCGACGATGACCGGAACCCGGCGTAACGCCGCCAGACGAGTGATCTCCGTCATCAGCGCCGATGAGACGACGCCTTTGGCATAATCCGACACGACGATACAGGAAAGCTCACGGAGTTTTGACTCCACATACCGAACGATCTTCCGACGAAGCGGTGCCCTTAACTCAGTTCGACCTTCAATATCATACCGAACGATCTGCTGGTTGTGAGCGATGACCCGACTCTTCCTGGTCGTCGGTCGCTCACGATCAGTGACGACGCCGCCCAGACTCGCCCTGGTATTCCCGAGTTCCTTAAGCAACCGTTTCCCGCTCTCATCCGCTCCGATCACTCCACAGAGATAGGCCTTTCCTCCCAGTGCCATAATATTGCTGTAGACATTGGCCGCCCCCCCCAATCGGATCGACTCCGATTCGACGTGCACGACCGGGACCGGCGCCTCCGGGGATATCCGGCTCACCCGCCCCATCACATAATGATCAAGGATCAAATCGCCGATGACGAGGACGGAGGCCTTGGAAAATCGTTGCAGATATGCTCGGAGTACCGTAGATGAAGGAGAGTCGCTCTTTCCCTGCGAATCCTTCCCGGGAAGAACGATACCACCGCTTTTTTTTATTGAATGGCTTTGGCGAATCGTTCCCACCGAACCCACTCCGTCCAATTTCCCTGTCCGTTCCAGGACCAATAGATACGGAACGCTTTGCCTCGGATTTTCTCCTCACGGACGTACCCCCAAAACCGGCTATCCAGGCTCTGGTCGCGATTGTCGCCCATGACGAAATAGGAATCATCAGGAACCGTCACTGGGCCAAAATTATCGCGAGGGTTGACCGTCCCGTCGATGATACCGGGATCAATGCGTTGGGTGAAGTTTTTGTCATCAAGCGGCTGACCGTTCACCAGAACAACTTTGTTCCTTAACTGAACGGTATCTCCGGGCAATCCCACGATGCGCTTGATAAAATCCTTCTCTTCATCCTCGGGAAACCGAAAGACGATGATATCGCCGCGTTGCGGCTTGCCGAACGTGACGACGGTGGTGGACGTATAACAATTGACCGGTGGAAAATTCCATTGTAGTTTGCAGTCCGTCGGCCATTGCAGACCATAGGACAGCTTGCTGACCAAAATATGATCTCCGATCAGTAGGGTCGGAATCATGGATCCTGACGGAATCTTGAACGCCTGCACGACAAACACGCGAATGGCAAAGGCCAACAACATTGCAACGATGATGGCTTCTGCATACTCTCGAACGATGGACTTACGTCCGACCTGGTCGGCGTTGTCCGCAAGCTTGGCACCGGTCAGCGAAGCCGGTTCACCGGGCCTCGACCCACCGGACAACTTGTCTGCATTACGCTGATTTGAATCCGGGCTCATTCGTCCCCGACCTTGAGAATCGCCAGGAAGGCTTCTTGCGGAACTTCCACACTGCCGACCGCTTTCATGCGCTTCTTTCCTTCCTTCTGCTTCTCGAGTAATTTTCGCTTCCGGGTGATATCACCACCATAACACTTCGCCAAAACATTCTTCTTCATGGCCCCGATCGTTTCACGGGCGATAATCTTGCTCCCGATGGCCGCCTGAATGGCGATCTCATACATCTGCCGAGGAATCAATTCCTTCATTTTCTCAGCAAGTTGACGTCCGCGGTGCACCGAACGATCTTTATGGGTAATAAAGGACAAGGCGTCGACCGTTTCACCATTGAGTAAAATGTCGATTTTGACCAGATCCGACTCGCGATAGCCGATCAACTCGTAGTCCAGCGACGCATAGCCCTGCGTGCGCGATTTGAGTTTGTCGTAAAAATCGAGAATGACCTCGTTGAGCGGCAGTTCGTAACTGATCATCACGCGCGTGGGATCGAGAAATTGCAAACTGCGCTGAATCCCACGCCGTTCTTGGCAGAGCTGGAGAATAGCCCCCATGTACCGCTCGGGCGTAATGACCGACGCGAGAATGAACGGCTCTTCGAATGATTCGATACTGCTGGGCGCCGGGAGCTGCGAGGGATTCATGACTTCCAGCACCTCACCTTTGGTCGTCATCACCCGATACACGACGGTGGGAGCCGTGGTAAGGAGCGTCAAATTATACTCACGCTCAAGCCGTTCCTGAATAATCTCCATGTGCAGCAGGCCAAGAAACCCGCAGCGAAATCCAAACCCTAAGGCCAAGGACGTTTCCGGCTCATAGGCGAAAGAGGAATCGTTCAACCGGAGCTTGACCAGCGCATCCCGCAAATCTTCATACCGAGCCGTATCGGTGGGATAGAGTCCACAGAACACCAAGGGCTTGACCTCTTTATACCCAGGAAACGGCTCACGCGTAGGCGAAACGGCATCCGTGAGCGTATCCCCGATCTTGACGTCTGCCACTTCCCGCATATTGGCACAGAGATACCCGACCTCGCCGGTCAGCAACTCCGTCTTCTTCGTACGTTTTGGGGCAAAATGGCCGACTTCCATTACTTCAAATGTGCGATCGTTCGACATGACTTTGATTTTCATCCCGGGACGTATGGATCCATCCACCACACGCGTCAGCACGATCACACCCTGGTAGTTATCGAACCATGAATCGAAAATCAGCGCCTTGAGCGGAGCCTGCGGATCTCCGGACGGAGGTGGTACCCGAGCAATGACTGCCTCCAAGACCTCCGGCACACCTTTACCTTCTTTGGCACTGATGGGCAAGGCATCGTCCGCTTCGAGCTGCAACACCTCAGAAATCGACTGTTTCGTTCCTTCAACATCCGCACTTGCCAGATCGATCTTGTTGATCACCGGAATGATGGTCAGGTTGTTTGCCATTGCCAAGTTCACATTGGCAATCGTCTGCGCCTGCACTCCCTGTGTCGCGTCAACCAACAGGAGCGCTCCCTCGCATGCAGCAAGACTCCGCGAGACCTCATAGGTAAAGTCGACATGCCCCGGCGTATCGATCAAATGCAACACGTAGGTCTTCCCGTCCTTGGCCTTGTACCGGATCGCCACTGCGTGGGCCTTGATCGTAATGCCACGTTCCCGCTCGAGGTCCATGGCATCGAGGATCTGATCTTTGGCCTCTCGGGCAGTGACTGCGCCAGTAGCTTCTAGGAACCGGTCAGCGAGGGTTGATTTGCCGTGATCGATATGAGCGATTATGGAAAAGTTGCGTATAAGACTTTGCAAATCCTAACTCATTTGGTAAAAATCGGTTCATTATAGTAACTGCTTCCTGGGTTGTCAAAGAGATCGCCTCCACTTATAATCGCCTGCCACCTTGAGACCTCTGCCTCGTTGGTCGGCATGAGTCAGCCGTCAATCGTTGACCGACCTTCTTGCATCACACAATTGCCGTTTATATCAATATGACTCGAGCACCTTCGACTCAGCAGCTTAGAGACTGGGACCGCCGTTATCTCTGGCATCCGTTTACCCAGATGCAGGAATGGGAGAAGGAGGAACCGCTCATTATCAAGCGTGGGAAAGGCTGTTATCTGATCGATACTGAGGGCAAGAAGTATCTCGATGGCACCTCATCAATATGGGTCAATATTCATGGCCATCGCCACCCTAGCCTCGATCGTGCCATCAAGAAGCAGCTGGACAACATCGCCCATTCGACATTTCTTGGACTCTCGAACCCACCGGCGATTGAGCTCGCCCGTGAGTTGATCCGCATCGCTCCCAAGGGACTCACCCGCGTCTTCTATTCGGACAACGGGTCAACGGCGGTCGAGATTGCCCTCAAGATGGCCGTCCAGTATTGGCAACAACGCTATCCCAACGCCGGTCCCAAGAACACCTTCCTTCATCTGAAGCTCGCCTACCATGGCGATACGATCGGGGCCGTGAGCGTCGGCAATATCGATCTCTTCCATGCTCGGTTCAAACCACTGCTTTTCCCGACCGTAGAGGCAGAGCCGCCACACTGCTACCGCTGTCCGTTGAAGCTCACATACCCCTCCTGCAATATGGCCTGCACGGAGCCGATTGAAGAAATCGTCAAGAACCGTCACGGAGAGTTGGCCGGGTTGATCATCGAACCACTTATGCAAGCTGCCGCCGGCATGATTCCACAACCACCCGGCTATTTGAAACGAATCCGTGATCTCTGCACACGATTCAATGTTCTCTTGATCGCCGACGAAGTGGCAACAGGCTTCGGACGTACCGGTAAGATGTTTGCCTGCGAGCATGAAGGCGTCACTCCGGATCTGATGGCCATCAGCAAAGGACTCACCGGTGGCTATATGCCGTTGGCGGCAACGCTAACGACGGACGAGATCTACCGAGGCTTTCTCGGACGCTACGACGAGTTCAAAACCTTCTTCCATGGTCACAGTTTTACAGGCAATCCGCTGGGCTGCTCCGTGGCACTTGCAAACCTTTCTGTATTCCGTCGAGACAAGACACTCGCTCGACTTGCCTCCAAAATCAAGCTGTTCCGCCGATTGCTTGCACCACTCGAGGCGCTCCCTCAAGTCGGCGACATTCGTCAACGGGGATTCATGGTCGGCGTTGAATTGGTCAAAGAGAAAACGACTAAGGCTCTTTATCCGCTCGGTGCGAAGGTCGGCCACCGCGTCGCAGCCATCGCCCGATCGAAGGGATTGATCTTGCGACCAATTGGGAATGTCCTTGTGCTCATCCCACCCCTCTCGATCTCCGACAAGGAATTAGAAAAACTGGTGGACATTCTGAAAGAATCTATAGAGACTCTGCACATCGACGCAGAGTCGATCAACGGTACACACAACAACCGGCAGTAGGATATGGCTTCGTATGAAGACCTGTGATTTTCTCATCATCGGTGGCGGAGTGATCGGCCTCAGCATTGCGCGTGAGCTGCGAAGACGACGCGGCGATGCCAGTATCCTCTTGATAGAAAAGGAGCCCTCCTGTGGAGCCCATGCCAGCGGACGCAATAGCGGGGTACTCCACGCCGGTTTCTACTACTCACCGGACAGCCTGAAAGCCAAATTCACCCGTCTCGGAAATGAACGACTCACCGCGTACTGCGAAGAGAGGCAGATCTCCATCAACAAATGCGGGAAGCTGGTCGTCGCCAAGGATGCGGCGGATTTGCCATCACTTGATGAGTTATTCCGGCGAGGCCAGATCAATGGCATTGAGCTCCAGCCCCTCACGGAGGCTGAAGCCAAGTCGATCGAACCCCGGGTCAAAACCTATCAACGGGCGCTGTTCTCTCCCCGAACCTCGACCGTCAACCCGCTCCATGTGGTCAACGCGATGCAAGAGGATGCCCTTCGTGAAGGGATCCAGGTTCGATGCGGCACAGCCTATCTTGGACGAAACAACAGCAACGTTCTGACGAACCAGGACAGTATTGCAGCCGGATATGTCGTGAATGCCGCAGGTCTCTACGCCGACAAAATCGCCATGGACTATGGCTTTTCAGAAAAGTATCGAATCCTCCCATTCAAAGGGCTGTATCTGTACTCCGATGAGCCTCCAGGTTCGATTCGCACCAATATTTATCCGGTTCCTGATCTCAGGAATCCGTTCCTGGGTGTCCACTTCACGATCACAGCAGATGGAAAAGCAAAGATCGGTCCGACTGCCATTCCGGCTTTGTGGCGGGAAAACTATGAAGGGCTCAGCAACTTCCACTTCGGCGAACTGGCGGAGGTGGCGAGCAGAGGACTTGGGCTTTTGACCGGGGCAGGATTCGATTTCCGACGCTTAGCGATGGAGGAAATCACGAAATACTCACGAAGCAAGATGGTCTCATTGGCCTCGGTCCTGGCCGACGGCGTGGTCGAACGGAACTACCAGAAATGGGGACGCCCGGGCATCCGCGCGCAGTTGCTCGACATCACCAAGAAAAAGCTCGAAATGGATTTTGTTCTCGAAGGTGATCATCGTTCCATGCACGTACTGAACGCGGTCTCCCCGGCCTTCACCTGTTCACTCCCCTTTGCCGGCTACGTCTGCGACCATATCGACAAGGCAATTGCCTGACGAACCTCAACAGAGACGAATTTCTTCACCCACACCGACTTGCAGACAACGAGCCGCGCTGTCCTCCCGTACAAAAATCTCCAAGTTTCCGTCGCTATTGACAAGGGCGGACGGACTCTGCCCATGACCTTGGCTGTAACTGCCGACCACATCGCCGATGATCGAGGCACCGATATGGATCTCCACGGCTTGTTCCATTCCTCCTCGAAATTCCCGTATCTGTCTCGCGGTAATATTGGAAATCAGATTCCCAAATCGATCGACCGACACGATTTTCCCAATCAGCACATCCTCGTGCCAGACCGGTATCGCAACGGAACGCCGAATCGGGTCCTGGACGGACGGCCCAAAAAACGACGGTGGGACGCCTTTACTCAACCAGGCAGCAGCCGGTGCAAACACATCTCGGCCATCGAAGGTCGATCCAGCTGTCTCCAATCGATACTGCGGGTTGTTGATTTGCCAGACCTTGGCTCCAACTTCCTGTTCCAAGATTTCCGTGAATAATCCGTTATCCGGACCGACAAAAAACGACCCGGCGGCAGAGATGAGCAACGCTCGGCGCTCGGTCCCGACTCCGGGATCAACTACAGCCACATAAATTGTTCCCGTTGGGAAATACCGATAACAGGATTTCAGGAAATAGCCGGCTTCCTGGATCTGATGAGAGGTGATCTGATGAGAGAGATCGACAAGCTTCGCAGACGAATTGATCGAGAGAATTACCCCCTTCATGCTTGCGACAAAACTGTCACGTTCACCAAAGTCTGTCAGCAAGGCAATGAGAGGTCGTGCCTCCAGCACGTCAACATTCCTCGAATTTGATCTCCACAACCTCGTATTCGACCATCTTGACCGGCGTCGTCACTTCGACAAAATCACCGACACGTTTCCCGATCAAAGCACGCCCGACAGGGGACTGGACGGAAATCTTGTTGAACTTCATATCGGCTTCGTCTTGCCCGACCAAGGTATACTGCCTCTTCGATTGCGATTCCTGCTCGACAACCGACACCGTCGCTCCGAAGACGACCGTCTCGCTGGTCCGACCTGTGATCTCCACGATACGAGCGTCGGCGATCTTTCCTTCCAATTCGGAGATCCGAGATTCAATGAACCCCTGTCGCTCCTTGGCGGCATCGTATTCTGCATTCTCGCTCAAATCGCCATGGGCTCTTGCTTCTGCGATTGCCTCAATGACCTTGGGACGCTCGATCTTTCGCAAACGATCTAATTCAGCTTTTAATGCTTCATAACCTTTCTTGGTGATTGGTGTCGGCATGCTCCGGTTGCTCCTCAACTGGGTTAGGCCTGATGATACTCCTGCAAGGTCCTGATCGACAGATCTTTTTTCAGGATCGCTTCGATCGCCATCGTCGCCGCATGGGCCCCACGCATCGTCGTGAAATAGGGAATCCCTCGATGCAGCGCTTCTCGCCTGATAGCGAGCGAATCGACATGCGCCGAGGCTGTGCGCACCGTATTGACGACCAGGGCCACTGAACCGTTCTTAATGTGATCAACGATATGTGGTCGCCCTTCAGCCACTTTGTTCACGACCTCCACGGGAAGTCCATGCTCTCGTAGATAACCCGCGGTCCCACTCGTTCCTTGGATCCGCATTCCCAGTTGACTCAACACTCTTCCCACTTCAAGCGCAGCAGGACGATCTGATGCCTTCACACTGATAAACGCCGTCCCTGACGTCGGCAGCACGGCCCCGGCCCCGGCTTGGGACTTTGCGAAGGCCCAACCAAAATGCTCATCAAGGCCCATCACCTCCCCGGTCGATTTCATCTCCGGTCCAAGGAGCACATCAACCCCGGGAAATTTATTGAAAGGAAACACCGCCTCTTTAACCGAGAAGTGCCTCGGCATCGGAGCCTGGGTGAATCCAAGATCCTTGAGCGTGCGCCCCATCATCACCTTCATCGCCAACTTTGCGAGTGGTACGCCGATCGCTTTGCTGACGAATGGAACGGTTCTGGATCCACGCGGATTGACTTCTAACACATAAATCGATTCCCCCTTGACCGCAAACTGGGCATTCATCAGCCCAACCACTCCCAGTTCCTTGGCCAACACCCGCATCTGCCGCTCAATCTCAGCGACAATACCCTTCCCGAGGGTATAGGGAGGAAGGGAGCAGGCCGAATCACCCGAATGCACCCCGGCCTCCTCGATATGCTCCATAATGCCGGCAACTACCACGGTTTCTCCATCGGAGATCGCATCGGCATCGACTTCAATCGCATCAGCAAGATATTTGTCGATCAATACAGGATGATTGGGTGATGCCTTGACCGCCGACCGCATATATTCCAACAGACCAGTTTCATCATAGACAATCTGCATGGACCGTCCGCCCAAGACATATGATGGCCGCACCATGACCGGGTAACTGATCTGCCCGGCAATCTGCACGGCTTCCTCAACGGATCGAGCCGTCCCACTCTCCGCCTGACGCAAGTCGAGCCTGTTCAACAATTCCCGAAACCGCTCACGATCCTCCGCCAGATCGATGGCATCCGGACTGGTACCGAGAATCTTGACACCAGCCTTCGAGAGCGGAAGAGCAAGCTTCAATGGCGTCTGCCCTCCAAATTGCAACACGACTCCAAGCGGCTGTTCCCGATGCACGATATTCAAAACATCTTCATGGGTAAGGGGCTCAAAATACAGGCGATCGGAGGTATCGTAGTCCGTACTCACGGTTTCCGGATTACAGTTCACCATGATGGTGTCGATCGCCTCTTCCCGCAGCGCCATCGCCGCATGGACACAACAGTAATCGAACTCGATCCCCTGCCCGATACGATTGGGACCGCCGCCAAGAATCACGACCTTGTTCCGATTAGACGGTCGCGCCTCACACTCATGACCATAGGTGGAGTAGAGATACGGTGTCTGAGCTTCAAATTCGGCGGCGCAGGTATCGACTCGTTTATAAGTAACCCCTCGTTCTCCATGTTGCGTACGAGCGTTTTGAACCGCGACCTCCTCGCATCTAAGCAATTGTGCGATTCGATCATCAGAAAATCCAAGCTCTTTTGCATCCCAAAGCAATCCACTAGCCAAGACGATCTCTGGATTGGAAGCATGACCGGCAAGCATGAGTTCGAAGTCCACCAGTTGCCTGACTTGCCCTAAAAACCAGGGATCTATTTGAGTCGTGACAAACAGCTCTTCATTTGTGAATCCTAGGCGCATCGCGTCGGCCACGTACCACAGTCGTTCTGCGACCGGTGTCCGCAACACTCGGTTGATCTTCTCGATCGCTTCAGGCCGGTTAAACTCGGCTGGAACACCCCGATCAAGCTCAAAGCGGGACGCCAACCCATTTAAGTTTAACTCCAAAGAGCGAATAGCCTTCTGGAGCGACTCCTTGAAAGTACGTCCAATCGCCATCACCTCACCGACCGATTTCATTTGGGTCGTCAAGGTCGGATCCGCCCCCTTGAACTTCTGAAAAGCAAATCGAGGAATCTTTACGACAACATAATCGATGGCCGGCTCAAAGGATGCTCTTGTCACACCGGTAATATCGTTCGTGATCTCATCCAGCGTGTATCCCACGGCGAGCTTGGCGGCGATCTTGGCGATTGGAAATCCGGTTGCCTTTGATGCCAACGCCGAGCTTCGCGACACCCGAGGATTCATTTCAATGACGACCATCTCGCCATTGGATGGATTAATACCGAACTGGATATTCGATCCACCCGTGTCGACTCCAATCTCGCGAATGATGCGCAGAGCCGCATCCCGCATGCGTTGATATTCTTTATCGGTCAAGGTCATGGCCGGAGCTACGGTAATACTGTCCCCGGTATGGACTCCCATCGGATCGAAGTTTTCAATGGGACACACAATGACCACATTGTCTTTGAGGTCGCGCATGACCTCCAATTCATATTCCTTCCAACCAATGACCGACTCTTCGATCAGCACCTGGCTCACCGGACTCATGGCCAATGCCCATTCAATCAACCGCTCAAACTCCTCACGATTGTAGGCAATGTTTCCGCCGGTCCCTCCCATGGTGAAGGACGGGCGAATGATTGCGGGAAATCCTACCGTCTCCACAATCGCAACGGCCTCCTGCCGACTATGCGCTGTCCCGCTCTTCGGCACTCGCAAGCCGATTCGATGCATCGCCTGTTTGAACGCATCCCGATCCTCTGCTTTATGAATCGCGTCCGCCGAAGCGCCGATAAGAGCGACCTTGTATCTATCGAGGACCCCTCGCTTGACCAATCCCATGGTCGTGTTCAGAGCCGTTTGTCCGCCCATGGTCGGGAGCAGGGCATCAGGACGTTCACGTTCGATGACTTTTTCGACCACATCCAACGTAATCGGTTCAACATAAGTCCGATCGGCCATCTCAGGATCAGTCATGATCGTGGCCGGATTACTATTGATGAGAATGAC
Organism: Nitrospira sp.; assembly: GCA_016788465.1. GTDB lineage: Bacteria > Nitrospirota > Nitrospiria > Nitrospirales > Nitrospiraceae > Nitrospira_D. The sequence continues at coordinate 965 of JAEURV010000129.1, read as the reverse complement.
CTTATAGCCTTCGGCCTTGAGGGCTTTACAGGCTTGTGTGCCGGAGTAATCGAATTCACAGGCCTGCCCAATCACGATTGGGCCTGATCCGATCATCAGAATTGAATGAATATCTGTTCGTTTTGGCATAGTGATGTGCAACCAGTGACTAACTGGATGGAAGTTCAGGACCAATTAGAGGGTGGTAAGGGGCCGGAATCGGCCCCTGATTCTCATGAGTGGCATTGTAATACTTCATGGCTTCGGGCAGCCAGGCTTCGATCTGGTTGATACGTGCCAGATCAGATGGGTGCGTAGACAAAAACTCGGGAATCGTGTGTTGTGATCGGAAACAGACTTTATCAATCATCTGCCTGGGACAACCACTCATCCGCTCCCAAAACGGAACTGCTTCACGCGGATCATACCCTGCCTGCGCCATGAGTTTGAGTCCAATATAGTCGGCTTCCGATTCCTGCTTTCGTCCAAACGGTAATGACACTCCCACGCCATAGGCACTCATCGCGGCAATAGCCGCATCCGGTCGACCGGCTGCGGCCCCGGCCGCCAACGCCCCCACCTGACCGATCATCTCCAGAATACTCCGGCTATATCGTTCTGCTCCATGTCGCTGCAGGGCATGTGCTACCTCATGACCGATCACAGTGGCCAAACCGTTTTCGTTCTTCGTGATCTTCAAAATTCCCGTGAAGACCGCAACTTTTCCACCGGGAAGTGCGAAGGCGTTGATCGTGCGATCATCTCGAATGATCGCAAATTCCCATTGATATTCCGGTTTATTCGCAACGGCGGCAATTCGATTCCCCACCCGGTTGACCAACTCGTTCAACTCAGGATCGTCGCTCACCGGCGCTTTTCGTAATAATTCCCGATAGGCCCCGACTCCCATCGCGATTTCTTTTTCTTCGGAGATATAAATGAACTGATCCCGTGCGGTTCCCGGAGCCCTGACGCATCCGCTCACT
>JAEURV010000155.1 GCA_016788465.1 Nitrospira sp. | reverse complement strand
GTCGACAAAAGAAAGTAACGAAGGATCTCACCGGTCACTTCTTCAGACCATTCTGACTTCTCAAAGATCTCTCGAATCGTGAAAAAGTTGCCCAGCGACTTCGACATCTTCTCTTGGTTGATCTGCACAAACCCGTTATGCACCCAATAGCGTGCGAACTCTTTTCCCGTTGCGCCACACGATTGCGCGATTTCGTTCTCATGGTGCGGGAAAATCAGATCCATTCCGCCGCCATGAATGTCGAAGGTGTCACCGAGATGTTTGATCGACATCGCGGAACACTCAATATGCCAACCCGGCCTTCCTGCTCCCCAAGGACTTTCCCATGCCGGTTCACCTGGCTTGCTGCTCTTCCACAAGGCAAAATCCATTGCATGACGCTTCCGCTCATCCACGTCTACCCGTGCACCAGCATGCAGGTCCTCGAGTCGTCGCTTTGATAGTCGTCCGTACTCTGGGTATTTTGTGACTTCAAAATACACATCCCCGTCCACGACATACGCCAACTCTTTAGCGATTAGTCGCTCCGTGAGTTGAATGATGTCTTCAATATGTTCCGTGGCCTTTGGTTCTTCAGTCGCAACTCGGATTCCCAATTTACCCATGTCTTCGTGATAAGCTTGAATGTATTTGGTCGTAACAACATCACAAGATACACCCTGTTCGTTGGCTCGTTTGATGATCTTGTCATCAACATCCGTGAAGTTCTTCACGAAAGTCACGGCATAGCCGCACGACTCCAGGTAACGACGGAACACGTCAAAGACCAATGCGCTGCGCGCATGACCGATATGGCAATAGTCATAGACCGTCACGCCACAGACGTACATGCGTACCTTGTTCGGCTCTATCGGCTCGAAGACTTCTTGTCGACCGGTCAGCGTATTAAATAACTTGAGCATGATGTTTAGGCCCCGGAGCTTGTTCGACGTCTCGGCCAGTGAGACCAGAGAAAGTAGCCAATGGCCGCAGCCAAGACAAGTCCGATGATGATGTCAAATTGATGAAAGTAATCTCGAAGATGTTCCCACTGTTCTCCCATCCGAAGCCCGATGTAGGCCAGGAGATAGCACCAAGGCAAGGCCCCGACAAAGCTGAACATCACGAATCGCGGGAAATTCATTTTTGCGATTCCGGCAGGAAGAGAAATGAAGGTACGCACAACGGGAAGCATTCTTCCGAAAAAAACTGCCGCCTCGCCATACTTGGCAAACCAACGATCGGCGACATCGAGATCATGGTGAGACACCAGGAAATAGGGACCATAGCGTTCGGCAAACGGTCTCCCTCCCCATACCCCTGCGTAGTAGGCCACGATCGAGCCAAGCACATTGCCGACTGCGCCGGCCAAGGTCACCCCCCACATCGTAAACTCCCCCGTCATCACAAGGTACCCGGAAAACGGCATGATGATTTCGCTGGGGAGAGGGATGCACGCACTCTCAACCGCCATGGTAAAGAGAATACCTCCATAGCCAAATCTGGAAATGCAGGCGATAACAAATCGGCTTAGCTCCCCAATGATGGTTTCGATCAGCCCTCCCATCATGGCCTCCTCTGTCCGATCCGACCACGGGGTATCCGAGGCGAAGTTGATTTCTTACGGTCTCGGCTCACGATGGGCTCCCACGCTCTAAAATGATCGAGCACTCCGTAGTGAGTGCTATCCAAACGGACCGGTGTCATGGACACAAAGCCTTCTTCGATCGCCTCGTGATCGGCATCTTTGCTGCGGCTCCACGAGATCCGTTCACCAGCAATCCAATAATACTTGCGCCCATGAGGATCCAGCTTTTCAATGACGGGATTATGGAATCGTCTTCTACTCAGACAGGTGACCCGGACACCC
>JAEURV010000143.1 GCA_016788465.1 Nitrospira sp. | reverse complement strand
CAAACGATTGGATGCGGACAGAATCTCATCGGCGACGATCCCGGAGGTCACGGTCCAACCCCATTGCCATCCAGGGCCGATCGGGAGGCGTACATGTGGTAGATTCCTCGCGCTCCCTACATACAACAAGTGAAATAAGATCTTGTCCTCTTTCAAGCCGGTTGCCATTGCGCAAGCGGCTTCGATCGACTCTTGGGGTGAAGGGTGATGATCCACCGGGATTAGAATCCGTCTCAATTGGGATTGTCCCGTTTCCAGAGCGACGAAGCCTTTAGTGAGTTCCGGTACAAACAAGGTCATGATTTTGGACTTTCTCGAGAGTGGCTCGGCTACCGGATTGTGCAGCCAGCTAGCCAGCTCGTCTCGCTCGTGAGTGGCAGCTACCAGCAAGTCAGCCGGTTCTCGCCAAAGAAACTGAACCATAGAAGTCACTGGATCGGCCGCCACCGCACGAATCTTTCGAACCCCGAGCCCCAACTGTAAGAGTTGCTCCTTGGTTGCTCCCTGAGGAAGCACTCCCCAACGAGCGAGGGTTGCCCGCACGCGGGGGAATTCGTAGAAGTCGGCTTCGGCACGGTCAGGGTCAACGTGCATTATCGTGAGGTCCGCCCTCATGCCGATAGTCAACTTCAATGCGTGAGCAAAGGCAGCCATGCTCGGTGGCAAAAAATCAGTCGGGTGAAAAATATTTCGAATAGTGCCGATACCATTCTGAGTCATCAGTTGGGTCATCATTGCCCCCCTCCGACAAGTACCAATGTTCCTACTAGCGTTGCGGTAGCGGTTGACCCGAACGTACTCGGGTCAACCGCCGCACTCGTCCTCTAGTGGCGTTCTTTCTCGAGGATCTCCCGTTCGGCCTGTAGCCAATCCTCCTCGGCATGCCCATTCGCTCCGCCACGATGAAGATACAATTCATACGCACGCATGGCGATCCTTCTTTGAACCGACAGATCATCGTTTCCCGGTACCACTCCGTTGACCTCTGGTTTGCCCTCTTTACGATTGTCCCGTTTCATGCGTTCCTCCCTTAACGACCACCTTTTGGCTACCGCCGTGGCTGGGCCGTTACCATGAAATTCAAGGAGGGGCATGCGTTGCCCCTCCTTAGGGTTTGATTCTAGTTGCCGAGTCGACCCGAGTAGGGGTGCACATACTCGACGATGATCTTTCCATCCTCAGCTGTGACCGGTTTGTTTCCTCCGGTCGTCCTAAGTGGGATGAGAAGATACGCATTGCCCTTGGAGTCCACCACTTCCAGGTGCGACACCTCCTCGTCCAGGTCCTTCACGTTCAGCCTCTCATGAGCGGCAACCTTGGGCTTGAGCTCCACGCCACCTCCGCCCGCAGATGGTTTATCACCAGGGAATGCAGCCGACGCCGTGAATAGGACTGTTGTCGCAACGGCGGATAAGA
>JAEURV010000070.1 GCA_016788465.1 Nitrospira sp. | reverse complement strand
CAGCCCAGCCCAACCCGAGAGACTCAATAACACACAGGTTCCCACCATCAATACCGATCGCATAGCCACTCCAGGTTTCATTATTTGACCGTCGACAAAGGAATTTGACGGTACCATAGCCATCACAACAGCGGCAAGCCGATGAAAGCTGCACAGGGACCAACCTCCTGCTTGCCTTGACCAGCCTCTCGCCGCATAATCCTCATCAGATATGGAACATCGGACTTCGCCGACACCAACTGGAGCAGATCAACAGAAAAATCAAGCCAATCGCCTGGCCGTCCTGGTTACCGGAGCCTCAGGAGGAATCGGTCGGGCCATCAGTCAGGCCTTTGGAGAGATTGGATGGTATGTGGGCGTCCACTACTATCAGAACGAATCGGCAGCCGAAACAACGTTGGGCCAGGTCCTCAAGGTTGGGGGAACTGGGAGCACGTACGCCGCGGATGTTCGGGAGCCTGAGTCTGTTCGTCGCATGTTCGATCAATTCTCCCGCAACACCCAGGGCCCCATTGCCGTGGTCTGCAATGCCGGAATCGGACAGAGCGAATTACTCGTCCGTCATGCAGACCACATTTGGGACAACGTCCTTGCCACGAATCTCACCGGCACGTTTCACTGTTTGCGGGCCTGTGCGCCTCTCTTGCTCGATCGCGGTGGAGGCTCCATCATTGTGATCGGCTCGCATACTGGATTTCACGGCGCGAGGGGGCAGAGCGCCTATGCAACCTCAAAGGCCGGATTGATTGGGCTCGTCAAAACCGCTGCACTCGAGTGGGGTCCCCAGAATATTCGTGTGAATTTGTTATTACCGGGCTGGCAGAAGACCGACCTGACGGAAGGGGTTTTCCCCGAAGGCAGCGGATGGTTAGACCATGCGCTCCGCCGTCCCCCGGCAAGCGAGGAGATGGCTCGCACCGTTGTCCATTTGGCCCAGCTCAGGGACATGTCAGGACAAGTGTGGAACTGCGACAGCAGGTATTTGTGAGCAAAGGGCATATAGCTGATGGCTTATAGCAAGAGGAGAAGCAACACGGGCTGTTTCGAAACCATACGCTATAAGCTATTCGCCATGAGCGTTTACTGATGAACCACGGCATTTTCATCACCGGCACCGATACCGGTGTCGGAAAAACTTTGATCACGGCTGCACTCGCCCTTCATCTGAAGAAGCGCGGGTTAACGGTCGGCGTGATGAAACCAATTGAAACCGGGATCTCACCGTCAAGGGAAGCCCGGTCCGATGCCGCACGACTCCGATCCATCATAGACAGTGACGAACCGTTGGGAGCTATCCGTCCCTATGCGTTTGAACTACCGGTTGCTCCGTTGACGGCAGCCCAACAGGAAGGACAGCCCATCAACCTAGAGACGATCAAGAAGGTCTACCGTCTCCTATCTAACCGATACGACGCCATGGTTGTTGAAGGGGTTGGTGGGGTACGTGTGCCGATTACGCCAAAGATCGGTGTAACCGATTTGATTCGAACGTTACGCCTTCCGGTGGTTGTCGTCGGACGATCCGGTTTGGGCGGCATCAACCATGCTCTACTGACAGTCGAAGCCCTTCAGCGACAGAAGATCCGAATCATTGCACTTGTGCTGAATCGAACACATCCCATCAGATCAGCCATCGCACACATTCAAGAACGCTCAACTCTTGAAATCCTCCGCAAACAATCCGGAGTTCCGGTACTCGGCCCACTCCCGTACGAGCCGGGTATGCCAACACGGTTCCGACCTGCCGTCCAACAGCTGGCCAGATCTGCGGCCATTACGAAGTTGGCACAATTGATGACGAGATCCGTGCGACAAACGCGCTGACCGTTTCCCGGATATCCGAGGCTTTAAGGATTGCGGAGATCACCGCAACCCCGTTCGCACCGGCTCGAATCACCGCCTCAACTTGATCCAGCGTGATCCCCCCGATGGCAAAGATCGGAAGTGGGGTCAGCGGACGAATGGCCTTCAAGCCCTCGATGCCGACCACCGGATCGTGATCACTCTTTGAGCCAGGCTTAAATATTGGGCCAAACCCGAGATAATCCGGTCCGCCTTCTGTGGCTGTCCGCACTTGTTCCGGATTGTGTGTCGAAACTCCGATCAGCTTGTCAGGCCCCATCACCTGACGTGCCAGATGGAGCGGCAAATCCCCCTGCCCCAGATGGACTCCATCCGCATCGACGGCCAACGCCAAATCGCACCGATCATTGACGATGAAGAGCACACCGAGCTCTTGGGCCACTGTTCTCAGTGCCAACGCCTCTGCATAAGCCTCCTTCATCGACGCGGTCTTGTTCCGATACTGAAATAGCGTGGCTCCAGCCGAGGCAGCAACCTGTACGACGTCCAATAGCGGACGATCAGGACAGACCGATGGGTCAAGTATGACATAGAGACCGGAGAGTCCCGCCCTCCCGTGCTTGATCTCCCCTGAAGTCCGGGTCATGGCGATTATCGTGTGGCCTGCTCGAGAAGCTTCTGCTTAACGAGGCGAAAATGCGTTTCCAACTCTTGCCTGGTCACCATCGCCACGAGCCAGTCAGGCACCATGAATGCTGGCTCGACAACCAACTCGAAACCTGCAGACGTCTGAGTGCCATCTCCCACTGGCTGCAACGTCCACACCCGATGATAGCGCTTGAAATCACCCGCCTTCAGATCAGTGGACAGGACCCCATTCGGTAATGCCCTCGATTCTGTCACCAGTCGATGTTCACCTGGCATAACCGAATGTGTAATACGCAGATCGACGGTTGCCACTCCCTCGTGAATGTTCACTTCAGCCACCCGCATGGGTGTTTCAAATAGATCGGGCCAGTGTTGATAATCCGTCAACAGGACTCGAACGGTCGCCGGGTTGGCAGGAAAAAGCACTGTGGCCCTCGCCCGAACCCCGCCCCGTGGCTCGGTCGTCACGTCCAGTCGATCAGTCGCCGCTGCCCATGCATTATCTAGCCCTGCAACGAATGCCGACAGAATATTCTGGCCGCACAACAGACAGAGGACAACCGGTAGGACAGCGCGGCGTTTATCCCACAATCGCATCTAACAGCCGTTGATGAATCTTGCGGACCCGTTCAAGTTGGCCTTTGGCAGGAAACCGTTCGTAAAAACCATCGGCACGGAAATCCTTGGTGAGCGTGGCCCACGGTTTCACCAGCTCAGCGAACGGTTGGTGTGACCGTTGGTCTTCCCAGGAGCTGATGAGTTTACGATCCACAATCAGGTCATCCAGTACCCGAATCAAGGCCTTGAGGGAGACATCACGCGTGAACATATACCGGTCGTTCTGTCCCCAGATCTCGCCCATCACGTCCTTGACGCCCTTGAGATAGTCACGCACCAACGCGTAGCACCGATCAGCCTTCATATCCAGGTGCGACTCGATCCAACGATTGTGGGCCGTGACGACTTTCAACAGCTCATTGAACACCTCTGACTGAAGGATCCATTTCTCTTGCTTGCTCCGTCCCCCAAGACGGTTGATTTTGTACTGCAGCGGCGAGTCGGACTCGCTGTAGAGCAGATTGACGACTTTCGCCGTGAACTTCTTTTCCGGACTCTCCCACGATACCTTCTCATAGAGATCGACCAAATGCGACCGGTTGATGCGCGTGTGGGTCGAGTTGATGATGACGAACATCTCCGTCGCAAAGTCGGCGCTTCGCCCGTCGAACAGGAGGCAAGGAACCTCGACCTGCATGCTCTGGTCCGGATGTTTCTCATGGAAGAAGTGCAGACCGGCGAGGCGATGCTGTCCATCAATGACCAGATACTTTCCCTTTGGCTCGCTCAGGTGGCCAATCGATTCCGAACCCTCGACTTTTTGGAAACGAAGCGTTTCATCGGTAAAGAGTAACACCGTACCGGGAATCATGGGTTGCGCCACGACGGTTTCATAAAAATTGACAATCTGCTTGATCTTCTGCCGATTCAGAACGCGCTGAAACCCCTTTTCACTTCGCTCAATCCCTGCGATGAATTGTGCGACCTCATCGTGGTCGGCAATCTTGGTCTGTGTAATCTCTTCGCCTTCAAAATAATAC
>JAEURV010000344.1 GCA_016788465.1 Nitrospira sp. | reverse complement strand
TAGCCCGACTTCTTGGCGGTGATGTCCCGCAAGAGTTCGTGCTTAGTAACCGCTGGCTGCACATACATCTCTTTCGTCATATTGTTTCACCTCCTTTCTTGTTGAAGTAGCCCCTCCTCGGTCAGCTGAGTGACCAAGGTGACGAGATCGTCGAGGGCTCGCTCTCGAGCGCCATCAAAACGGTCACAGAGGACCATATGAATATCGCTAATACCCTGCTCTCTGATGCAGAGCTCCCAAATGAGACTCCCTACCTGCTTGAGGATTTGTAGTATGGGTCAGTACTGAGACCCAAGAGTACGACTCTCCATTCATATTAGACGCCTGCACATCAAGGGTTCGCTTGAGCACAATCTGATACAGCGATGCCATGTCAAGGTTGGCCACCATGGTATGCACAAATAGCATTCCGAATATGACTTGCAAACTATGCGATTGAGGATGAGAGCTAGACGAAAGTAGGATCAGACTGCTTCAGGTTCTTCCGACGTAAATCAGACGGATGTTACCCATAACTGGACAGCGAACACGTGCGGGGGTTAGAGGCGGATTTATTCAGGCCAACTGTAGAGCGATACAAACAGAGCCAAGTCGGTCACCCCGAGGCAACTCCGAGCAGAATTCCGCCCTTGCTCCAGTAGCCGCTGTGCTCCAAATTGTTTCATCGCTCACACAGCGTATTGATGTGCGGGGAATAGACCGGGAACACAAAGACTGGGTGGTCCCAATCCCAAGGTCATTACCCGCAATGAGCTTGCTGACAGCTCATGTATGACGACACCGTTGCTCGTCTAACGAGATATTTCCAACCACTGTTCAGAGTCTCTGCCAGAATTGGACCGAGACTGATGGGGGTGGGGTCATCAAAACCACTGACGATTGACTACATAACCATCTCCTCGCTCCTCGACATAGACCCAACAAACATGACGTGATGTTCGGGCTCGAGAACGGTCAGCGAAGCCCAGGCCGCACCTCAACACAGATATTTGCGCAAGCCTCTCGAGCGAAACTCTGAGCTCCAGGCTAGCGCTCTGGATTTCTTGCCATCGCGACGGCAGAGGCAAATTTCAGCAGGCTGGCTCGTTCCTCCTCGTCTAACGCTAAAAGTAGGTGTGCTTCTTCACCATGCATCAGACGAAGACTTAAGAACGGTTCTTCTCGACGCTTTTCTCGGTTGTCCCACATCGCATCGATCAGCTGAACCTTGTCCAACTGACCGACTGAAACCACATCGTATCGAAAGTAAGAGTCCCCAATCACAACATCAAACACCACATGCCCCGTTGTCAGCACTACCAGATTGAAACGCCCTTGGTCTTCGTACCCTTCCGGTAAGAATTTATTGACATGGCAAAGGGCGACCTTTCGATCTCCCAACATCTGACGAAATTTGACTCTCAATGCGTCATAATCAATCTGCAAGGCCTTCTCATCAGGCCCCGTTGCTGCTACAGCCGCCGCCTCTGCCTTTGAAAAAATTTCATCGGCGGACATCAATCCTGACATGGTGTTCCTTTCTGCCTCGTTGAAGAGAACATGATGAATGGCTTTCAAGCCCGTACGGTACCCGCCACCAAGCCTCGATTGCAAGGGGCAGCGACCACATTCTGATTTGTTTTACTGAGCCGCAATGCGGTGGGATACTCGTTCTTTGCCCGTCTCATCCACCACACTTACGTGGAAATCATGCTTCGTGGCCCTAGCAAGACCAAAATTATGGTACCCAGTCTCATAGAACAGCTCGGTGGGGTGAAGCACCGTTTGAGTGGGAGCAAATCTCCCCGGCGGTGCAGAGAGCGGACCTGCGATATATTCATGAAAATCGATGATCCTGTCTTGATTGGGATCATACGCATTGATTTGCGCCCAATGCACATCCCCTGAGAGAAACACTACGTTTTTGATCTTGCGATTAAGAATAGTGTCGACAATCACCTGTCGCTCTCGCTCAAACCCAGTACCATCAGGTCCACCGGCCCACCCATCGTTTCCAGGAACCGAACTATCACCACCCTTGGGAATTGAAAGGGGAACAGGCGTTGCAATAACTTTCCATGTCGCGGTTGAGGTCTGAAGTCCGTTGAGCAGCCAGGCCAGTTGTGCCGCACCAAGCATGGTCTTGGAATCACCATCTCGATCAATATTGCGACTCCGATACTGCCGAACATCCAGGATAAATAGTTCAAGATCCGCACCATAGCGAACAGTCCGATACAGACGATGAGGATCTTCAAAGGGAGAGGCAATCGGCCAATATTCACGTAGTGCCTGCCGACCGGCAGGCATCTGCTCGTCATATGGGCCGGCAAAATTATTTCGGACCTCGTGATCATCCCAGACGACATAGACCGGTGTCCCTGCTAGGAACCGTCGCAATCCGTCAGCCCCCCGTTGGTAGCGATGTCGCAAGCGATACGCATCCAGCGTAGTAGCCTTGAAGTCCGCGCCAGGCTCGTTCGGGGGCGAGGGGCAGAGATGATCGCCGTAAATGGTATCACCAAGAAACAGAAAGAAATCTGGATTGTAACGATGGATTACACCAAAGATCGGATAGCCATCTACTCCTCGGCGACAACGTCCCCTGCTCCCAAGATCTCCGCTCCACGCAAAGCTCACAGCCACAGAGGTCGTCTCGTCTGGGAGAGTGACGAACTCACCCATCGCCGCCGAAGTCTCGGGGAGCTGTCGTCCAGTTGGCTCTGCAGAACCAACCAGAACGTGATACCGATAGCGAGTCGACGAGTTCAGACCTTTAAGAGGAACAGTCAACGTATAGTCCGTCTCCACACCCGTCTTGAGGAGTGCAGTCCTCGACGGCGGAGTCGTGACCGTCTCCAATGGTGAGACTTGCCCCCCCATTGGCAACGGGGCCCATTCCACTCGGACTACCGCAGCCCCATCAGTGCGCAGCCATAACAACGCCCCTTGTGAGGTCACATCGCCGATCGCAATACCCTGGGGTAGAAGTCCTGAACCTGACACAGGGGGTGCCTCTGATGATTTTTGAGAACCAATACTCTGACCAGACCATGCAGGACAGCCGCTCAAAACAGAGCAGACCGCAAAGAGTCCGACGAGCAGAAATAAGAGACGCATCAGAACACCCCTCTGTTAAGCATTTTAGAAGATCTTGCCACAGACCCAGTATTGGGCTTGAAATTCAGCAGGACTGACCGGCATACTGAGCCTCCTCCAAGAGGCTTCGATGCACGATACTCGCTGTTTCGTCACAAACTGCCTTGCCAAACCCTACGCGCCGGCCGGCACGCACTCCGTCTGCAAAGACCACTTCCTCAGTTTTCTCACGTGGCGACGCCGTCGAGGACCGCAAATGTTCTCGACCTATGCCGGTATGTCGATGGCAGAACGGGACACCATCACCGCCGAATGGCTGAAAACCAT
>JAEURV010000314.1 GCA_016788465.1 Nitrospira sp. | reverse complement strand
TCCGAAATCGCAAAGCTGGAGGCGCAACGGGCACAGACGGAAAAACTGGCTGCGGTCGGTCAAATGGCCGCGGCGGTGGCGCACGAGATCAACAATCCGATTGCCGGCATCAGGAATGCCTTCACGCTGGTGAAACAGGCTGTGGATCCCGCTCATCCTCACTATGAATTTGTCGGGATGATTGATCGCGAAATCACGCGTGTCGCATCCATCGTGCAGAATATGTATCAGTTGTACCGTAAAGAGCCGAGCAAGGTGGAACCGGTCGATCTGCCGCTGCTTCTACGGGACTTGGAATCCCTGTTTGCGAAGCGGATGTCCCAGCTTGGCGTGACCTTGGTAGTGACTCATGAGGCACCGAGGACGAAGCTTTTGGTTCCACAGAGCGATCTGCTGCAAGTCTTGATCAATTTGATCCAGAATGCCCTCGACTCGTCTCGACAAGGGGGAACGATTACGTTGACCGTCTATCAAGATGAGGAGAGGGTTCGGATCAATGTGTCTGATGAGGGGACCGGTATTCCGCCAGACGTGCTGCCGCATATCTTCGATCCCTTCTTTACAACGAAGACCGAGAAGGGTCAGAAGGGTATGGGGTTGGGTCTCTCCGTGTCCCAGAGTCTCATCATGGCGATGGGCGGACGGATTGACGTGCAGACGGAACAGGGGGCCGGGTCGACCTTCTCAATCATTTTGCCGGAGTCTGCGGTGGTGAGCCAGGCTTCCGCTCAACGGACCATCATTCAGGAGGTCGTCACCCATGAGACATGAGTCCCCAAGAGTTCTGCTCGCCGACGACGAAGATACCTTTCGTCTGTCTACGGCCAAGCTCCTGGAACAGGAGGGATACCACTGTGATTGTGCACAGGACTCGGAGCAAGCTAGTCGATTGCTGACGAAGCACCACGATGTGCTCCTCTCCGACATTCGGATGCCCGGGAATATGCAGTTCGAATTTCTGCAGAATATCCGGATGCGATTCCCCTCGCTGCCCATCGTGCTGGTGACCGGCTATCCCTCCGTGCAAACAGCCGTAGAGGCCCTTCGCCTATCGTTCACCGACTACTTGCTCAAGCCGGTGGACTGGCCGGATTTGCTTCGAGCGGTCATTCATGCTGCAGGAAAGTCCCGGATCTTGCGCATGACGGATGTCGCTCGCGACGAAGCCGATCGAGTCGGGATGGCTCTTGATCATGTGCGGGAGATCCTGTCGCGGCCGGGAGCGATGGCCAATGAGCGGGAACTGGCCTGGTCGATCGAGGCGTTTCTGAGTCAAAGTGTCGGACAGATAGCCACTCTCGCGAGCGGCATTCGAACGGTCAT
>JAEURV010000312.1 GCA_016788465.1 Nitrospira sp. | reverse complement strand
CTGGACGGTCGTTTAGCACAAAATTAGCACAATCGCAGGTTCAACTTGGTGAGGCTTCTGTAAGCTATTGAAAGAGTGGAGCCGGCGACCCGGATTGAACGGGCGACCTGCGGTTTACGAAACCGCTGCTCTACCAACTGAGCTACGCCGGCACCTTGGAGAGACTGGAGGATGACCTGACAGGAAAATATTCCAGCATGATAACGACCACTACGATAGCTGTCAATTGGAGTCTGCCCCTCCGGCGCAACCCATCATGGCCCAACCTGGAAAAGGTTGGGCCGTGGCGCAGAGACACTTGCCGGAGGCTCCGTCGGGTTGGGCATCAACGCGGGCTTTGGATTATTTCCCCTGGCCACAGGATAGATCCGAGCCATTCCGCCACGACCGACCTGCGGAAAGCATAGCGGCTCCTGTTTGCTTCTCTGTTGTTCGCGAGTGACCTGAACGACCTGGTTTCTCGCATAGGTGCAAAGTTCTCCTGCCGTGACGATACTATCTCGATTCAGATCAGCCACGCCTTGCAATCCCCTCAAGAGATAGTAGGTAAACAAGCCGTGTTTGCCTTGGTCATGGGCCTGGGCTTCTTGTAGCTTCCGGTTGCCTACCATCCACATCTCGACATCCTTCCTCGCGTCACTGATCGCAGACTCCCAATCCGGTCGGGGAATCGTGGCCAGATCGGCACCAGGAATAGGATCCAACGAGACATCGAAGAAAAGCACCGCCCGACGAATCGGAAGTCGTTGGATGGCCTCCTGCAGTCGGCGAAGGGAATAGACCCCGGTTGGACCGGTAGGTGTCCCATCGTACGCCATCAGGGACACGGCCCCACTCGTGCCATTAACCAGTGCGCGACCGGAAAAAAACACATAGAGGTCGGTGGCCGCATCTACCTTTTTGCCTAACCATCGTTCGAACGTCTCCTCCACCTCCGCCAGTGGAGCTTGTCGGTCGAGCAATACTCGCATCCGTTCACGTGGTACATTCCCGATCGTGTGAACGTATTCCGCCATCACCGCGGCATCGTGGCTGGCATGACGAACCGCCGGCACCTGCTCGTCTCGAAAGTGCCCGACGCCGATTGAAATAATGACAGCCTTCGGCTCCTTAAATGCTCCGAGTGTATTCGGCAATTGATCGACATCTGGAACCATCATCCCATCAGTCTGCTTGGGCTTTGATCCGAAGGCAAAAACTTTGGGAGGCGATACCAGGCCTAGTGGACTGCTGGACTTTAGGCTCAGCGAGAGCTCCCCGTGACCGGTTGATTCAGTTGCTGTGACGTGTTTGGTGATCGCGTTTCGCTTGACTTCTCCCGGGTGGAGCGTGCCTACACCCACCTCACCCGGAAATACACCGGCAAGTTCCTCTCTCCCTTCCACTACCACGGCGATATCCTTGGCCTCCACCGACCCTTCATTCTTCACCTCGACTTCCATCGTCAGAGACTCATCAGGATCCAAGAACTGGTCTCGATTTTCATCCCGAATGATCGCCCGAAAACTGAGTTGCGCGGGCTGAACCAGTTCGGGAGCAGCTGACTGGACTGCTTGAGTCGGCTCCGACCCGGTAGGAGGAGTCACTGCAGTAGCTGTAGCAATCAGGTCCACTGGTTCAGATCGGGACCGACCGGCGAATGATTTCCATGTGTCTTTCTTCGCAGCATATTCTTGGATTTGCGATGAGAGAGCCATCTGCTTCGCCAACCCGTCTGCCACTGAGTCAATGGCTTCCTGCAGAACACCATCAAGCCCTTCTACGACACATGAGTGTTCGGAGACCGTCACTGTCCCGCGCCCAACTCCTTCCAGTTTCTTACTGAAGAGCACCGTCCCATCACCGCTGAGGAAGACCATTTCCATTCCCAGAGTTGCCGTGGCCGGATAGCTCCCAGATCCTTGAGATGGAACGGCAAGATTGATCCGTCTGGCACCAACACCGACTTCAATCGCCCCGTCCGAAGCAAGGGCCTCTTCAGCATGAATCTGAGTAGTCGCCTGGCTGAAAACGTCGTTGAGTTTTTTGGGAATGGACGTGACCAACACATCAGCTAGAGCCATCGTCCTTTTTTCACCACAAGGGGTGTCGTACGACACCTCAGCAGCAGTGACGCTGGGCGAAAACCAAATTGCTGGTGCGAGAGGAATCCTTTGTGGGCTCACGGTCGGCGGCGTGCGGTTGAAAACGGAGCAGCCGACAACGATGAGGATGAGTCCTGCGATGCTACAGGAGTTGACTAGACTAGGCCAGCGCTTCGTACACTGGATCGGAGGACTTTGGAGATTCTTCACAGAGTGGTTATACAGAATTCATTGTAAGGTCACAACCGGTCACGGCCCGTTGACAGCCAATTTCCGCTGGGCTAAGGTCGAAGCATGTCCGCTCCATCAACCTTCTCATCGGCGGCTTCCTCGACAATTCCTTGGTCTGCCCTTGCGAGGTTGATCCGCCTACCGAATCAGACCGGAACATATTTGTTACTCTTGCCGAGTCTCTGGGCTCTGGTCCTTGCAACCAGAGGGATCCCGCCCTTGAAGCTACTCGTGGTGTTTATTGGCGGTGCATTCGTGATGCGCAGTGCCGGTGTCATCATGAACGACTTGGCCGATCAGGGCTTCGATCGACAAGTGACCCGCACCAAGACTCGCCCACTGGCATCCGATGAGTTGTCCCGCCGCCAAGCCTATACTCTCCTGGGGCTGTTGTTGCTGGTCGCAGCCAGCCTCCTGCTCACCCTTCCCCCGTTCGTCGCCTGGCTCTCCCCGATTGCTGTCGGCTTAGCGGCATTGTACCCCTTCTGCAAACGATGGATCCACATACCCCAGGCCATGCTTGGGATCGCCTTTGGCTGGGGAACGATCATGGCCTGGGCTGCGGTACGGCAACAGGTGAACCTCTCTGCCTGGCTCCTCTTTGGTGCGACTGCTGTGTGGGCCATCGCCTATGACACGATCTATGCCGTACAAGACATCGAAGACGACCGGCGAGTGGGAGTCAAATCCGCCGCTCTGTATCTTGGCTCAGCGCTTCACCGGGGCGT
>JAEURV010000279.1 GCA_016788465.1 Nitrospira sp. | reverse complement strand
AACGAGGGAGCCGTCGCCAAGATCATCGTCAGAAATCCAAGGTAAGGAAAATGGACCGGTGCCTGTCAACCCCAGTGAAGGAATTGACTCTTCATTGGGTGAGTGTCGATAGGAACGGGAGGAACACATGAAGAGTTACGGGAAACGATGGAAGACCCCCTTTGCTGCCGGCATAGGATACCTGTCTGTCCTTGGTGCCCTCTGTGTCCCGCAGACGGCGTATGCGCAGAACATGGCGGACTACACGGCGATGCCGCCCTTTATCGCCGACGCCGTGCCGCCGAATGTGCTCCTCTTGATGGACAATTCTGGCAGTATGAATGAATCGGCCTACCATCGGTCCGGCGAAGCCTACGACTCGACAAGAGAGTACCAGGGCTATTTTGCATCGGGTAAATGTTACAGCTATGGATCGAGTAAGTTCACACCTGGTCCGGATCGAGCGACTACGGGTGACCCATGCGCATCCGGCGCGCCCTGGTTGGGGAATTTTCTAAACTATCTTGTCACGACCAGATACGAGGTCGTCAAATTGATCATGATGGGCGGGAAGTGTGCTCCACGGGCGACCAATGGAACCTGTTATCCTGGCGGGACCTTGAGATCTGAAACAACTGAAAGAGTTGATGAGATCGTCGCAAGTGGGACCGGCATCAGCCCGTATACCGGCAATCGGTGTTTCACGCGTGACGGTAATGACCTTCTCGTGGAGGCTGCAACATGTACAGGCACTGACGATGTCTATAGGTTGAATGCGGAAATTGCGGCGGAGCCTCAGGGGGTGATCCAGGCCGTCGGGACCAAGGCACGTTTTGGGCTTATGCAGTTCAAAAGCGCTGGGGATGGCGGCAAGGTTATGGCCGAGGTCGGCAGCAATCTGGTGAGCATGGTCAATGCGATTGAAAACACGGATGCTGCGACCTGGACGCCGTTGGCCGAATCATTGTATGAGGCGACACGCTATTTTGCGCAGGTCCCGCCGGCGTTCGCAGCCTCTGATTACTCTCACACTGTCGAAGCTAAAGATCCCTATTACTTCAAAACCCCTGACTGGAGCACGAAGAACCCCGGTGAATATGTGAAATGCTGCAAGAGCTTCATCATGGTCTTTACGGATGGAGCTTCAACCCAGGACCTCAACATCCCAGCTGCCTTACAAGACTTTGCCCATGAACATCACGGAACCCATTGTACCGGCTCGACTCCCTGTGCGGATCACAAGACCGACTATTCCGATAATGGAAGACACTATCTTGACGACGTTGCTTACTATGCGCATACGACCGATCTGCGACAAGCTACCTTGCCGGTGTTGAATATTGCGGGGAAGGATTTGCCCGGGTTTCAAAACATCACGGTGTACACGTTCTATGCTTTTGGGCAGGTGTACGGGCGTGAGTTGTTGCAAACGACGGCCAAGACCGGGGGATTCGAGGATCGTAACAATAACAATAAGCCGGATCTGGTCGAAGAATATGACAAGGTGAACAACTACACCGGAGCCCAGGGGGCTGATGGGATTCCCGATACCTACTTCGAGTCAGCGGATGCCGATGATCTTCGGGATAAGTTGCTGGCTGCGATCACCAGCATCTTGCAGCGAAGCGCCTCAGGAACCGCGGTATCGGTGCTTGCGACG
>JAEURV010000254.1 GCA_016788465.1 Nitrospira sp. | reverse complement strand
ACAAATTTTGTGGCGTCACGGGCTGGCATATCAGCGGCCTGGGCATCTACTTCGGTGAAGCGGCGACCGGCTGATCCAGCGCCCTTCTTGCTGCCTTCGCCGAACGCATAGAATGGCTGACCGCTCGCCCCGCGTCCATGCTCACACACAACCAGGAATCGATAAGGCCCTTGCTTGGCCAGTCCCTCAACGAGCGGACCAACCAAGTGCTGATCCAATTCTTCGATACCACGCACTTTGGCCTTCATATCGGTGCCATGGATAATCTCGTCCGTCAACCTCGCATGGACATAGACAAAATCCTTCTTGGCAAACTCAGCGAGTGCCACGGAAGCTCTCGTACGAAGATCCCCGTCGGCAAGTCGTTCCGGATCGACCGCCTCAAGACCGGCACAGATCCCGACACCACGATAGACATCGCTGGTTGCCACGACGGTCCCTGTAATGTCGTATTTTTCGGTCAAGCTCGGCCACAGGACTGCTCGTCCTTCACCCCATAGCCATACACAATTTGCCGGTTTCTTCCCTTCCGCCGTTCGTTCATCGTTCACTGGA
Organism: Nitrospira sp.; assembly: GCA_016788465.1. GTDB lineage: Bacteria > Nitrospirota > Nitrospiria > Nitrospirales > Nitrospiraceae > Nitrospira_D. The sequence goes on along the minus strand of JAEURV010000254.1, from coordinate 1,300 downwards.
TGATCGCGCATAATCACATGCGCCGCATCCATAAGCTTGCGGAGAATGTCTGCACCGTCACCCGTAGGCAAAGCGTCGCCGATGGATTGTCCAAGGACGGATTGCGGATCGTTGCAGACGGCTCGTGGTTTGCCATTGACCCAAACCATGAGGTGACGATGACCGGCACCAGGAAAGAACTGAATGGTTTCGGAGCCGAGCTGTTCGTTGATCGCCTCAAGCAACTCACGGGCTTCTTCCGTCTCTATCAAACCGCCCGTCGCATCATCCATGATGACGTTGGGCCCCAATTTCTTGATTTCTGCGCCCTTCCCTCCTTCCGGACGCAACGTGACCATCGTACAACGATAAACCACATCGTGTTCGGTGACGGCGACACCCAGACTTGCCGCTTCCAGAGGTCCAGGCCCTTGATAGTATTTCTTCGGGTCATAGCCGAGGATCGCCGCACCGAGTAATCCACCTCCGTGACGTATCCCCTCGCGCGGGATCATCAGCTGACCGAGTTCTCCGATTTGAGCGAGCTGATCGAGATTGGGAGTGGATGCCGCTTGCAGTGGTGTTCGACCATTGAGTTCTGCTTGTGGGTGGTCCGCTATCCCACCAGCATGCACGATCACATATTTCATCGAATCTACACGCCTTTCACACGTTCAGTAAACGGGCGACGTCCTCGCGTGTCGCCTTGACGGTAAGTGGTTGTTTGGACACCGAGATGGCCGTATCGGCATCCTTCAGCCCGTGTCCGGTCAAAGTGCACACCACCGTGTCCCCCTCGCGCAGCACCTTGTTACGCTGAAGCTTCGCCACGCCGGCTACAGATGCAGCCGACGCCGGCTCGCAAAAGACTCCCTCTGTGGCCGCCACCAGTGCATAGGCGTGAAGGATCTCGTCATCTGTGACCATATCGATCGCCCCGGTGGACTCCTCAACAGCTTTCAACGCAGAAGACCAACTCGCTGGGTTACCGATTCGAATGGCGGTTGCAATGGTCTGCGGTTGGTCGACGATCCTCCCCAATACGATGGGGGCCGCACCCGCCGCTTGAAACCCCATCATGCGAGGCAACCGCGTGACCTGACTGGCGGCACGATACTCCGAATATCCCTTCCAATAGGCTGTGATGTTTCCTGCGTTCCCAACCGGCAAGACGTGAATAGTTGGGGCATCACCAAGCTGATCACAGACTTCAAATGCGGCGGTTTTCTGCCCTTCAATTCTGAACGGGTTCACAGAGTTCACTAGCTCGATGCGAAGTGAAGCCGATAAGTCTTTGACCAGCGTCAACGCCTGATCAAAA
>JAEURV010000230.1 GCA_016788465.1 Nitrospira sp. | reverse complement strand
CACAGGCACGGACCATTATCCTGCCGCTGGCCGATATGGAACGGGACAGTCAAGTGGATTCAAGCCGTGTGTCGTTGATCGGATTTCCCCGGATCGGCGAGATGCCCGCGCTTACCCTGTTCAACTGGGAACATACACCGCTGCTCAGCACGCATCGCTTCTTTCCGCTCTATCACTATTCCTACGACCAGACGCAAGACGCCACGACATGGAATGCGCTGTGGCTCTATTGGCACCAGGCCGATCCGCAACAGACCAGGGACACGTTGTTCCCATTTGGGAGCATCTGGCGAGATCAGGGTGCGGAGGCCTGGAGCCTGTCCGCCTTGGGAATAGCCCCCGTGAGCCTCGCCCATTTTTCCGGCAGCCCGACCGGCGCGCGCAACCGGTTCTCTCCCCTCTGGGACTATGAGCGAGAAGGGAGCATGTGGAACCTCTCATTGATCGGCGTTCGACCGTTGTCCTGGTTCGCCCATGAGGAAACTGCGACTGGCACAACCGACCATCTGTTTCCGTTCTGGTGGCATGCGGACTCGGCGACAGAGTCGAGAAACGTCATCGTCCCCCTGTGGAGCGACTTCGAAAATCATACAACCCAGGAACGGGCCATCGGCGTACTGGGCATCGGCCCACTCTCTTTCTACTACAAAGCCTGGACTCCTACCGGTACGAAGGCTCGCCTCTTTCCCATCTGGAGCCATGAGTATGAGGCGAGCACACAGGAGAGCCGCACGGGTGCAATCGGGATTGCTCCACTGTCCTTGTACTACGGCTCGACGAGTCCAACGTTTACGGAAAACCGACTCTTCCCCTTCTTCCGCTACACAAGCGACCACATTAAGGATGAGTCGGAGTTCTGGTTCTTGTGGCCGCTCTTCGATCACAAGGCCGCTCAAGGCAGGACGACAGAGACCAGCTTTCTTTGGTGGCTGTTTGATTACCGAAGCCCAAAGAAAGACGAGTGGGAGTATTGGGTGCTCGGCCACCCTCCCATCGCCTTGTATATGCGGACGGTATCTCCCGAAAAAACGCTTGTCGAGGTGAATCCCATCATTCCCGGATGGAGACGGGAATACGTGGAAGGGGTCGGCACATCATGGGCGCTCTTTGGTGGACTGATCGGGATGGATGCCCAACCCGATGGCAGACACAAACTCCGACTGCTCTGGGCGTTTCAGCTATAGGCTGGACGGATTTCATCTGGAGATGGCCATCAGATTCCAGAGC
>JAEURV010000209.1 GCA_016788465.1 Nitrospira sp. | reverse complement strand
GGCTCTTGATCATGTGCGGGAGATCCTGTCGCGGCCGGGAGCGATGGCCAATGAGCGGGAACTGGCCTGGTCGATCGAGGCGTTTCTGAGTCAAAGTGTCGGACAGATAGCCACTCTCGCGAGCGGCATTCGAACGGTCATGGCGAATCCGTCGACCGGCCATACGGAAGTCGCTGCAGATGTCTGTCGCGTCTTGGACTGTCCAAGGCGCGTGGCCTATCGGGATGCATTGGAGGGGACTGTGGAGGTCCTCGAGAAGACCAAGTTTGCCTTTCGGTCCAAGGAGCTGGGTCTCTTACGGAGAAAGATCGAGGACTTGCTCAAGACGGACGGAGCGGGCGGAGCTGGTGCGATGCCAAGCGACGACAGGGTCGGAGGGTGAGGCGGACTCGTGGACTCCGGCACAGGGCTGTCCCCGCCCGACGTCTCTTTATGTTTTTAGTTCCGGGTTTGATCGCAGTTTGATAGATTTGAGATAGATTGGTCGAGCGGACGGCTCGAACCGCCTAGCGGGCAGGAGAAAGACCTGTCAGTTGATGGCGCATTCCAAGGCTCTCGTTGAAGAGCGGAGGGGTGCGCCATTTGTGTTTTGAGGGCGTTGTACGATTGCGCGTGTCAGGCCGGACGCGATGATCGAGCGCTCATTCGCGGATGAAGGGAGAGTCGACGATGCCCTGGTTGCCGCTTGATCCGGTCCTGCTTCGACTCGGACTCTATATCAAAATCGATCACGGGTGGATGGAGCACCCCTTCGTCCGTAACGTTTTTACAGTCTCCTCTCCGACTGAAATCGCGATCATTCGGAAGCACCATCTCACGAAGCTGCTGTACGATCCCGAACTGTCCCATGCCGATGTGGTGGAAGCCATTACGAATCCGACAGGCCCCGTGCATGAGTTCGAAATCGACGCCGAGACGGCGCAGGATGCCGAACTCGATGAGCAAGCCATTTGGCAGGAAAAACACCGACAAATTCAGAGCGCCGTCGAACATCGGAAGGTGATTGAAGAGAACTTACGTACGTATACCGATGCCACGAACGAGGTCTCGGTCATGATGGCCATGGCCAA
>JAEURV010000148.1 GCA_016788465.1 Nitrospira sp. | reverse complement strand
TCTATCCGGTGGGGATAGCATCATGTGGTGACCGGTGTTGGAATCCAAAACGGTCTGCCCCCTACTTTCTTTCATGTCCTCTCCCTCAAAAGCATAGCTATCACGGCAGTTTTCGCATGCTACACCTGTCAGGGTGCTTGTGAATAAGCTCCTCGAATAAACCGCCTTTTTCTTGATGGAGGGAACAGCCATGCCGGACACGCTGCGGACCCTTTCGACTGATACTGCCGTCTCCCACTCTGATCGCACATTACTGTACCAGGCTGTTCTGGTGAAAAACCCTGATGTGCAGGCCACCAATATGGATGGGGAGACGGTGCTCTTGGATCTCAGTACCGGCCGATACTACACCCTCAACCGGGTTGGGAGCCTGATTTGGGAACGCTGTACCGGTACGCAGACTATCAGCGACATTCATGCGGTTCTCTGTGACCGTTTTGATGTCGCTCCCGAGCGAGCCCTCGACGATCTCGTCACCCTGGTCACTCAGCTAACCCAGGAGGGGCTACTTCACCAAGAAAGGAGGTGACACAACATGATGAAAGAGATGTATGTGCAGCCAGCGGTTGCCAAGCACGAACTCTTGCGGGACATCACTGCCAAGCGTTCTGGTCATGGCAACAATGGCTATGGTAACGGCGCTTACGATGGCGTGCCGGGAAAGTCAGGTTTCTTGGACAGTACTCGATAACTGAATCAGTAGTCTTGGCTGGCCAATCCTACGGCCAGCCAGGGGTACCCCCCTGGTTGGTATGAGGAAGGGAGGTGACACAACATGACAAAAGAATTGTATGTACAACCGGCAGTGACTAAGCACGAACTGTTGCGCGACATCACTGCCAAGAGGTCGGGCTCTGGCGGTCCTGGTATTGGTAGTGGAGGGCGTGGTCTGGGTGGTGGGCGTTTGTATCATCACTATAATCAGTTTGGTCATAGACCTCGATAGGTGTTAGGGCGGTGGCGATTATCAGATTGCCGACGGGCTGGTTGGTTCCATCAATCAGCCAGCCCACGCTTTAATCCGTCCTTTACAGAAGGAGTGACCAGGAACGACGTGAGGGAAAGATGACGATGCACATAGTTGAGCAGCCTCTGACCGAATATCTGTTTTCGCTGTATGGCACGCAGATACGATATGTCACTGCCTCTACTTGGCTTGCCGTCCCAGTGAATGAATTTCTGAAACACTTTCGGCAGGATGTGCTTCATCAGTCCAATCCGCTTACCTTGTGTTTCCAGGCCGTCGACCATCGGGCTGATATTCCAGTTACAATTTCATCTTCGGCACGTCAACTTGCCGTCAACATGGGAGTTGCGGGTAGCGATTCTCCGGAGACGGATTTGCCTTATGAGGTGGTTCTTGATGGTGAACGGTTAATTGCGGACTTTTTCAATGCTGGGATGTTGGTGGTCGATAGTGCGCAGGGGAGGGCTGACGGCTATCTGATTAATCCTCAGATGATGCCAGAGAGTTTAATCGAATATTTGTTTCATCTTGCCTTGACCGAACTCTTGCGACGCCGAGGACTCTACAGCATTCATGCAACGGCGCTGGAGAAGAATGGCAGAGGGGTTTTGATCCCTGGCAATAGCGGGCGTGGAAAGACAACCTCGTTCATTTCATTGCTTCGGTCCGGTTATCGCTATCTCTCTGATGACCATCCCTTACTTCGAGATGCCGGAGCGCATGTCGATCTACTCCCTTTTCCGATCAAGATCAATGTGACCGAACAGACGGTGAAGTTTTTCCCTGAACTGCGAACTGCGTCTGCTCATGTGCTGCAGTCTCGATTTCCGAAGCGAGCCTTTCGCGCAGAGGACGTCTATCCCGCTTCGATCGGGGAGTGTTGCCGACCAGCCCTCGTCCTGTTCCCTCATGTGATTGATGCGTCGGACAGTCATCTTGAATTGCTTCCCAAGAGTCGGGCGCTGGAAATGCTCCTTCCGCAAGCCTTGTTGGTCTACGACTCAGAGGTTGCGAAGCGAGAATTCCAGGTCCTGGTAAAACTTATTCAGCAGGTGGATTCGTATCGCTTACACTTTGGTCGGGACATTTTGGAGCTCCCTCAACTCATCACACCACTCCTCGAGGGGGGATCACGATGACAGACTACTCCTGTACGCGGCAGGTTCCGTTGGGATTAGAAGCGGAATTGCTTATTGGGTGTGCTCGCACAGGGATCGCAGAAGATCTCATGGCACAGATCCGCCGAAAGCTTGAGGGGCCATTAGACTGGACGAACTTTTTTCAGATGGCGGAATACCATGGCGTGGAGCCATTGGTGTACGCAAATCTCTCGAAAGTCGCGCCAGATTTAGTGCCTGCTGAGGCATTAATCCGATTACGAAAGAAAGTGCAAGTCGGAGGTTTGCTGAATCGGATGCTCGCACAGGAACTCGTCAAGTTGTGTGACGAGTTTGCGGTAAGGGGTGTTTCTGTTATCCCGATCAAAGGGGCTACTCTTGCGACGGTGGCGTACGGTGACTTAGGTCTTCGTGACTTTACCGATCTGGACTTGCTTGTTCCTGAATTCTCCGTTGTGGAGGCGCAGGCGGTTCTTTCGACACTTGGCTACGAGCCTAGATCTGTGGTCGCCGCTCAGAGTGAGAAACATGATGATGGCCCTCACCAGGTGTTTGTAAAAAGACATACACTCTGTCGTGTCGACCTCCAATGGGTGATGGCTCACCCACATTTCGCTTTTCGACTGGATCGTCCTGAGTTTTGGGGACGACGAGTTTCGATAGCCTTTGAGAACCGGATGGTTCCTGGATTGACACCGGAGGACCTGCTCATCGTGCTGTGCGTGCATGGGTCCAAGCATGCATGGGAGCATCTGAAATGGGTTTGTGATGTAGCGGAACTCCTTCGGAGATATCCGAACATGGACTGGACTTCTGTTATGTCCAGTTCATCGGCATGGGGCTGCCAGAGGCTGGTTATGATGGGCCTGTCGATCGCCCATCGACTCCTGGACGCCCCTTTACCAGATGAAGTGCTTGCACGACTGGAGGGTGAGATAGAGATTGAGGGACTTTCGCAGCGCATGCCGGCCACACTACTGAGAGATGGTCGGGAGGGAGTTTGGGAAGAACAGTCGGCGGCGCTCTACTTTTCATTGAAAGATTCGTGGTGGGAGCGCTGGTGCTTTGGCCTTCGGTTGTGTCGCCTCCAGAGCCCTGTGACCGTGACTCCTCCCATATGGTTTCGCTGGCGTAAGTCTTTGATTCGTTTTGCTCGTCTGGTGCAACCGCTGCATCGAATGATGAAACGGGTTCTTTCTCCAGGAATCCGGGGGTCCATTAATCGGTGGGTGCCACATAGGGCCTAGGTTTCTGAACCAGAGACCTTCTGTAAAAGCCGTATGGCAGCTTTGGGGCATCCTGACGACGCATTCATGGGATCTGGCCGGCATTTTCAAGGTTTGGAACAACGGGCTGCCACAGTGGAGATGGGCACGATGGCGCGGGTGGACAAATATTTGAATGTGTTTCAGATCGGGCTGTTGCTTCTTTGGATTCGGCTTCTGTTACGTCTGACAAGTCTACCAGTTGTGCTTGCTACGTTGAATTCCGACTCCGTGATGGGAACCCCTGACGAGGCTGAGATAAAGAAGATGGCGTATTATGTGGATCGATGGCTGCGGCTGTTTCCATACAATCAGAAAGGGAATTGCTTTCCTCGATCATTAGCACTGTATCGACTGGCTCGACGTCGCGGATATCCGGTGCGGTTTCATTGTGGAGTCAGAAAAGACGCATCTGGTCTGGAAGGCCATGCCTGGTTGACACTTGAGTCCCAGCCGTTTCATGAGCCGGGCACACTCTGGCGAGCCTTCACCATCACCTTTTCCTATCCTTGTGACCAAGTCAATCACTCTGTTGCACGGGGTGTTGGAATCCGAGCAGGCAACCGGTGGAATCATAAGACGAACTGTTAGGGTGGTATTGGCGATCATGAACGCGATGCGGAATCGTATAGGGTCTTTCTTGCACACGGTTCGACGGGCACTATTCCTCGTATGGCAGAGTAGTCCAAGTTTGGCCAGTGCAAGTGTTGTGGTACGGGTCATCCAAGGGCTTCTTCCACTCGGGGCGTTGTATTTGACGAAGCTTTTAATCGATGCCGTGACGGAAGGATTGAAGACACCTTGGGATGATGCCGCATTGACTCACATCCTCGCCATTCTTGCCGGCGTAGCCGGTGTAGCTGCAGTCAGTGCTCTCCTTGGCGCAGTCGCAGGTCTAGTTTCAAAAATCCAGTCTGAGGTTGTGACTGATCATATGTACTCGATCCTTCAGACTAAGTCAGTTGAGGTCGACCTTGAGTATTATGAAAATGCCCGCTATCAAGATACCTTGCATCTGGCACAGCAGGAAGCGCCCTATCGACCGACCGCCATTCTTCATGCGCTGCTCCAGATCGTGCAAAACGCCATTTCCTTGCTAACGATGGCTGCCCTGCTTTGGTGGATGCATTGGGGGGTGATTCCAATCTTGGTCCTGACGGCCATTCCCTACTTCATCGTCAAGCTGAAACAGTCCAATCAACTGTATGCGTGGGAACGGGAGCGGGCACCGCTTGATCGAAAGGCCTGGTACGCGCATATGCTGCTGACCCAAGCTGGTGCGGCGAAGGAGGTCCGGCTGTTCGATCTTGGCTACCGGTTGCGGCAGTGGTTTTCCGACGCGCGATCGGTATTGCGTCGAGAACGAATTGAGTTAGAGCGACAATGGGTATTTTCTGGGTTTGCCGCACAGATTATTGGTATCGCAGGGGTCTTTGGGGTCTGCAGTCTGCTGGTTGTGAGGACCATTGACGGGCTGCTGACCATCGGTGACCTTGTCATCTGTCTTCAAGCCGTACAACGTGCTTCAGGATACTTGGAAGGCCTCGGTCAGAGTGTGTCCGGTCTCTATGAGAGCAATCTCTTTCTCACTACGTTGGACGAGTTTTTAGGGCTGCAATCTCGGTTGGGAACCTCAGCATGTCCCAAAGCGTTTCCTCGCCCAATTACCGAGGGGCTGGCTTTTGAGCACGTGTCATTTCAGTATCCCCACGAAGAACGCGTGGCGATTCGAGACTTCACCTTTTCAATCAAACCTGGTGAGCATGTCGCATTTGTCGGGGCGAACGGTGCAGGAAAGACTACATTGGTGAAGCTCTTGTGCCGTTTGTACGACCCGTCGGGAGGGCGTATCACGATCGATGGGACGGATCTTCGTGACTACCCAATTGCCGATGTGCGAGGTGCAGTCAGTGGAGTTTTTCAGGACTTTGTGAAGTTTCAGTTATCCGCGAAAGACAATATCGCGCTCGGCGTGAGGGCCGCCGGCGTTGACCCATTCGCCATTGTTCAGGCAGCGAAACAGGCCGGAATCCACGAGGCCATTGAACGATTGCCAAATGGGTATGAGTCATTACTCGGTAAACTGTTCGACGGTGGACATGAACTAAGCATCGGCGAATGGCAGAAAGTCGCTCTCGCCAGGTCGATCCTGCGAGATTCACAAATTCTTATCCTTGATGAGCCCACCAGCGCAATGGATGCAAAGGCAGAAGCAGAATTGTTCGAACGGTTTCATGAACTTGCTGAGGGACGGACCGCGATCTTAATCAGCCATCGGTTGTCGACGGTCAAGATGGCGGACAGAATCTTCGTCGTGAATCAGGGGGAAATTGTGGAACAAGGGACACACGACGAATTGATGGCACAACAGGGCCTCTACAACAGTCTCTTTCTCACTCAAGCCCAGCACTACCAGTAGCCGTAATGGCGTACGGTCGATAACTTCGTCCTAAGGCCGATCATTTCAGATTGCCGGACTTGTTACTGAGCAGATTTGGCGGGGGCCCGATGGGCTCAAAATTCTTCAGTAACGGAACATCGTCTTTCTTTACCCACATGATATCGTGATTATACGAATCACGAGGGCCCGAACCTCCCGTGAAGGTCTTGCCGTCCGGTGTAAAGGTCCAGCACATGTCTTCGCCGGACGTGTTAATGGTGTCGCCGAGGTTCAAAGGCTCTTGCCATTCACCTCGTGGGTTCTGGTAGGAGATCCACATATCATGGCCGCCTCGAGACCCCATGTCCGGACGCGTACTGGTGATAATGAGACTTTTCCCGTCCTTCGACAGACCAGTCCAATGCATATGATCCCGGTAGGGTGAATTGATTCGTGGGCCTAGGCTCTCCGGTTTCTGCCAGATTCCGTCTTTCTTCTCGACTTTCCAGACGTCACTGTCCTGGGTCACTCCTGGTTGCTGATAGTTGAAATATATGAGGCTGTCCGAAGCAATGATCGGACAGTGCTCTTCGCCGGTTGGCGTATTGATGTGAGGGAGTTCCGGAACGTCGTTCCAGTTTCTCGCCGGTTGCCACACACCGTTGATTTTCTG
>JAEURV010000112.1 GCA_016788465.1 Nitrospira sp. | reverse complement strand
GAGTCGTCGAACACGATTGTAATGAGCGACAATCCGACTTTTGTGAGGGAACGCATTTCCGTGAGCGCGGGAACGCCCGTAAGCTGCAGCTCGATCGGATAGGTCACCAACCGCTCCACCTCAGCCGGTGAGAGACCAGGGGCCTTCGTCACCACCTGGACCAACACGCTGGTCACGTCCGGAAACGCATCGATCGGAATCGTCCGGAAAGCATAGACACCTCCGGCCCCGATCATAAGGGCACAGATGATGACTAACATCCGCTGTCGCAAGGAAATGTCAAGGAGACGAGAGACCATCAGACGGGTTTCTTCAACAACTCGGACTTCAACACGAAGGCGCCGTGCGTCACCACCGGCTCTCCTTCGTTCAATCCGCCGAGGATGGACGTCAGCGTGCCATTCGACTCACCGATGTGTACCTCGCGCATTTCATACTCGTTCGCACTGCGCTGCACGAACACGAAGGTTCTCCCTTGATCTCGTTGCAACGCCGCCTCCGGCACTGCCAACCGATCGGGTTGCGACTCGGAAAAGAGTCGAATAGTGGAGAACATTTCCGGCTTCAGTCGCCCATCTTGATTCGGCAATTCGATTCGCAGCTGCATGGTCCGTGTGATCGGGTCCAACACATCGCCGACATACGTAATCGTCCCCTTGAACACTTCTTTGGGATAGGCATTGATCCGGACATCGACCTGCGCGCCACCGGACGCATGCACGGAATGGACGAATGGAATGTCTTTTTCCGGTATATTCGCGAGGACCCAGACCTCCGACAGGTCCGCAATCACAAACAGATTTTCGGTGGTCTCGACTACCTCCCCACGAGTCAGTTTCCGTCCGATAATCCGCCCTCCGAAAGGTGCCACGATCGGCACCACCGATCGTATCTGCCGACTGCGTTCGAGGCGGCGGAACTCTTCGTCGTTCATCCCGAGCAATTTCAGTCGATCGTGCGACTCATTGGCCTCGGCTTGGGCGCTCAGGAGCTCCGCCTGTCGGCGCTGGGCTTCCGCCTCACCGATGACTTGCTCTTGCAGAAGAAACTGCGCCCGACTAAAGGCTTGCTCGGCAACATGAAGCTTGGCCTTCGCCTTGAGATATGCGGATTGAGCCAACCCCAGTTCGCTGCTGTACAAGATGGCCAGCGGCGCGTTCGCCTTCACTTCCTGCCCAAGATCGGCATAGACCTCAACCACTCTACCGCGGACTAAGGTCGTGATCTCCGCCATGTTCCGCTGATTGGGTTGTACGATCGCGGGAAAGTCTCGATGTGTGCGAAAGTCGCTGCGTGCCACAGGCTGAACCACCAGGCCCACCCGTGACGATTCTTCTGCTGACAGCGTGATGCGTCCTGGTGTCGAAACGACTGCCGGTGTTTTACTGGCGACTACATCACTCGGTGTGCCATCGCAGCCTGCATCCAGCAGCATCATGCTCAACAGGAAGCCATACAGTCCTTGCCTCATAGAGGATGACGAATGTCGAATGGAATAGTAGACCTGCTCGCTCACAACGTCCCCCCTACAGCTTGCTCCAGCCTGGCCAACGAAACGGAGAGCTCATGCCGAGCCAGGGCATAGTCTAGTAAAATCTGTCGTTGGACACGCTGGGCATCGAGCACCTCTAAAAGACTCGACGCTCCCTGTTGAAAGCTGAATTGCGCGAGCCTCAACGCTTCCTGCGCCTGCTTCAGCAACCCCTTATCGAACACCTCGATCAACTCGGCGGTCGTACGGACGTCTTGATAATGCTGATAGACGGCTCGACCAAGCTCATTGCGCGTCCGAAGCAACTCGGCCTCGTCCCGACGTTTCGCTCCCAACGACGACGCAATTTCTCCCTGGCGCCGGTACCAGAGTGGTACGGGAACCGACAATCCCCCTTGAAACGCTTCGCGCCCCATCTCGCGCCAATAGCTTCCATTGACCGTGAGGGTCGGTACACGGGCTTGCCGTTCGAATTCAATCTTCCAGTCCGATTGTTCCACGGACTTCAGTAATCGTTGGATGGTGGGGTGCTGGTCCATCATCCGAGCCATGAGCCCTTCAATTTGTAGGTCACGAGGAAGCATTCTAAATTCGCCATGGACCATGTACGTGGGTCCCAGTGCACCGCCGGTCAAGGTATCCACGGCGACTCGATTGATTCGAACCAGATTATCCGCACGAGCGAGTTGCTGCCGTGCCTTCAGGACTTCTACTTCTGCTTTGATGGACTCGAATTGAGGAGCTTCTCCGGATTTGACCCGTGCCTTCACGATCCGGGCTACGCCTTCGACCGTATCGAGGTTCTGTTTGGCCAAGCCCGCATCCTGTTGGGCCAGCAACAAATCGTAAAACGCTACCTTCACTTGCGAGGCCAAGTTCAATCGTGTTTCTAACATCCCGACATTGGCCGTGACCACACCCAGATCCGCCACTCGTTGGCGCGCCGCGCGCAATGCAGGCCATTCGACCGGTTGTCCGACCGTTACGTTGTATTCGGTGAGCGACTGTCGATCAAGA
>JAEURV010000108.1 GCA_016788465.1 Nitrospira sp. | reverse complement strand
GTCGACGAGGTCTTTGAACCGGCGCCGCGAATCTGGCGTGGTATCGGAGAGATTCCAGCAAGCGGTCTGCGTCTTAAATCTGCTTACTCTGCCCACGACGCAGAGGTGAAGTTTCAACGTGAACTTGCGCAGCTGTCAGTCGGCATTGAAGATCCCGAATGCCAGAGTGGACTGGTCCTCCAAGGCTTACTCAAACCAATGGACTGTTCAGCTTTTGGTACCCGTTGCACGCCGGAGCGACCATTGGGCGCACCGATGGTGTCGAGCGAAGGGGCTTGTGCGGCGTATTATCGGTACCGCGGCCACGTAAAATGTGAAAAGTGAGAAGTGAAAGGTAAGGCGTGGTGTTTGTTAGGATCAGAGCATATGGCGTATGGCTTATGGTAGAGGCAGGAAAAGCAAACCACCGATGGGATAACATCCCGGTCTAATCTCGTCCTATAGGACATAAGCTATAGGCTCTTTTCACACCGATTATCTGCTATACGCCATCAGCTATAAGCTCTGTTCTTCAGGCGAGATACCAACCATGAACAACAAACCATTTGAGCCAGCTTGCCCGCTACCGGTCTCGACAAAGAAGACGGTGCAACTCGCGCATGGTGGCGGTGGGCGGCTTATGCAGGAGTTGATTCAAGACGTCTTCGTACGGGCCTTTCACAATCCCCTGCTGGATTCTCTGCACGATGGAGCGACGTGGCCGGTGGAAAAAGGCACACTCGCTTTCACCACCGATTCGTATGTGGTGCGTCCGCTGTTTTTCCCCGGCGGCGACATTGGGACTCTGGCTGTGAACGGCACGATCAACGATCTGGCCATGTGCGGTGCCAAGCCTCTCTACCTGAGTGCGGGATTCATCTTGGAAGAAGGGCTGAGTTTGGACGTGTTGCAGCGAGTCGTGCACTCAATGGCTGAGGCCGCACGGGCCGCTGGTGTGCCAATTGTCACGGGCGATACCAAGGTCGTGGATCGCGGCAAGGGAGACGGCATCTTCATCAATACGTCCGGTGTTGGTCTGGTGCCGACCGGTGTTCGGGTCTTGCCGACATTGATTCAACCGGGTGACGCGATCCTTGTGAGCGGTGATCTCGGCTCCCATGGCGTGGCCGTGCTGAGTGTGCGGGAAGGGTTGATGTTCGACGGCAACGTGGAAAGCGATACGGCGCCGTTGCATCGCATCGTGGCTGATTTGATCGACAGTGGGATCGAGATCCATTGCCTGCGCGATCTCACCCGAGGCGGACTTGCTAGTGTGCTGAATGAACTGGCCGCAGCGGCAAAGGTCGGTATGACGGTAGATGAGGTTGCCATTCCGGTGAAGGAGCCGGTGCGCGGAGCTTGCGAGCTCCTAGGGCTTGATCCACTCTATGTGGCGAATGAGGGACGCTTCGTCGCGATCGTGCCGGCAATGCAGGCCGAGGCCGCTCTGGCTGTGGTGCGAAGGCACAAGGCCGCGAGCCAGGCGACTCACATTGGTACGGTGACCGATCACAATCCTCCCATGGTCGTTCTACGGACTGTCATTGGCACACATCGTGTGCTCGACCTCCTATCAGGCGAGCAACTCCCGCGTATCTGCTGATCGGTTCTTTCTGGTTCTATTACTCCCACTGGCCTCAGTCATGGTTGCCGCGTTTCTCAAGCATCGATCTCCAGGTTAGCAGTTCTCTGTGCTGTAGCATTCTGCGACAGTGAGCAGAATGCTATCGGGGAATTTTCCCCACTTTCCAAGCGAGACGAGACTCTCGGTTCAACCATGCCCAGTGCTTTCAATAGGTTCAACCTGGACTTTGGGTACACTGAGGTTCGTTCCGATGGCACGATGGTTGCCCTTCACCCTTTTCGTATGATGGGAGGGGGAAAGGTGATATTCGCACGAGGTGTCCTCTTATTTCTGCTTTTTGTTCTACTCTGTTTTCCTTTTACAGGTGCCGGTGCGGAGCAGAGGAGCAGTGAGCGAGAGCTCCGAGAGCATTATGATTTGCAAGAGGGGAAACGTCTCTATGGGGAGTATTGTCGGTTTTGCCATGGAGACCAGGGAAAGGGGCAGGCATTCAACGTCACCCCTCCGCCAGCGGATCTCACCAGCCCCTCGGTCCAGCGGAAGTCCGATATCGAGCTGACACAGACGATTCATGAGGGTGAACGGGGGACCGCAATGGGGTCCTGGAAATGGATATTATCCAGAGAAGAGAAGCAGCACGTCCTGCTCTATCTCCGCTGGCTGGCTCAGTCAAGTCAACAAGTTCCAGCTCAGTCACCGTAACGATCTCTTGGGACGAGAGACAAAGAGATAGCAATGACCAACCATGAAAAGCGAAAGGCCATCATCCCCTGGATCGATCCGGAGGAACGAGTAACCGTGCACTTTCTGGATGAGAAGGACCTGAACGCCGAGGTGACAGGCACGACCGAAGAATTGGTTGACCTCTCGATTGAAACGAATGTGCCTCATATGAGGCAGCGGATCTCGGTTCCGCTCAGGCTCACGGAACTGTCTGAAGATCTCGCGCACTATACACGAGACCCTGAACGACCACTCAAACATCGGCGACTGATGCTGATCATCAACGAGAAACGGCCACCTATTATCTATTAAGGGAGCCTACGCCGGATTCTTCTGTTGCAGGGTGGTCTTCTGACATTCCTCATGAGGTGCAAAGAATGTGACCTCCGTTGGTACCGCTGGTGATGTCGGTATGACAAGGGGGACGGCCTGTTGCGGAGAGGAGTCATATGACGATGAAGGTCGTGGTGGGGATCGATGGGTCGAAATACTCGGAATGGGCGCTGGACTGGGTGGGTCGGATTCCCTTGCGTTCGGCCCCTCGCGTACTGGCGATCCATTCCGTCGATCTCAATTCCGCTCGGGTCCCCGCTCTCACCTATCCCTCCATCAGTGGGTATGAACCGGATATCGGGGAGGCGATTCATCTGCTGGAAACACGAGCCAAGCAGGTGGAATCGGGGACAAAGAAACGGATGGGTGAGTTGGGGGTAACCGGCACCGTCCGTGTGGAACAGGGGCCGATTGCACAGGCGCTGTTGAAGCATGCGGGCAGTACCGCGCTGATCGTCGTAGGGAGTCGAGGCTTGGATGCCCTTGACCGACTCATGTTGGGGAGTGTGTCGACCGCAGTGACGCTCCATGCCACGACACCGGTCTTGATCGTCAAGGAGCCGCCTCACCCACCTCGGCGGATCTTGTTTGCGACAGACTGGTCTGTCTCATCAGGGAAGGCATTGCGGTTTTTGCTCAAGCGATTTAAGGCCTCGGCTGAGGGCAAACCCCTTGAGGTTCTCTTGGTGCATGTGATGCCGTTCTTACGATATACGGCGGTAAAGGAGGCGGGAGAGCAGTTGTTGGCTCAGGAGGCAGCCAAACTTGAAAAGGTCGGGTATCAGGTCAGACAGTTCCCTCGGGTCGGGCCGCCAGCAGAAGAAATCATCAAGGTTGTGAATCTTGAACAGCCGGATCTGATTGTCACCGGTGCAAAAGGGCGGAATGCCGTTGCCCGCTTCCTTCAGGGCAGCGTCTCGTTGAAACTTGTCCAGCAAACTGCTTGCTCAGTCCTTGTCGTCAGGTAGGCTTGATATACTGCTGACGCACAAGCAGAGAGTTGAGTAGTGTGCCCGTTTCTTATCGAGCCGAGCACACTACCGTGAGGACTTCGACCGATTCAGAACCCTAACCATGCCTTGGCACCGTGGCCTTGCCGCATCTCTACCAAGACACGTCTTAGCCTCCGTCACAAGCCCGCTGCACAAGGTGTTGGACACTTCCCCAAGAAACCAAGAAGCAATCAGCTACGCACCCTTTTTGTAGACGATCAGACCTCCGAAAAAGAGGACAAGCATGACGACGATGAACATCAAGAGACTGCTATCCATAACTCCTCCTTTTTAATGAATAAAGTTTAAGATCCCCCACGCGCACACGACATCTGCAGTCTTGTCCAGGCGTTGACTTGAGAGTCAGCCTCCTGTTGAAACTCATGCCAGTACACACAAGATCTCATTCGCCTGTATGACGATACAGCAACTCTTATGCGCGTCTAAAAATGCTGTAAACATAAAGAGGATTGGCTTCACGTGGATGAGTTAACAGGAGGCAATGGGGAGAATATCCTCAGAGCTGTCTAGTTTCTTGAACAGGGAGAGGGGTGATGGCAGCCGGTCACTGAAGTGTCGATTCAGATTTGTACAGAGGAGGACCTGGCCGGTTGCGGAAAATCCTGGCTATTGGCAACAATGGAGTGAGAGTGTTTCGTGTGGCACTCACGCCACAATAACTTAAGGATGCTCAAAAAGGCCTCCGTTCTCACCCGCCCACCCCTGCGCGCCAAGACGCGCATTTCACCGAGCATGGCCGCAGCGAGGGAAGAGGCGAGGAGGTACATACCAAGCTTCGCTTGACCCGCTCGCTTCAATCACATGCGAGCGGATAGGTACTTTGCCTCCAGTGGTCTCTACAGCGTTGAGCCTCTGAGCGATGTGAGAACGACGCTGACGGGATTTTTCAGCATCCTGCTAACCGGTTAAACGTTCCCGCCCATGGCCAGCGGTAAGGTCCTGATCCGGGCCGATGGGGACAATGCGGGTCGGATTGATGTCGTCGTGCGTGATGTAGTAGTGCCGCTTGATATGGTCGAAATTCACGGTCTCTGCGATGCCGTCTGTTTGGTACAGGTCTTTGAGATATCCGAAGAGGTTTGGGTAGTCGAGAATTCGTCTGACATTGCACTTGAAATGGCCGTGATACACCGCATCAAACCGAATGAGCGTCACGAAGAGCCGCCAGTCGGTTTCCACACACTCTTCGCCGAATAGATACCGCTTCGTGGCAAGCCGCGCATCCAACTGGTCCAGCGCCGTAAACAATCGCCGTACCGCCCGCTCATAGGCTTGTTGCGATGTTGCGAAGCCTGCCCGATACACGCCGTCGTTCACATTCTCATAGATAAAGTGGTTGAGCTCGTCGATTTCTTGTCGGAGCCCATCCGGATACAGGTCGATCGGACTGTCGGTGAATCGGTTGAATTCACCATTGAAGATTCTCATCAGGTCGTCGTCTGAGTTCGTGACAATGCGTTTGGTCAAGCGGTCCCAAAGTACAGGAACCGTAAAGCGTCCGATGTAGTGTGGGTCGGTCGCCTTATACGCTTCGCTCAGGAACCGGAATCCATTGATGGGGTCCAGTGAGTGTCCCGGACCTTCACGAAACGCCCATCCTCGCTCATCGCGAATCGGATCCACCACGGTCATTCCGATCACCGATTCGAGCTGCTTCAGCTTGCGAACAATGATCGTCCGATGGGCCCAAGGGCATGCCCATGACACATAGAGATGATACCGGCCCGAAGCGGCCAGATAACCGGAGTTGCCGTTGGCTGTGACCCAGTTACGGAATGCGTCAGGCTGGCGTGCAAACTCACCGTCGGCCGACTGTTCGTCTGGAAACTGCGGTTGGACATCCATACGGGGGAGATTCCTTATGCTGTGTCAGTATCTCATATCCGCCAACCAATAGCGCGGAGCGCTCTCACTAGGGGACTGGTGCATTTTGCTACAGCGGATTCTTCGACCCGTAGCAATAGGCTACGAAAATCGGGTCGTAGATCAACAAAACCAGGTGATTTGGAGGGCATGCCCCATGCGAGGGGACTGATGGGAGAGGCAGTGGTCATTCACGGGTGAGAGTCACGTGGTGTCATACAACCTAAGACTTCTTTCAAAGGTTTGTTGTCGCAGTCTGGGGGTCTGTCTCATTCTTGCGGGAGGGGCGGCTTGCGAAAACCGACCAGCTGATACCACCACCGTTAAACAGGATTCAGCGGTTACGCAGCCCGGGATGCTGCGTCTCACGACCGAGGAGTTGTCTCGTATACAGCTCGAACTGGTGCCGGTGGCACAGGGACAGATTCTTTCGCATCGCGAATTTCCCGCAACCATCCAAGCAAATCAAAATGAACTGGCCGAGGTCACCACACTCATCCGCGGCCGAGTCGTGAAGGTCCATGTCGATGTCGGACAGGATGTGAAAAAAGGTGCGGTGCTGGCGCTGCTCCACAGCGTGGACCTAGGGGTGGCGGAGGGTGACTATCTCAAGGCCGGGGCCAGGCTTCATGAAGCCGAGCTGGCCCATGCTCGAGCCAAGGAACTATATGACAACAAAGCGGTCAGCCTGGCGGAGCTACAACGCCGCGAAGCGGCCATGAAAACGGCGAGGGCTGAACTGCGAGAGGCTAAGAATCGCCTTCAATTGCTCGGTGTGCCGCCGGAAGAGATCGAGAGGCTCGATCGTGAACTGACGATCAAGGCCGACATGTCCCTGCGCGCGCCGTTCGATGGGCGGGTGATCACGCGTAATCTCACGCGAGGAGAGGTGGTCGAAACGGAACAAAAACTCTTCACCGTGGCCAACCTCACGGATGTATGGGTGATCGGCAATGTGCCGGAGAAGGACGTGCGGTTCATCCACAAGGACCAGAGGGTACATGTCGTGGTGGCCGCTTATCCCCATGCGATCTTCAGTGGGACCATTACCTATGTCGGTGACGTGCTTGATCCGGCCACTCGCACCATGAGCCTCCGGGTCACTGTGCCGAACCCTGAGCGACTACTGAAACCGGAAATGTTTGCCATCATCAGCGTGTTTAGCACTTCGAATCCGGATGTGCTGAGCGTTCCGATTGCGGCTGTTCAGGAAGGGCCTGCCGGCAAGACGGTGTTTGTTCAGCGGGAGATCGGTGTGTTTGAGGCCCGGCCAGTCAAATTGGGCGACGAAGAGGGAGACGTGGTCCAGGTGCTGGAGGGGCTCAAGGCAGGCGAACAGGTCGTCACGAAGGGGTCTTTCGCGCTGAAGTCCGAGCTGGAACGGCACAAGATCGAGCCGACGACATGATCGTTTCACTTCTGGAATTCTCCCTGCGGCAGCGGATTTTGGTCTTGGGTTTTGCCGGGCTACTGTCCGTCGTCGGCGTGATGGCCTTCGAGTCCATCCCCATCGATGCGTATCCCGATGTGACGAACATCCAGGTGCAGGTTCTGACCGATGCGCCAGGCCTCTCGCCGGTCGAAGTCGAGCGATTCATCACCTACCCACTCGAACTTCAGATGACCGGATTGCCTGGATTGGCGGAGATTCGATCCCTCTCGAAGTTTGCGCTCTCCCAGATTACGGTGGTCTTCAAGGACGAGGTCGATGTCTATTTTGCCCGCCAGTTAGTGCTGGAGCGGATGATTGCGGCAAAAGAACGATTGCCGCCGGGAATCGAACCGCTGATGGCGCCGGTCAGCACTGGGCTGGGAGAAGTCTATCAATATTATCTAGAGAGTTTGCCGACGCCAAAAACACGGCCTGATGTGACAGCGACCGGTGTAAAAGCTGCCGAAGTCGAGCTGACTGACCAGCGGACCATCCAGGATTGGGTCCTAAGGCCGCTGCTCAAGGGCGTACCCGGTGTGATCGACGTGAACGGCATGGGCGGGTTCGTTAAACAGTACCAGGTCCTGGTCGATCCGGCCAAGCTGCGAAAGTTCGACCTCACGCTGCACGAGGTCTACGAGGCCGTGGCAAAGAATAATGCCAATACCGGCGGCAATGTGCTGGAGCGTCATGCGGAGCGGGCAATCGTGCGAGGGCTTGGGCTGATAAGGACCGTCGGCGATATCGAATCCATCGTGGTGAAGGAGGTCGGTGGCACGCCGGTCTTCGTTCGCGATGTGGCCGAGGTTCAGATCGGGCATGCGGTTCGCCATGGCGCCGTGGTGCTCAATGGGGAGCGGGAGGTGGTGGCCGGCACAGTGCTCATGATTCGTGGAGGCAATGCCCGGCAGGTGGTTGGGGCGGTCAAGGCCAAGGTGGAAGACCTACAACGAAGCAATGTACTCCCGGCAGGCACGAAACTAATCCCCTTCTATGATCGTATCGAGCTGGTGAATGCCGCAGTCCACACAGTACGGGATGCCTTGCTTGAAGGTATTGTGCTGGTGGTGTTCGTCTTCTTTTTCTTCCTGGGCCACGTGCGCAGCGCGATCATCGTGACGATCACGTTGATCGTCACGCCGCTTGTCACGTTCATCATGATGGAGCGGTTCGGACTCTCCGCCAACTTGATGACGCTGGGCGGGCTGGCGATCGCGATCGGCGAGATTGCCGACGGATCCCTGGTCGTCGTGGAGAACGCCTATCGGCATCTGGCCCAACACAGCAGCGCGTCGCAGGAGAGCCGGCTCAGCATCATCCTTCACGCGACGAAGGAAGTGGGTAGGCCGATTCTCTTCGGCATTCTGATCATCAGCGTGGTCTTCTTGCCGCTGTTGACGCTCCAAGGTATCGAAGGGAAGATGTTCGCGCCGTTGGCCTACACGCTGGTGATCGCACTCTTGGCCTCGGTCGTCGTGACGTTGACCCTCTCACCGGTGCTTGCGTCCCTCCTCTTACGCGGTGACCACCCGCAGGAAACCGGCCTTACGCGCTGGATGAAACAACGCTACGTCCCTGTATTGGCAGGGACTCTCCGGCATCGCAAGCTTGTCCTGGCCGGCTCAACGGGCATCGTATTGGCCAGCATGGCCCTGGTACCCTACATCGGACGAGAGTTCATCCCACTGTTGGAAGAAGGCGCACTGACCCCGCAGGTCGTCCGCTTACCGAGTGTCTCGCTGGCGGAATCCATCGAGATGGAGAAACAGACCCATCGGGTGATGTTGGAATTCCCGGAAGTCCGAATGGCGGTGAGTAAAATCGGACGGCCGGACATCGCTTTCGGTCCGGAAGAGCCAAACGAGAGCGACCCGATCGTCTCTCTGCACGATCGGAGTACGTGGACCACGGCGGCTACTCAGCCCCAACTGACTGATGCCATCCGTCGGAAACTGGCTGATATTCCCGGTATCTCGGTGCTCATGAGCCAACCGATCCAGGAGCGGGTGGACGAGTTGATCTCCGGCATCAGAACCGAATGTGCCGTCAAGCTGTTCGGCGATGATCTTGATGTGCTGCGCGAGAAAGCCGAGGCTATTGTCGGCTTCCTGCAACGGATCGACGGAGTCAAAGACATCAAGGTCGAACAGATTTCCGGGCAGCCGTATCTCACGATCGATATCGATCGACAGAAGATCGCCCGTTTCGGCATCAATGTGGCGGACGTGCAGGAGATCGTTGCGACCGCGATCGGTGGTAAGCCGGCGACACACGTCTACGAAGGCGAGCGGCGGTTTCAGCTTATCCTACGATTTCCGGAGTCCTATCGGAACAGTGTCGCGAGCGTCGGCGAAATTCGGGTCAAGGCAGCGTCTGGAGCCTTGATCCCGATGAGCGACCTCGCCACGATCGAGATGCGTGAAGGACCGCTTCGTATCAGCCGTGAACACGTGAAACGCCGGATTTTCGTCGGATTCAACGTCGTCGGTCGGGACATCGGTGGCGTGGTGGATGAAGGGCGCGCGAAGCTCGCAGCGGGACTTCACTTGCCGGAGGGGTATACCGTCGTCTGGGGCGGGGCATTCGAAAATATGGAGCGAGCCAACGCGCGATTGATGATCGTCGTGCCGATTACGCTGAGTCTCGTGTTCTTTCTCCTCTTTTGGGCGTTCCATTCGCTGCGGTATGCCATTCTCATCATATTGAATCTCCCGTTTGCGTTGATCGGCGGGGTGGTATCCCTGTGGCTGAGCGGCCAGTACTTGAGTGTGCCGGCTTCCATAGGGTTCATCGAGTTGTTTGGACTCGCCGTGGGGAATGGAATTGTCCTGGTTTCCTATATCAACCAACTGCGAAGTGAGGGACGGTCTATCGATGAAGCCATTATGACCGGCTGTAGCTTGCGACTTCGCCCGGTGGTGATGACGATGATGACGACGTTACTCGGTCTTCTGCCGCTGGCATTGGCGCAGGGAATCGGGGCAGAGGTGCAGCGACCGCTTGCCAGCGTCGTGATCGGTGGACTCTTCACCTCGACCGCGCTGACGCTGGTGGTCTTACCGGCGCTCTATAGTCTGTTTGCGGGGCGTGAGGTGAAGAAGGAAGAGGCGCCGGAGTGGGTATAGCAGACAAGTTCGGTAGTCCTCTGTGCTCGCGGAACGCGAACACGGGACTGATCCATTTGCTACGCTTCGGGTGGTGCTCGTTCCATGCTCGCAGTTGCGGACCAACGATCTCGTCTGCTCGGGAAAGAATGGAAGAGGGAGGCCGCACGATCAGAATGTGCTTCCTCGGTGCGCGCGGTGGGGGATCGACAATGGCGCTCGTCAGGAGAAGGGAAAGAAGCAAATACAAAGTAACCAGCAGGTGATGCTCGTACCCGGGCATGTAGTAGAGGACCAATTGGTTTCTCTGAGGAACGAAACAGGCGCACGGTCACCGTCAGGCACTAAACTTGTAGGTAGTTTATGGCAAGTTTGCCGGGCTGGTCCTGGCTGAAGTCATTCGCTGGCAGGCGAGGGCGAATCCACAGGGCAATGAGTTAGAACGGGGAAGGGGGCGTTTATGAGACATGTGTTGGCGAGTATGACCTTGTTGTGCCTCTTCATCGGTTTGGGAGCTGCTGTGCAGGTTGCTGGGGCCGGTGATCAGGAATTCTCCAAGGCGGAGAATCTATTGAAAAACAAACAGTATGCAGAGGCACGCACGGCATTGGAGGCCGGTATTCAGAAGGACCCGTCTAATATCCAGGCCCATTTCAACCTGGCCGAAGCCTGCCGAGCCCTGGAGGCTTGGACCTGTGCGGAGGAGCATTACGAGGCTGCATTGGACCTCGATGCCAAGTTTGGATCGACAAAATCCTATCTGCCCAAGACTAAGGCGAAGGTCTGGCGGTTGCGGGAAGAGACGACGGCCTGGCGACTCCTGCACGAAGCGAAGGCGTTGGTGGCCGGTGGAAAGATGAAGCAGGCTCAGGAGACGCTCGAAAGTGCCCATGAAATGGGCCTGAGCACTGAACAGCAGGTCCTGTATCAACAGCTCCAGGCCAAGCTGCCACGGTCATTGTCTGGCTTGAAGAAGCAAGTTGCTGCCGGAGGAGCCGGAGGGGTTGGGGACAGTGATAACCTCGATTTGCAGATGGTACTGGTTCCGGCGGGGGCGTTCACGAGGGGAAGCACGCTCGCTGATGATGAAAAGCCGGTGCGGCAGATCTACCTCAATGCCTTTCGCATAGACAAATTTGAGGTCACGGTCGGGCAGTATGCCAGGTATTTGGAGGCAACGGAAATGGAAGAGCCTCCGGACTGGAGCATCATGAATCAACCGCAACATATGCGGCGTCCGGTCGTCAATGTCAGTTGGGAGGATGCGGTCAATTACTGCAAGTGGGCCGGCAAGCGTCTACCGACGGAGGCGGAGTGGGAAAAAGCGGCGCGGGGGACCGATGGACGGATCTATCCCTGGGGCAATGAAGCCCCGACGCGGCTTCATGCTAATTACGGGAGAAAGGATTGGGACGATCATCTAGCTTTGTCCCCGGTCGGATCATTCGAAGCAGGGAAGAGCCCCTATGGGATCTATGACATGGCCGGGAATGCGTGGGAATGGGTGTTTGATTGGTACGAGCATGACTATTACAAGAAGAGTCCGGAAAAGAACCCCATTGGGCCGACAAAAAGTGAGGAAAAGGTCGTACGTGGAGGGTCCTGGTTGTACGTGGCTGACTTTCTGCGGTCCGCCCATCGGTTCAATGCGCAACCAATGAACCGGCAGTTCGGATATGGCTTCCGTTGCGCGAAGACGCCGTAGGTTTTGGGTAAGAGAGTTTGTGGATCTCAAATGAATCGTAGGAGAGCGGCTCAGCGATATTTCGCGAAGCAAATGAGATCGAGGTGGTCGTAGTGATCAGGCAGGATGGTCTCGGCCTTGTAGCCGAGGTTCATAAAGAACTGAATATTACGGGCTGTTCGTAGCATGGTGCAGGCGTAGAGCTTATGCGCGTCGGTCACGACCCGTTCGATCTCTCGGAGCAGGGCTTTGCCGACCCCTTGGTGTTGGTGGCTGGGATGGACAGAGAGCAGGCGGATGACGCACACGCCGGCTACCGTCCAGAACCGTACGGAGCCGACGATCGTCTTGTCCTCTACTGCCACGAAGATGTGTTTCTCTTTGGCGTCCGCTTTGAGGCTCTCAATGGTTTCTGTCGTCCAGCCGCTCACGGTGTGAACCGAGGCATATTCGCCGAAGGCGTACTGTTGCACTTGGAGGATTGCAGGGAAATCGGCTTCGGTTGCTGGTCGAACGTGCACCACAGCCTGGCCTCTGGCTAAAGAATGGTGTTGGACGTTCATAACGGAATGAAATAGGTTTCGCAAGTGCGAGTGAATGCAGCGTGCCGCGTTAACCAATAATTCAAGAGGAGTAGCTATGCTGAAAGAAGTCACAGGGGATATCTTACGGACAACGGCTGAAATGGTTGCGCATGGTGTGGCACCAAACGACAACCATGCAAACGGTTTAGCCTTGAGCCTACGCCAGCAGTGGCCTGCGATGTACAAAGATTTCAGGCACTATTGTCAAACATTTACACCGAAGACCGGTGACTTGTGGGCTTGGGCTGGTGTGGGCGGCGTTCGAATCGTGAGTCTCTTTACGCAGGAGGCTGCTCCGAGTCATGGAGCCAATCCCGGAAAAGCCACGATCGAGAACGTCAATCACTGTCTCAAGGCTCTAGCCAAGTTGGTCGAAAGTGAAAAGGTCAAAAGCGTTGCCGTTCCTCGCTTGGCAACCGGGGTCGGCGGACTGGATTGGAAGGACGTGAAGCCGTTGATCGACAAACATCTCGGCCACTTGGCCGTTCCGGTTTATGTATATGCGGTGTATCAACCAGGCGTGCAGGCGAATGAAGGATGAGGATGTTTTGATCGGGTGACGTCCTCTGACCGGATGGGTTTTCTTGCGGAGCGAACTCCCATGGCACCGATTGCTCCAGAACTGTATGAGAGGTTGGTTGCTCTGCGGCGAGAGCTCCATCGGTATCCTGAGCTGAGCGGGCAGGAAGCTCGGACGGCGACAGTCATCAGCCGGTTTCTTCAGAACCTTGGCATTCATCACCGCACGAACATCGCGGGCCATGGGGTTGTGGCCGACATTCCCGGAGATTCCAGAGTGCCCTGTGTGGTGCTCAGGGCCGATACAGACGCACTTCCCATCCAAGAAGAAACCGGTCTTGAGTTCGCGTCGGTCCATAAGGGTGTCATGCATGCCTGCGGGCATGATGGGCACACGACTATGTTGCTTGGCGCCGCGGCACTGCTTGCTCAAGAGAAAAACTTGTCGGCCCCGGTGCGATTGATCTTTCAGCCGGCTGAAGAAAAGGGGACTGGTGCGGTCGCCATGATCAAGGAGGGGGTACTTGATGGGGCCGGCCTGATCTTCGGGGGACACCTTGATCGGCATTACCGTCCTGGGACCATCGTGGTAAGCGAGGGACCGGTCAATGCATCATCCGATAATTTTGCGATTGAGATCATCGGCCAGGGTGCACATGGGGCACGGCCTCACGAAAGCATCGATGCGGTGGTAGTGGGGAGCCTGATGATTATGGCGCTGCAAACGATTGTTTCACGTGAGATTGATCCGGCCCGCCCCTCGGTTGTGTCGGTCGGCCAATTTCACGCAGGAACGGCGCCCAATGTGATTGCGGGACAGGCCAAGTTGGAAGGAACGGTACGGGCGCAAGATCCGGCTGTCCGCCAACAGTTGCTCAACTCTGTACGCCGTATTGCCGAATCCATCGCCCAGTTACACGGAGCGAAGATCCATGTCACGGTGACTGAAGGCACACCGCCTCTCGTCAATGATGCGATGATGGCCGGCCTTGCGAGGCGAGCCGCCATCGAGGCAGTGGGGGAGGCAAATGTGTTACCGCTCAAGACGGCGAATATGGGGGCGGAAGATTTTAGCTATTACTTGGAAAAGATTCCGGGCGCCTATGTCCGATTCGGCAGCCAAGTTCCTGGCCGGGAAGGTTATCCGGCCCATTCCAGCAAGTTCGACTTCGATGAAGAAGCGCTGGTTGTGGGGGCAGCCTATTATTGGGCTATCGCCAGAATTGCCGGCCGGCAGCTTCGTCAGCACGCGGTGTCCTCCTGATCCGTTGCAAAGAGGCGTCTATGATCAGAGTTCGAGAAGCCCGCGAGGAGGACGTCGGGCAGATCCGCGAAATCTTTCTCGCGGTCTACGGCGCCGATTATCCGCATCGAGAACTCTACGACGAGCTCTGGCTGAAACGTTCGGTCTTCACGGACGACTCGTTGATTCTCGTGGCCGAAGACTCAGAGTCAGGACGCGTTGTTGGCACCGCGTCCGTCCTGTTCGATTTTGGAGCTCATTCCGATTTGGTCGGGGAGTTCGGCCGCCTTGCCGTGCATCCAGACTATCGCCGGATGCAGGTCGGGAAGCTGCTCATGGACAAGCGGCTCGAGGCCATCAAGAACCGTCTGCATGTCGGACTTGTCGTCGCACGTACGGTCCATCCCTATGCGCAACGCATCAGTCTCGCCCAGGGATTCATCGCCACGGGATTTCTGCCGCTCAAACACTTCTTTCGTCACCGTGAGAGCTTCGCCTTGCTGGCACGATATTTCGGAGATGCCCTCACCTTGCGCCGTAATAATCCGCGCATCATCCCCGAGGCCTATGCCTTGGCCAATCTTGTGATGAGTCAGCCGCCGTTCACACCGGATTTCATTGTGGATGAAGACTCTGCTTCCTATCCGGCCGGCGGTGAGTATCGACTGGAACAGTTACAAGCCGAGGGCTATCCGGCTCTGCTGCGTATTGAACGAGGCCGAGTGAGAAATCGTGAAATCTTCGGGCCCATGCGGTTGGACTACGGTTTCTTCAAGCTGCAAGCCCGCCGGACCAACTACTTCCTGGCTCGCTCCGGCTCTCAGGTGGTCGGAGCAGTCGGCTATACCATGGATCAGGTTGAACACACCGTGCGGGTGTTCGAACTCATTGCGTTGGCCGATGATGTGGTGCGCTTCCTGCTGGGCGAACTTGAACGGAAGTGTCGGGAGGAAATGGGCATTGAGTACATTGAGATCGATGTGAGTGCCTATGCGCCACGCATGCAGCGAACCTTGCTGGAGCTGAGCTTTCTTCCGGTCGCATATGTGCCCGCCATGGTGTTTTATCAGGTCGAACGACTCGACATCGTGAAAATGGTGCGGTTGAACAAATTGCAAGACTTGGGGCCACTTGGACTGACCGAACCCGTTCAAGCCGTGGCGAATGTCGTGATGCGCGGATTTTCGACGTGCGTCATTGCGCCTCGTATGGCGCGGGCGATCAAAGAAGTCCCGTTGTTTCATGGAATGAATACCGAGCAGGCCACCAGGGTGGCCGGAGTGTGCACGGTGAAAAACATGCGGAGAGGCGAGCGACTCTTTGCCGCGCATGATCCGACCGACCGCCTCTATGTGGTGCTTCAGGGGCAGGTTACCATCAGCGGCGGACCCTCCCCGGCCACCATCGGCACCATCCATACCGGAGAGACCTGCGGCGAAGTCTCTCTTTTATCGGCCAGACCGCACTCTGCCACGGCGATGGCAGTGAGTGAGATTGAAGTCGCCGAACTTCCTCGGAGAGATCTGGAAGACCTCATTCGACGTCGTCCGGATATCGGCGTGATCATCTACCGCAACTTAGCCGTCGGACTTGGAAACAAGCTCTTGCGTTCCGGTGAGTGGAAGCGGGATCAGGAGCGAAGTGAGGGGGAGCGCGTAGTATCCTAGTGTCGCAGTTGAGTGGAGGGGTGAGGATACGTTCGTCGGAGAGATGTTCCTCACGCGGCCTCATTCCCGTATTGGCGGAATTTTGAATCGCCCGATGCCTTTCGCCGCAGGGGGACTTGCTGATTCCGGCGGATCACCTCATCGACGATCATTCCGCAGTTGACGCAACGCCAGGCATGCACCTCCGAGGAGGAACCGGTTTGTACGACGAGGGTATCGTCAATAACTGCGAGCCCATTGCATCGTTGGCAATTCATCGTTCATCCTCCGATCGTGCCCCACGCTCCGCCCGTGGAGCTGCGTGTGGAATTTCAGGGGGAGCAGCATGATTCGTATGCTGCACACGTGTTGCTTGCAGCATGACGATCCCGTCTTGGAGGCCCAGCAAATACCGCTCACGAATTTCCGGGGAACAGAGCCGATAGTCGTCGCTATGGTTTCGATTCATCACGGCATCTCGAAGCCCATCCGCTTCGGCTCGCCAGGCGTCCGCCTCCGGCTCATTACAAGCCTGCATCGATCGTTGACGGCACCACTCAATTCGTACACTGATAGGGGGCATCGGCTGTCCCATGTATTCGGTTTTACGGCTGCATATCCCTATGTAGTAAGGGGATTGAGCAAGTTGAGTGCCATGACGGACCATGACTAAGAAGATAGATTGCACGGCTCGTAGGAAGCAGTTGATTCCTACGTAATTCTGGGGGGTTATGGCCGTAGGAGCTGTCCCGAGGGTAGACCGAAATGACCTTGCGGAAGCCGTTTGACCTGTAGGAGGTGAAGGCGAAAGAATCTACTGTTTCAAAGTAGTACGAGGCATCGCTTCACGTGGTCTGTTCTCTCTTCGCGAGGTTCGGGGGACCGGCCAGGCTTTTTGAAGGAATGGTCCTTCGCTATTGATGGCGGAGTGATCGATGCATGAGTTTCTTCATAGTGGAATCAGTAATCGGGTATAGTGTGGCCTTGAGGGATTCCTGACCAAGGTCGTGATGGGCGTTCCATTGAATGAACGAATAATCTCATGATGAGACAAGGAGCTGAGATGGTTGAGTATGGGGGTGGGTCGGTTAAGGAGTTCATGCATCGCTACCTGGAGGTCGTCTCGCAGAAGGCGACGGTGACGGCTGTCGCCGAACGAATGAGTGCCAAGCGGATCGGCTGTCTATTGGTCGAGTCAGATGATCCCACTCGAGGACCGATGGGTATTCTGACGGAGACGGATCTCGTTCGGAAAGTTATGGCTGCGGGGTTAGACCCCATGGTGACGACGGCGAATCAGGTGATGGTCAGTCCCATTGTGACGATTACGGGAGACCGCACCATGTTGGATGCCAGTCATGTCATGGAAACCAATCATATCCGGCATCTCTGCGTGATGGAGGCCGGAGAGATTACAGGAATTATCTCTGTGCGGGACCTGGTGCGATCATTCGTGGACGTGGAGAGCGGCCCCGTCAGCGACCTTGAGAAGGTCTACCGTCCGCTAAGCATTCTGATGGCAACCACATTCGCGACGATTCCGAGCGACGCGTCTCTTCTCGCTGCGGCACAGTTGATGCGTGACAAGCGGCTCGGGTCCTTGTTGACCATTGAAGCGGGCGAGATCGTCGGCATCGTGACGGAGTGCGACTTAGTCAGGAAAGGACTTGCGGTCAATCGTGGGGCAGCGCATACGCACGTCAGTGCGGTGATGAGCTCGCCGCTGCTCGGTATTGATGTCAATCGCACGGTTCGCGACGCCAGTAAGATGATGGCCGAACAGGGCGTCCGACACTTGACCGTGACGGAGGGCGGGAAGATCGTCGGAGTACTTTCGGTTCGGGATCTCGTGAAAATGGTCTCCGTTCGGGATCGTCCCAGGTTTCTCACCAAGCCGTCGTAGAAAATAGAGGATCATCCCAGCAGTATCGCGGCCACCCGAGGGAGCCAGGGAAGTATCAGCACGCCGAGGGAAATGGATAGGGCGACGATGGAGGCCACCAGTTCCTCATCGAGCTGCGCTTCAGCCGCAATGATCAGAGCGCTGACCGCCGATGGCATCGCGGCGATCAGGAGCACGACGGCTCGTTCTACTCCCGTCAGCCCTAATACCCACACCGTCGTCAGTCCGAGCAGCAGCCCGCCACCGACTCTGGTTGCTACACCTAATGTGGCCAAGCGCGCCGTTCGCCGGATCGTAGAAAAACTGATCGAGAGACCGAGTACCAGACTGGCAAGTGGCGTTGTGGTGACGTGTATCGGCGTGAGTAGGTCAATGAACCAGAGAGGCAAATGCTGGCCTGACAATTTGATGGCGAGAATGCAAACCAGAGCCCACAGCGGCGGGGACGACAGGAGACGGATCGTAGTTGCCCTGTGGGTGGTAGTCTGAGTGCTGTGCCGGACCGCGAGACCGTAGAGAACGGTGAGGGTCAGCGTTGTTTGACCGAGATCGAAGAGCACGGCGAACGTCAGCCCCTGTTCCCCGAATGTGGCTAGAATGACGGGAAAAGCAAAATAAACAGAATTGATGGAGCTCGTGGCCAAGACGAACCCGCCTTGGGTTTCCGAAGGAAGGGAGAGGAGTCGGGCCAACCACCAGGAGCAGACGACCATTGGAAGCGTGATGAGACAGGCGGCCAGGGGGAATTTCCACGCGGTCGATGTCAGGGAGACAGAATCAAGCGAGACGAGAATCGTCGCCGGTAGACTGACCGAGAATACAAACGTGGCCAACTGCTCCGTATGCCTTTTGGTCAAGATGCCACGGGATCGGAGTAAGACTCCGAGGACGAATGTCACGATGAAGACTTGCAGGGGGAGAGGCATAATGGTCGGCGAACGGAAGGGCATGATGCCGTGCTCCCTGCGAGAGATGCAATGTATACGTTGCATGGGTAGTTCAGAGAACTTGATTCTTCAGCCCATTAGACTTAGAAGAAGGGAATAGAAGAGGGATCCAGGATCACAGGAGCGACCCTGGCACTGCGGTCAGTGCGAATGTGATGGCCCCCTTGTTCCATCGAGATACCTGATATGCCAAGTAAACCAGATCGTTCCGTCCGTCTTTCCAAATCCGCGATCGATGCCTTGTGGCAGGGCAATGTAGTCGGGGCGATCAGCCTTGTGCGCAAGGAGCGGGGTATCGGTATGGCGGAGGCGAAGGAGCTGGTGGTCACCTACATTGGCACACAGCCTGCCCTCAAGAAGAAGATCGATCAGGTGCTTGCAACGGCCAAACGGAGATTCATCGGTTGGATGGCAGGGGTGTTGGTCGTGGCGGCCGCCATTGCGTATTTCATGATGCAGACGCAGTAGAGTCAGCGATCATGCACAACGGTGACAGCCCGTTACTTGGTCCTCGAAAATCTCCACCAACTCGTTCGGGCCTTCCGATGTTCGTTGACTGTTCAGATTCATAGATAGTGATTGGCAGCCTGCTTCAATCGAATAGCTAGCGGGGAATTGTCGTGATACGAAGGTTAGCCTTGGTGGTCTGTGCAATACCGTCCTTGTTTCTTCGGTAAGACGGTCATATGGAATTGGAGGTATCAGATGAACGATCAAGACACTCAGCGAGCGGTGGAGATTCTCAATCGCATTATGGAGCATGAATTGGCGGGAGTGGTACGCTATACGCATTACTCGCTCATGATCTACGGCTATAACCGCATTCCTATCGTGTCGTGGCTGAAGAGCAATGCCGACGAAAGCCTTGCCCATGCGCATAAAGCCGGAGAACTGGTCACCTTGCTTGGCGGCCATCCGTCGCTGAAAATTGGAACGCTGCTCGAAACTGAGCAGCATGACGTGGGAGATATTCTGCGGGAAAGCTTGGAGCACGAGAAGGCCGCTGTCGATGCCTATTACGAACTTCTGAAGATCTCCGAAGGAAAATCCGTCCTTCTGGAGGAGTTCGCACGAGAGATGATTGTCGATGAGGAGCTGCATCTTGACGAGGTCAACAAGATGTTGCGTAAGTCAGGCGATGTCCAGCCCTTTCGCTCCTGATTCTTCAAACAATGGGGAAAGACAACGCGCTAATAACATGAGTTACAGCATCGCAGGGCAGGTGATGTGTTTGAATGAATGATGGAGGTGCCGATGCGCCGATATGGCAAGGTGAATGTGCCGATTGGTCTTGGTCTGATCTTGTGCTCGCTATTGGGGGTGGGGGCAGTATGGGCCAAGGTGCAGGTATTGCCGGAGACGGTGCTCCTGGTGGAAGGTAAGAAAGTCAGTGGGCACAACAGTGTGCTGCATCATCCGGTGGTGCAGGGGGTCGTTGCGGCATTTGAACGGGCAGAATCAGGGCTACGACAAGAGGAGCTCGATAGGCTCATGCAATTTTATGCGCCGTCGTACGACTACCACGGGTTGAAACAGGCAGACGTCCGGCGGGTTTGGAGCGAAGTGTTCGAGCATTACAAGGCTCTCGAGTCGCTCCATTTGTTTTCCGACATCAAGGTGCTGAACGTGGATGGGAAACTCCGAGTAGAGGTGACCTGCACGGGAGGGCTGTATGGCACCGATGAACAGAGCGGAAAGAGGGTGACCATCGACAGCTGGTTCCGCGAGGTTCATTATATGGTCAAGGACGGTGAGAATTGGCGGTTTCTTGGCAATGCCGGAGAGGTGCCGGCTGTGGTTCCCTTCGCATCGGCTCCACACCACCCGCTGTTCTAACATGATGCTGAAAAAGTCCGCCAGTGGCGTTCTCGTATCGCTCAGAGGCTCAACGCTGTGGAGACCACTGGAGGCAAAGTACCTATCCGCTCGCATGTGATTGAAGCGAGCGGGTTAAGCGAAGCTTGGTATGTACCTCCTCCCTTCTTCGCTCACTGCAGCCATGCTCGGTGAAATTCGCGTCCTGGCGCGCAGGGGTGGGCGGGTGAGAACGGAGGTCTTTTGAGCCTCCTCAAGTTCTTACGGTGTGAATGCAGCAGGGAACATTCCAGCTATATTGTCGGGAACAACCAAATTTTTCGGCGATCCAATGACGCATCATGTATGCGAGAGACTACGTCTGTCGAAGACGAACAAGGATGGCCGGCATAACCGCAAAAAGTAGGAGAGCTACGTAGTACGCAGCACCTGATACTGGGTCGCGGTTGAGAAAGACGTCGCGTGCCGACATTCCTCGTAGCCCCATTCCGACAGCCAGATCGGCTACCAAGACAAAGCTCATGGCAATGAAGCCGACCCATAGTGCGGAAGATTGCCGAGCTTCAAGCTTGTGACCGGCTACCCATCTGGCTGCGGCGACAATGACGCCGAGCATCAATGGCATTTCCAGCAGTTCTGCGGTTCCCTCACCAAGCAACGGTACAAGAATAAGGACTCGTCCTGTTCCTAAAACGAATCCGGCCCCAAACACCAGGAGAAAGTAGAGAATTGCTACTTGCAGGATCCGCATGGGCTAGTTAGCCTTCCATTTGCCTAGCAAACGCGATGGCCAAGAATACGGAAACCGATAACATTCAAAGGATGCGATTAACGCACCTCAATAAACCACCTCGGTTTCATGCGCCAAAAATCTTTCCTCACGTGGTGTTTCAATATCTTCTTTGAATCCAGCACAGAGGCTCCATCCGAATCTCTGACAAAGACGACCCAGTGCCAGAATGCTCGACGACCTTCACGATGCCACTTGATGGCGAGGAGCGCCCGATTCGGCAATGCATCCCAGGAGACAAACGGTCGTGGTCTCGATGATGTGCGAAGCTGATATTGTCTCAGGAGTTGGCGCACAGGAGTTGTCTCAGACCATAATCGGCTGTCCGTTGCAGAAATACCAATCCGATTGGCGACGCGTTGTGCGGTCACGTAGCTCACGCCGGCGAGCGCCGCGACGCTCGCAATCCCACATCCAGTTCGCTCCAGTTGAACTACCGGCTTCATCATAGGAGCAGTTTCAACTTTCGTCCGCCTGAGATGGCGAACCCGTTTCGTTGGTAGAAGCTCAGTGTCCGATCGAACTGCGGTAAAGGTGGTGTCGTCACTTCGAGGCGTTTCCACCATCGTTGCTGACCAATCTGTCTGGCCTCGGCGAGCAGTGCGGTACCTATCCCTTGAGAGCGGTATGGGGATCGGACATAGAACTCCGGGATCGTTCCGTATGTGCCTTCGGTGTACAAAGCATAGCTTTCATATAGAGCCAAGAATCCAATCGGCTGGTTCTCCAACCGTGCGAGCAACACGGTGTACAGACCTTCCTTCATCCACGCGCGAGCGCGATCGACCGTATCGGCATGATGAAAGCCAAAGGTCTTGTCGTTCACTGCTGCTATGATGTCATGCAAGAGTTCGCCCACCATTGTGGCAATGGTCCCCGCGTCCTCAATTCCGGCGTGAGTGATGTGGACGGTCATGGCGGTCTCCAGTGTCACGCTACTATTCGTATCGTGCTTCGTCAACGGTGAAGCAGACTACGTTTCTCACCTTGCTGAAGTGGCTTCGCGAGGCAGGTCACATCACTCGCGTCGCAGCGTCGGCGAAGCGGACTCAGAGGCTCAATGTACGGCACAGAGTACCATCCGCCGCTTTACTGGACAGCCTTTCTGAACAGCCTGCACGCTGCTCTGCTTCCGTTTTGGATCGCGAATGCTGTGCGTGGTCAGCATCGAGAATGTGTTTGTCGACACACTGCTAAATAACCAACTCTATAGTCATGCAACCGGATCAGCCTCAGGTATCGACTGAGTATCACTCCAGGCTATGACGAAAGAGAAATTCTGCTCGCGCTCTTTCCTTGCTGCATGGACCGGACACGTTCATTCGATGCCTTCGGGAGGAATTCCGCCTTTATCTACAATAACGCCAGCCATTGATGGGCCGATCATGCGGAGCACTGTTTCATTTCGATACAGTCGAGACTCTAGGCTTGTGTGCGCACATCGAAGAGAGTAGCTTGTGTTATCGGTGTAGAGTCTGGATACCATCGATACGATAAGTCTCCTGCCCCCTAGGCACTAGGTATGCACCTGACATGTACTCTCAAGACCTAGGGGATGAAGTTTAATGGAGCGCTCAACTGATAGCAGTTTACCGTCATTTACTTCGTAACGCGGAATTCACCAGTGACGAAATCAACGACGACCTACTGGAATCCTCTGAGTTCAGAAAACCATGGACGGTGGGCGCCCATCAGCGGTCTAGAAGGGATGGCTGAAGAACTGACGCTCAGCATCGATCCGCAGACCGGTGAGTACACCAGGCTGACGCGATTTCTTCCAGGTGCCGACACGTCTCGGTTTGGCGGGAAACGCCATCTCTACCCGGAAGAAGTGTTCATCGTCAGTGGACGTCTGTACGACCAGGCATTTGGACTCTGGCTGGAAGCGGGTTATTACGCCAGCCGTCCTCCCGGAGAGCTGCATGGTCCGTTCAAAACCGATGTGGGATGCGTGGTCTTGGAAGTCTCATTTCCGAATCACACGGTTGAGACTGAAGGTGTTTAGACGTGAGGCTCTCAGCCTGACCTGTGATTTCTTACTGGAGGAAGTAGCCATATGTTAGATGCAGGCCGTTTCTATGAAATGCAGGCACTGCAGTATCTTGATGATCGAGATCGATCCCGTGTCGGAGTCGAGATCGTTGAGCGTTGGGCACGATCGCTTCCGTTTGGTACTCCCGTCGTCGAGATCGCCTGCGGCGGAGGGTATCCCATTACGCAGGTCCTCGTGGACTCTGGACTTGCGGTCTGGGCGATCGATACCTCGCCCACATTGCTGAGACAATTTCGACTACGCTTTCCCATGGTTCCCACACAATGCGCGTCGGCCCTTGAGAGCAACTACTTTGGGCGGACATTCGAGGCGGTCATCTCGATTGGGCTGATATTTCTTCTTCGCGAGGACGAGCAGCTGGCCCTCCTCCATCGAGTCTCGGAGATCCTCGAACCCCGAGGGCGTTTTCTCTTCACGGCCCCCGTCGAAACAGGGGCCTGGCAGGATGTCACAACGGGTCTTGCATGCTGGTCGTTGGGTCGGAACGCCTACACGCGAACCCTCCAGCATATGGGCTTTCGTGTGATCCGGACGCATATCGATGAAGGTGAAAATAATTACTATGAAGCCGAAAAGATCGGTGGCCCGG
Organism: Nitrospira sp.; assembly: GCA_016788465.1. Classification (GTDB taxonomy): domain Bacteria; phylum Nitrospirota; class Nitrospiria; order Nitrospirales; family Nitrospiraceae; genus Nitrospira_D. The sequence continues at coordinate 2,508 of JAEURV010000108.1, read as the reverse complement.
TGTGGTGAGATGCCGCCCCTAATGGGGCGCGAGAGTTCCACGCAAATATGGGAGACGGTTGGCAGGACATCCCGTATACTGCCTACGCAGCAATACAGATGACCAGGCGTGGGGATCCGAAGGCTCTTTAGGTTTTCACAGCCGTACGGTGACGGCTTTGACCTCGGTGTAGAGTTCCAGCGCATCGTGCCCCATTTCCCGACCCCAGCCCGATTGTTTATAGCCGCCGAACGGCAAGGCGGCGTCGAGGATGTTGTAGCAGTTGATCCAGACCGTGCCGGCCCGTAGCTGCGCCGCGATGCGGTGGGCTTTGCCGATGTCTCGGGTCCAGACTGCCGCGGCAAGTCCGTAGATGGAGTCGTTTGCCATAGGTAGCACCTCCTCGACATCCGTAAACGGTACAGCACAGACGACCGGCCCGAAGATTTCCTCCTGCATGACCTTCATGTCTGGTTTGGTCTCGACGAGAACAGTCGGCTCGACAAAGTAGCCATTGCCGCCGAGTTTGCGTCCACCGGCCACGGCCTTCGCTCCCTGAGAAAAACCAGATTCCAGATAGCTGAGCACGCGTCGCTGTTGTTCCTCCGAGACGAGTGGCCCCATTTGAGTCGTGGGATCCATTCCGGGCCCGACTTTAATCTTCTTTGCGTCTGCTGCTACTCCTTCGACGACTTTGTCGAAGATGCTTTTTTCGATGAACAAGCGGGAGCCGGCGCAGCAACATTGCCCATGGTTAAAGAAAATCGCGCTGGATACTCCCGGGATGCTGGCCTCAACATCGGCGTCCTTGCACACGATATTCGGTGACTTCCCGCCTAACTCTAATGACACTTTTTTTAGATTGCCGGCCGCTGCGCCAAGAATGAGCTTGCCGACCTCAGTGGAGCCGGTGAAGGCCACTTTGTCGACATTCGGATGAGCAGCCAGGGCCGCGCCTGCGGTCTCACCGAACCCAGGGACGATGTTCACGACGCCGTCCGGGAAGCCCGCTTCGCAGATCAGTTCCCCCAGTCGCAACGCCGACAGGGGTGTTTGCTCGGCCGGCTTCAAGACCACGGTGCAACCGGCGGCCAGGGCCGGGCCAAGTTTCCACGCTGCCATGAGCAGCGGGAAATTCCAGGGGATGACCTGCGCCACCACACCCACCGGCTCGCGGAGGGTGTAGGCGAGATACTGAGCGCCTGGCGTATAGGGCACTGAAATCGGGATCGTGTTGCCTTCGATCTTGGTCGCCCAACCGGCCATGTAGCGGAACAGGTCGATGGCCAGCGGGATATCCGCAACTCGGGCCACGCCGACTGGTTTCCCATTGTCCAGCGACTCAAGTTGGGCGAATTCTTCGGCATGGGATTCAAGCAAGTCCGCCAGTTTCCAGATCAACCGGCCACGTTCGGAGGCGGTGAGCTTCCGCCAGGGGCCGTTCTCGAATGCCGCTCGCGCTGCAGCAACGGCCATGTTTACATCAGTACGATCGCCTTCGGCGACTTGGGTAAGCATGTCCCCGGTGGCGGGGTTATAGGTGGCAAACGTTTTTCCCGATGCAGCGTCGAGCCATCGACCGCCGATCAGCATCTTGCGAGATGTACGGACAAAGGATTGAACCTGTTCGTGCAAAGGGGTCTGTGCAGTACCGGTGGTCATGATCGTCCTCCTCTTTGATCCCCTCATGGAGGGTGCGGTATAGGGGGTTGGATGCTGCGCCTCCATTATATATGATGTCCCCAAGGGATAAGCGAGGGGGTTGTCCATTCATGAGATTCACTGAATATCAGATGGAAATCATGCAGACGGGAAGAAGTCTTTTCTGGTACACTCCCCACCATTATGGCGAACGAAATTCAATGGGAGGTCGATCTCCCCAAGAAGGCTCTGGAAGCCCTGTTGGAGGGTAACCGTAATAAAGCAATCGAACAGGTTCAGCTTGAGCGAAACCTCAGCCGAGAAGATGCTCGAGAACTGGTGGCATCCTTCATTCTCTCACAACCTTCGATGATGGCGAGCATGAGAATGGTGGAGAGCCGTGCAGGCACCCATTGGGGACTCCTGCGCTGGTTTATCCTGCTTCAAGCGATTGCGGTTGCGATCGGATACTTCCTCTTTTTCAAAGATCAATGGTAGGCACCCAGCCGCTCGCACCATTGTAATCGGGCCTTCACGCCTTGCCGGGTAGAGCTTGCCCGACTGTGGGGTCTGTCCTGCCCCTTTGACCCATCCGGAGAACTCGCCGTGATCCTTCCGGGATTAGTCTTTGCCGTCACCGCAGCAGCGATCGTTCTCGTAGGAACCAGACTCTCCCACCACGGGGATCGGATCGCCGAATTGACTGGTTTGGGTCGGGTGTGGATCGGCGCGGTCCTGATGGCGGGCGCGACGTCTTTGCCGGAAGTATTCACGACCATGAGCGCAGGGTGGATGGACGCCCCAGATCTTGCAGCCGGCAACCTTTTTGGCGCCGGCATGAGCAACATGTTGACACTGGGGCTTATCGATCTTCTCTATCGTCACAAG
>JAEURV010000099.1 GCA_016788465.1 Nitrospira sp. | reverse complement strand
CGCCCTGAGGCATTTCAGGTCTGACTCCCCACTACCGGCTGTTGCAAAACACTACACATCCCCTATGACCGATAGACACACCTGCTCCTCTTTTTTCTTCACTCACAGCGTACAGATTTCAGATTCGCAGCAAGACAAACTCGCCAGGACCGGCCTCCTATTTCCCTTCCTTGCGAATGACGCCTCTGTGCTCGGTTTCCGAATGTCAGTCTTGATAGTGACCCTCGTTTAAGATCTCGGTCGTTTGAGCCGCCCGGACCTCGCCTTCTCTTCTTCTATGTCGATGAACGTTCCAGTCTCGGCATCAATATGGACTTCCATGATTCTGTGCTCAGCCGTGACGACTTCGACTTCCCAGATGAGCTTGCCATGCTTCCGATCTAACTCGGCCTCGATGACCGTCCCCGGCACTTTCTCCGACGCCGTTTTGATCGCGTCGTGGATCGTCACCGTGGCCGCAGCTGCCATTTCAACCTTGCTGTGTTCTTCGCCGGAGGCTGGATCGGCCACTGTCATGGTTCCGGCGGCAAATACCAGCATGGCAAGTCCTAACATCAACGGAGATTGCTGTCTCATGCGTTCCTCCCCTATGGTTATTGCAAGATCCTTCTCTCGGGATGTGCCTCGGAGCCGACAATGGCTTGCTCAGCCTCCAGCCAATCATCGAGATCATGCCCATCGATAGCCCCCCGCTCTCGGTAGAGCTCGTAGGCACGCATGGCGATACGTTCCTGTACCTCACCCGCATTCAAAATAGCGTGAGCCGGCTCACCGCTGACTGCCTGTCCCATTCCTTCCTCTTTTTTCTGCTCACTCCGAGTCTTCATGCGTTCTCCTCTTCACTGTTCGTATCGGTCAGGTTTTCGTGCCTCCCGATCCAGTTCAACATTCCATTTCATCCGGTCGCCCTCGACCGTTCAGTCCCCGGTCCTCATCGGATCTCACGGCCCCTTCCGGATCAAGGAGTGGTGGCGCAAGGCCAAATCGCGTGCCTCGTGCATGGCCTTCCGATAGTCGTCCGCCATGGCACGGACATTCTCGATATGCTTATGCACGTTCTCGCTGCCGCCGGAATATTCGTCCGGAAACTTTTCGTAGTATTCGGCGAGAACCTCCCACTTGTCCGCTTTCGCTTTGAGGGTCTTCGCCTCTTCTGCATAGTACATCTCCAATTTGCGATGATCCCCAGCCTTGATCAGCGCTTCAAGGTCATCCGATGCGAAAACCGGCATGGTCATCAGCAAGCTGAGAGCCAAAAATATCCCCGTCCATTTCCTTATCTTCATCGTAGGTCCTCCTGTAGTAGTCCCAACCGTTGAGTGTCCATGGTCTGTGAGGGTTGGCCGCCTGATCGGATGCACGTGCCTCGCCTGCAATTTCTTTCCTCAATAGGCCGGAGGACTCGTGCCTTTCACAATGGACATCACCGCATAGATGGCAATGCCGAATGCCACTGCCATCCCTCCTAAGTACAGCCATACTCTGTCCATGATGTCCTCCTAGGTTATGGGTCTCTCATACTGATCCAGCCTGTAGGGTCCAGACCCCTTTTCCTCCACATGTATGTCTCCAACCCCGGGTGTGGAAGCCATTGCCTATTTACTTTCATCTATCCGTCCATTTCCCATGGCCATGCCCTTACTGTTTGGGGGCTCGGCGATTGGCCACGATCAGCGGATCGATCCGTTCACCGCAGTTGACGCAACGAAAGCCGAACAACTCGCATGGCCCCAGCAAGATTTCCTCCGACCCGTCAGGAATCAGCGGCACCATGTACCCGTGGCAGCGGGGGCAGGCCCCCTTCTGCTGAGCAATTGCACCCATCTGTTCGACTCCCTGTTGCATGACATTCAGTTCGGCTCGTCCACCGACCACCGTGGAGTACAAACAGGATCACATCCGCACGTACACCGTACCCAATTCGCTCAAACGGCCACTACTGGGTGATCGCCCAGAACGTGCAGAAGACTTACCTAGCGCATCGACGATGATAGGAATTTGTGACAAGACAGAAAATGTTTGTAAGGACAGTGGGGGAAAGGTTGATCAATGCTAACCGTGATTCGAGGTGCCGCAGGCAAAGGACCGGGCACCGCTCTGTATCGCAATGAGCATCTCACACAACGGACCTAGTGATTCACCTAGTTCCAGAGGTGAAACTTCCCTGGGGAACCAGGATGGCAGCCCATTCGCCATGATCAGCTGTTGCGATGACCTTGGTAGAAGCCTATGATCCACAAACAGTTGGTTGGAGCTCGTCGTACGAACAGAGACGGATGGCTTGATGCAGACCTCTTTCTTGCCGGGTCGTGGGACGCTGGTACTCACTGCGGCGATTGTCACGGTCTTCCTTCTGGATTGGCATACCCCCCTTGGCTTCGCAGTTTTTGCACTCTATGTACCAATCTGCCTCGCGAGCTTACGGCTTGTGGGATGGCGGGCTGCGTTCCTAACCGGCATCGTCTGCTCAATACTCATGATCGTAGGGTGGTTCCTGTCCATGCCGGGGATCCCGTTTCTGTGGTCCGTCCTCAACCGGGGTATAGGATTGCTCGTCCTCTGGTCGGTGCTCTGGGGTGGGCACTTGTTTCAGCAACGCACACGGGAACTTGAACGGGTCCAGACGGATCTCCAACACGAAGTGGAGCAACGCACGAAGGCGGAGCAGACGATACGGGCGACGAACGAGGAGCTAGAAATCCGTGTGGCTTGGCGGACTGCACTATTGAAAGCGTCACTTGATCGCTGGGACCTTGTCACGCAAGCCACACACGATGGCGTGTATGACTGGGATTTGACGACCCGCCGGGTCGTCCATTCACCTCACTGGATAGAGATGCACGGGTTCAAGAACGGAGACGACTCTGAAACCTTTGAACAGTGGTCAACTCGCATCCACCCGGACGACCGTGCCCGCGTCCTCGGCCATTTGGAAGAGTATCTTACGAAGAAACGGCAGGGGTTTCGGGAGGAGTACCGTATCCGTCGCCGAGACGACAGATGGATTTGGGTACTCGACCGCGCCTATGCTCTGTGGGAAGGGAACAGTCGAGCCATCCGCCTGGTCGGATCGGAAAAAGACATTACAGAACGAAAACGAGCAGAAGAACTCTTGCGCAAGCATGAAGCGCAGTTGATAAATCTGACCACTAAACTACTACAGGCACAGGATGAGGAACGGCAACGGATCGCCCGTGAACTCCACGACGATGTGACACAACGGCTTGCCGTCCTGGCGGTGGAGATCAGCGCCCTCACACGAAGCGATTCGTCCGAGGCATCGCACCAAGGCCATATCGAACACCTTCGAAAAGCCGCTGCTCAGCTGGCCGAGGATGTCCATAACTTCGCATACCGGTTGCACCCATCACTCCTCGAACACCTCGGATTAGAGGCAGCGATCCGAGACCAGGTCGATGACTTCATCCGTCGAACCGGTTTGAAGGTCCAGTACATGCAGCGGAAAGTCCCTCAGTCTCTTCCGTTGAATGTCGCGACCTGCCTCTACCGCGTCACGCAGGAAAGTCTCCAGAACGTACTCAAGCATGCGGAGGCTTCAGACGTGCTCATCCGCCTGCTCGGCACCGCCACCGGCGTGGGAGTCTGTATCCGCGACAATGGAAAGGGATTTATTCAAGAACCGGTCGGACCCGCTTCTCGCGGGCTCGGTCTCATCAGCATGGAAGAACGGGTTCGTCTCTTTAACGGAACCTTCCGGATCCGCACATGCATTGGCAAGGGAACTGAGATTCATGCCTGGGTGCCATGCTCCGATTCGTCAGCAGATTGTCCGCTTGATACACAGCGTTCGACCGCACCGTCTTTATCGACATCGTGATGCCGGTCGCATGAATGATAAGGAGAAACGAACCGATGCCAAAACCGCGCGCCCTGTTGGCCGATGATCACAGTATGATGCTCGCCGGTCTGCAAAAACTCGTGGAGGAAACCTGCGAGGTCGTCGGTACAGTCGGAGACGGTCGTGCCCTCGTGGAAGCAGCGCAACGCCTCCACCCAGACCTGATCATCCTGGACATTGCCATGCCGTTGCTCAATGGGATCGATGCCGCTCGGCAAATCAAGCGGCTCTGCCCCGATACGAAGCTGATTTTTCTAACCATGCAGACCAGCCCGACCTACGCCACGGAAGCCCTGGCCGCCGGCGCAAATGGGTACCTGCTCAAACATTCGGCACCGGTGGAACTCCCGCTGGCGATCAATGCGGCCCTTCAGGGCCAACGTTATCTGACCCCTTCCATCGCTACCCCAGTGGTCGATCGCGCGATGAATCCTGAACGCGATCCGGCGGTCAAGGATCCCGTCGCCGCTCTCACCCCACGCCAACGCGAAGTCCTTCAATTGATCGGTGAAGGGAAAGGGACCAAGGAGATCGCCTCCCACCTCAATGTCTCCCTGAAAACCATCGACTTCCACAAAACGCGCCTGATGCAACGATTGAACATCCACACCACTGCCGAATTGATGCGTTTTGCCATCACAGAGGGGCTCGCCTGCTCGAAACCGTAGTCCACGACTGCCCTTCTCCATGAACAACCTCTGGGAACCTTCGGTCTGCTGAACTAGGTTCTCCTCCAGTATCGTTTGCATTGTGTGTGAGGTATGACGCTCTAGGGGGAGAGGGGCCATGCGTGGTCAATCCGGAATGACCTGACCGGCAACCATTGAGGAAGACCTGTGAAGAACCCGCAGATCCTATTAGCCGACGACCATCCGGAGATGGTGCTCGTCGTGGCACGTCACCTCGTCCAGCAGGTCTCCATCGTCGGTGTCGTCCACGACGGAATCGAACTATTCAGGGCGACAGAGATGCTTAAGCCGGACGTCATCCTGCTCGATATTTCGATGCCGCACATGAACGGACTTGAGGCAGCTCGCCGGTTGCTCGCCATGACGCCGGAGCTGCGGATCATCTTCCTGACCATGCACGATCGGCCGTTCTATGTGACGGAGGCGTTCCGGTTGGGAGCCCGGGGATACGTGTTGAAGCGATCAATTCATGAGTTGTCGCTCGCCATTGACTGCGTCATGCAAGGTGGTCGCTTTTTGAGTACGACCCTGCGAGACACCCATCCGGACTTGCTCCCGGCTGCCCCCGATTCAAATAGGACCGACGCCTCACAGCAGGGGGCTAGGTGATCTCACATCGAGAACCAGGTTGCTCTCTAGTTCCGGCAAAAGACAGGACCGTGTACCGTGAGCGCAAGACAACAGGCCGCGTCTCACACAGGGTTTCTTACATACACAAGGAGGAGTTCATGATTCGCACGCTAGTCATCGGTCTTGTGACAGCCACCGCAATGGCGATCACCCCTGCCACCGCGCTGCTTGCAGCCGAGCCGGAAGCCAAACCCCACACAGTCGCGTGCCTGAAAAAGGCCGCAGAGATGCACCAGGCGAAAACAGCCCTGGGACAGCTGGCCGGGGATCGAGGGGCCAATCCTCGCATACGACAATTCGGCCTGCAGCTGGCCAGCGCCCACAAGAAATTGAGTGAGGAGGTCCAAGGGTTGGCGACCACCAAGGGTGTTCCACTCTCTTCGGAGTTAAACGATGAGCACAAGCAAAAAGTCAAGGAGTTCTCGCAACTCAGTGGGCATGCATTCGATCGAGAATATATGGCCTACATCCTGCGGGATCACCAGAACAGTGCGAATGAATTCGAAGAACACCTGCAGGCTGTGGAGGATCTGGAGGTGCTCCACTGGATCGCCAGGACCTTACCCCTGTTGAGGGCCCATGTAGAAGAGGCACGGGGACTCAAGTACGCGATGCAAACCACTCCCTAACGAAGATCGAGGAAGTCGGTGGCTGGATCCACGGTCACCGACGCGTCCCATGCGAGGCAATCATGACGATAACGGCCCACGGAGAATCACCCTTGCTCGCTTCGCTCAGATCGACTCGTCATTGTAGGCACCGTCGCCTGATTGATGACATTCTCACTCCCCAAGGTGCAAAGACGGGACAGGTCCGCTGTATAGAATGCGGCGCTATCTTTGACGATCCCACCGATTCTGTGAAGGAGGAGGTGCCGTTGAAAGGAGCATTGTGATGAGACAGATCTGTCTTTCTCTGATAATCCTAGGATGGTGCCTGGTACCCGACTTCGTGTCAGCCGACTGGTCACCATACTCCAAATGGTCCTGGACCGACCGGCACACCATCGACCATGTGGTGCTTGAGCGGGATTCCTTGATCCACCGCGTCCTCACGCCCACCTTCCAAGAACACTTCGGTCTGACGTTGGGGAGCGACAAGGATAAGGGCGAATCAGCACGCGATCGTGGCAGTGACTCAGCAGGATCCGGCAAGGGGATGCGATCCTACGATACACCGCTCGGTCCGTCATTCGATATACCCGATAGCGTCGATGGTCACTTTCGTCTGTCCAATCCCTGGTGGGAGCGCAGAACAGAGGGTGAGCCGATGCTCAAGGACATGAAAGATGTAAACCGCGATCCAATGCGAAGCCCCTAGCCGTTCACAGTAGATGAACCGCCAACCGGCTGGACAAGATTTGCTGTGACTCGTCGATTTCTGCATAGGCTCGCCAGATCGACTGCCTGTGTAACGGATGTGCAGAACGGCAGGTGGCCCAATAGTTCGGACATCCTGTCGTGATCCGCTCGACAGCATAGCATCTCGATACAAACATGAGTGTGTACATGAATGAACGTGGGATTAGGCCGCCGATGGTAGGACGGACTTTTATGACATCCATCATATCCAAATGGACAATCTGGTCGGTGGTGACGTGCCTGATGAGTGCCACCGGAGTGGTGGCGCTGACACCCCTAGACATCGTGTCAGCTCAAGAGCGAGCTACCCCGAAGCAAGACATCATCCTTGGTTCAGATCCACGGAATGGGAAGAGTCTTTTTGAACAACACTGTGTCCTTTGTCACGGACCACGCGGAAAAGGCGACGGTCTTGAGATTGCTGGAGCCGAGGTGGCTGACTTATCTTCTGCCGCCACCCAACGCAGGCTGAATGTTGACTTGATCAAGACCATTCACGACGGCCGCCCAGGCAAGGTGATGCCCTCGTGGAAGTTACGGCTTTCCGATAAACAGATACATGATGTATTGGCGTACATCCGAACATTGCAAAAGTAAGGTTCTATCCGCCTCGTTGAAACAGGCTCAGCACGTAGAGGCATACATTTTTCAGGGGAGCGGCCATGCATCATCCGGTTCTGCATACGATGGCCATTGCGGCGGTCTGTTTGGTGTGCCTCCACAGCGATTGTGATCGACCTACTCATGACCTTGCCCATAATGGAGAAAGCATTGATCTTGTACCGTCTCTCCCAGTTCAGTCGGGCGCTGGTTTTTCCAGTGCGGAGTGGGAGACAATTGTGATCCGTGGGTGGAGCAAAGGAGTCAGTGCCCTGCAGTCACAAGTCCAGGGGTAATGCGTTGACCGGTTTCACAAAGGACAACTCCATATGGTGCCGATGACGTCCATTTTAGTTGCAACCGACTTTTCCGATGGAGCCCGATATGCCGCAGAACGAGCCGCGTTCGTTGCCCAAGAACAGTCTGCGCATCTGAGCCTGATCCATGTCATGAGCCGTTCAGCCTTGAGTGATCTCCGAAAATTGTTCTTTGCACCGCCCGACGTAGAAACCACGCTGATCGACGATGCCAAACACACGCTGAACGCAATAGCCGATGGCCTCAGTCGCCAGACGGGCGTGATGAGAAGTACCGACGTCAAGACCGGTCATGCACAAGCCGAAATCCTGTCGGCGACGGAGTCCGCTGATCTACTTGTCCTCGGCGCTCATGGAGAGAGCTCTCTGCCTGATCTGATGCTCGGCACGACGGCAGAACGTGTGCTGAGTGCGTGCACGCGACCGGTGCTAGTGGTGAAGTCTCCCCCGAAGACGCGGTATCAGCACGTGCTTGTGCCGGTCGACTTTTCGCCCTATTCTGCTTCCGCCTTGGCCATGGCAAGCCGGATCGCTCCTCTCGCCCACATGACGATCTTGCACGTGTTCCGCATTCCATTTGAGGGGAGACTCCAGATTGTCGGCGCATCAGAGACCGGTATACGCCGATACTGCGAAGAGGAACAACAGTCCGCAGAGCAGCAGATGTTCGAGCTGATCCGGGAATCCCATATCGACTCGAACCGGGTGTCCTATAGGGTTGAACGCGGCGATCCTTCTCCTATGATCTTGGCCACAGCGGAGGAACTCCTGTCCGACCTCATCGTGATCGGTAAGCACGGGCAATCCTGGTTCGAAGACTTGTTCCTTGGGAGTGTCACACATCATATCCTGGCTCGGTCGACGTGTGACACGCTCGTGGTCAATAAGTAGCCTGCCAAAGGAAGTGTGTAACCAGCGACGTTATGGCGATGCAGACCGGCAGATACCTTCCGTTGTATTGGGTGCCAGACACCGCTTGCAAACCCTCTTAACTCGCTCCCAGCACTCGATTGATCGTCAACCCCTGCACCAGGATTGAAAAGACCACAACGGCGTACGTGATCGTCACGAGGGCGTCACGAGAGGAACTCGGTGGGAGGGAAAGGGCCAGCGCGACGGAAATTCCGCCGCGGAGGCCACCCCAGGTCAGGATCGTCACCGTGCGGGCGGTAAACTCCCGGACGAGGCTGAACAGCCTGATCTGGAGCACGACACTCAGCCAGCGCGCTCCCAATACCAACGGAATAGCCACGAGCCCGGCAAGGAGATACGGTTGTTTGAAACTCAACACAAGCACTTCCAATCCGATCAGGACAAACAAGACGGCATTCAACAGCTCGTCCAGCAGTTCCCAGAAATTATCGAGATGTTCCCGCGTCGTCTCAGACATCGCCCACTGTCGCCCATGGTTTCCGATAAGCAGCCCAGCCACAACGACGGCAATCGGACCGGACGTATGGAGCAGGTCAGCCAATCCGAAGCTGCCCATGACCAAGGCGAGCGTAATCAGAATCTCAACTTGATAGTTGTCCACTGAACGGAGCATCCGATATGCAAGATAGCCGAGCATCCCTCCGAGCACGGCTCCTCCCAAGGCTTCCTCCGCAAACAACACCAGGACATCACCGACCTGAACCGTCTCTTTGGGAAGAAGATTCAGCACGACGAGAAAAATCACCACCCCGACACCGTCGTTGAACAGCGACTCCCCGACGATCTTCATTTCCAGGGCCTTGGGAAGGCGAGCTTGCCGAAGCACTCCCATCACGGCAATGGGATCAGTCGGCGAGATCAAGGCACCGAACAATAGACAGTAGAGAAAGGGGAGCGGCAACCCAACCCAATCAAACAGCACATAGCCGAGTACGCCGGTGACTACGCTTGATAGAATGGTCCCTACGACGGCCAAGGTACCGACGACCCACTTGAGATCAAGCAGCTCGTCAAGTTTGACATGCAGGGCGCCGGCGAACAGCAAGAATCCCAACATGCCGTGCATCAGCGCCTCGTTGAAGTCAATGCCTCTCACGAACCGCTGCGCCTCGGCCTCAATGCCAAATCCCAGCTTGCCTAACACCAACAGGATGAGCGAGAACGCCAACGCGACGGCCATCAATCCGATGGTCATCGGCAGTTTCAAAAGCCGGTGATTCACATAGCTGAACAGCGCCGCCAAACAAATCAGAATCGTCAGCGTATGGATCAACGCCATGCGTATGGCCCCTTATCGACTATTGAGCGGGGAATGGCTTGAGCCATCGCTCTCCGACTTATCAATCAGTGGCCCTTTCCAACTGTGGTGGTTTCCCAGGAAACTGAGGACGCTGGAATGATCACACGATGCGCCTGAGGGCTGTTGCTCCTGTGCTTCCTATGTGTTCAATGCCGCCGATGAATCCGTTTTGACTTCACCGGTTCCTCTTCCACATCAATAATCGTCCCCGTGTGAGCATCAATGTGGACATCCTTTACCTGTTTCTCCGTGGTGACGACTTCTATCTCCCAGATCAGTCGGTCGTGCTTCTGCTCCAGCTCAACATCAATGACCGTACCTGACACCTTCTCCCGCGCCGTGGCGATAGCCTCGTCGATGGAAATTTTCGCTGCAGCTGCCCTTTCGAATTTATTGGGCTCCGCCCACACCAGGTCAATCATGGTCATCGATTTCGCTGCCATGAGAAGCGCAACCAGAAGGATCTTCGTGAACAATTCTTTGCACATGACTTCCCCTATAACCTAGCCATGACGTTCTACATCTTGCAGCCGTTGCATCCATTAGGGTTGCACTCGCAACGTTTTCCTCGTCCTCTCAATGTAGTCACGACGCATGGTATCAAGCTCATTCGGACGACTCCTCACGATGTGACCACAACCAGAATCAGGGCCGATATACACTGAACCCAGCCACGGCGCGCGAAGGAATACAAAGTTGGCAACCTCGAGTTCAAGATACTTCGTTTTGAATAGCATGCGCCTCCACTTGCTAGCCAAGGCTGACTTCAGCGTTCCAATAGCTTCGAGGATGCCCGGTCTGAATCTCTTGCATTCCGCTCCGGATCGAACCGGGTTTCTGTCTAATCACTTCGGCGGATCTCATCGAGTCTTCGGCAAGCGAGAATCGAGTTCCGTACAGGTCAGGAAATCCTGTGAATCGAACTGTTTTCGCCTGTCACCGATTGGCAGTTGCGGATCTAA
>JAEURV010000089.1 GCA_016788465.1 Nitrospira sp. | reverse complement strand
TGTTTGTGTTGGTCATCCTTTTTTTCTCTGGACTCTTACTAGAGGGTGGTTTGCGACTATTTTCCGCCATTTGGTATCCCAAAATGATGATTCTCGATGAACAGCTTGGCTGGCGTCATGCCCGTAATGTCAGCAAGGTTTTCACTAATGAAGATGGCACTAAGGCATTGGTGGTTCAGAACGGAAATGGGCATCGGGGTACAGAGTATGCTGGTGAAAGGTCAAAAGATAAAATAAGAATCATGTTTCTTGGGGACTCCTTCACTGAGGGGAGTCAGGTGAACGAAGAAGAGTTATTTACAACGATACTGGAACGTGCGAACTCCAATTGGGAGGTCATTAATGCCGGAGTCGGTGGTTATGGGACAGTGCAGGAATACCTCTATCTGGTGAACGAGGGCTTACGCTTTAATCCGGATCTTGTAGTGCTGATGGTATATGAAAACGATTTTTCTGATAACTGTCTGTCTTATTCCCCCAGCATGGGTCCACGACCACACGCAGCGTGGAGAGGTAACGGCGTGCAAATTGAGAAGGGGCCTGATTGGAAAGCGTTTCGGCGATTTGGTTTGCCTGTCCCATTTCAAGATTTTCTTCATAGTCATAGCTATGTGTACTATTTTCTTAACACTCGGATTTATCAGTCTATCTGGGGGTCGACATTAAAGGAAACTGAGAGAGAGGATCTGAGACATACGGATAGTTGTGCTAAGTATGAAATCTTGCGGGCCCTGGCGAGGGAAATGCGAGTGAAGCTTCGAGAGGTCGGCAGTGAGTTGATGCTTGTTGCGATTCCCACAGCACATGATGTGGCAGCAGGCTCTTCTAGATCTTCAAACCAGGTGCTGCAGTTGTGCTCTGAAGAAAACCTACAATGTCTGGGGTTGTTGGACGCTCTGATTGAATCACGTAAGAATGGGGGGGAGGCTTACTTCGCTGTGGATATTCACTGGACCAAGATCGGACATCAAATTGCGGCACGTGCGTTGGAAAGTTTCATGAAATCGGCTTGGTCCACCGTTCCTGCATCCATGAAGCATAAAAAGACCTGCCCCTTATCCAATGTGTCTCCACAATCTGGAGCAGTATGCCGGTAGAGAATCATAACGCTGCAGTACTGAGGCAGCAGCACTCGGTTGAGAAGCGGGTTTCATGGCCCAAAGCTATCCTGTTTTCTCTTATTCCTGTTTTGCTACTACTTACGCTGGCTGAAGGAGGCCTGCGTGTGTATGCCTTATTTTTTAGAACGGTGTACGAACGATACAATTCGCATACCGGTCGCCTGGAATTGGTGCCGGATTTTCAGGCGACGCTACCTGATGGGCACAAAGTAAGAATTAATTCGAAGGGTTTTGTCGGTCCTGACTTCAATGAGAAAAAATCTCCGGGGACGTATCGAATTGTTACGCTTGGAGACTCATGTACATTTGGCGGTGACTGGGATATGAGTTATGCTGTCTTTCTTCAGAAACTGTTGAATGCCTCGGGACAGCGGTATGAGGTGATCAATGCAGGGGTTGAAGGATATAATTCAGAATACGCTCTTGGTCGCCTAAAGGATGACGTCCTGAAATATGACCCAGACCTCGTGACGATCTATATCGGATGGAATGACTTGATGAAGAACAGTCCGAGCAATATGTCACCGGCAGGTCAGGTGACTTGGTTCGGAATGGCTTTGAACAGCAGTTATTTGTACAAAGGTTTAAGCAAGGTTGTGTTTTTTCAACTTCGTCCCATGTTGATGACTCCTGCTCTAACCGGTGACGAATCCGAATATCACGTGTTCGACGAATTTATCCCTGCAACCTATGAGCAAAACGTCTCCGCTATGATCAACCTGCTTCGTGAGCGGAACATCCGCGTGTTGTTGATGACGCGTCCAACCGTTCTGCGGCGCGGCATCACGGCCGAGAATATACAAGCGGAGCACGTGTTTTTCCCTTTTTTCCCAGACGCGTACAGTGTTCCTCGATTATTGAGTTTGCACGGCGCATATAATAAGTCCATTCTTCGTCTGGCTGCACAGTTTGATGTTCCTGTCGTCGATCTTGACGACATCTTCAATCGGAAGGACAAGCCAGCCTTGTTTTGGGATACCATGCACCCCAGCAAGCCTGGGCATGAGTTGATCGCGAGCGTTTTGGCGCCACGCATACAAAATCTGTTAGGTCTGTAAGTTCTTTCAGTTTCAAGATGTGCTGCCAGTGGCATTCGTAAACCGCTTCAGCCATTTACCCCGTATATGTCGAAATCTCCAAAGGCCGTTTCGAAACCGATACTAATATTGTCGACTGTTTCGCTCACTCTGGTGAGTCTTATTGCTTTTGGGGAAGCTCTATGCAGGATCTTTTTCCCCGACAATCAACTTCGCTACCAGAGTGAGCCGGAAGCGTTATATATGTTTGAGCCCAAGCAGAAGGGTATACAAATTTTGAGCAACGGTTCTCCTTCCCCGCTTGCCACCATCAATGGGCTTGGGTTAAGGGGCCTAGAGCCAAGGGAGGGCGAACGGAATATTTTAATAGTCGGAGATTCCTTCACCTTTGGTGCTGGGGTGGGTGATGACGAGACGTTTGTTGCCAGATTGCATGCGGCCTTTAATGGGCAAATCTCAGTTATCAATGGAGGGCAGCCTGGATACGGATTATTCCAAATGGAAGCTACCTTGCATCGGTTGGGAGAGAGGCTCAAGCCGGAGTTGGTTATTGTGGTCATCTGGCAAGGAGATTTTCTGCGGCGGCCACCCACCCAGAAAGAACGGGACGCAATTTTAAGAAACCAAGCACTATCCAGAATCCTAAAGAAGAGTGTCTTGTTTACCCATCTCTATCGGATGGTGGAAAAGGCCGCTATTCTCTTTGGCGCTGAGAAAATAGTGGTTCATGTGGGGGACGGCGGGAAGGCAATGATCTCATCAGATTCCTATTTAAGAGGATTGGAACAGGACCGTCCTATTTTGCAGAGAATGAACCAGTTGGCCAAGAACTATGGGAAAGGCCTTGTCATTATCTTTTGGCCTAAGGAAGGATTTGTATCGCACTTGCCCGATCAGGAAGTTGGGTTGGTTAAGCAGCTGACCGACAAGCTTGAAAAGGTTTCGATGGAATCTGATATGCCATTCCTGTCTGTTCAGTCAGCGCTCCAGGCCGTGATGTCAAAAGAACGACTCAGCATCCCAGGTGATGGTCATCCCACCCCGATTGCACATTGCCTTGTGGCTCAAGCCATACTTGGGGCAATCGCCCCGATGGGCTATGTCGCATCTGAATCGATTTCTTGCCAAACCAAGACGTAGCCAGTTCAGTCCGCTACGGCTCATTTCCACACATCTTCACTGTTAGTTCGATACCAAAACTGTTTCTGTATTGAACAGGCGTGAAAGCCTGAGACGTTCACTATGAGCTGCCGGCAGCGGTTGCAGCCCGAGGCGTTGCCATCGGGCTGCAGATCTGCTGCACCTTCCGTTTCCCCGACCGCTTTGACCGCTTCGTGGCCCCCTCAATTCCTTGGCCAATGGTCATCCTCCGAGAGGATGTCAACTCTACCATTCATCTCCCATCAGTTGAGATACGCGTAGGTTCGTCGGGGCAGTTGGTGGTGGGGATAGGGTGCCCCCAGATCCTCCTTCTATTTCTACCGCCGGTCCTATGCGCTGGCCTGCATCCGTACTCCAGCCTGCTACAAGGATATGGGAGATAGCTGCATATCCGCTACATGAGCCGTTGCGGAAGAAGTCCCACCACAGGTCATTGATCGGATTTCCTCCAGGCGGAGCTAGATTACTTGTATAGCTTGGGCTTATCCATCCGCTTCCAGATCCACAGTCTGCCGTTGAGCAGGCAATGGAGGTGTCGATGACTTTGTATTCAGGGCCATTATTGGTGATGTTTTTCATGTACATTTGGAACACGAGTCCGGGAGATCCTGATCGGTTCTTAACAATAATTTCAGTTCGAAACCATTTTCCTCGCATGTTGCTGGTTGAAAGTGCTGAGAGCGACGCTGCATCATATCCAGGGCCCCGCATACAGCAGTCAGGATTACTGGGAGAAAACGTGCCATTTCCACCAAAGCTGTAGAGTCCATAGTTCCCACTGCTGTTCGACGTAATCATGCCGATAGGGCCGAGTTGCGTGAGCTTTCCGCTGTTAGAGCAAGTTCCACCATTCCATCCGTAATCACTTGAAAAATAGTGGTATGCCCTCATCGCCACTCGTGCAGTAGGATGGCTACTAGTTAACTTGGTTCCTAAAAACCAGAGATCAGCATGACTGTCACCACCGCGAAGTACGTAGGACACGTTGTGCCCAGATGGGAGTGCGCTAAGCACCGTCGCACTATTCGTGGGAGACTTTGTGTTTATGCCTTGTGTTCCTAATTCATAAGCGCCACCCTGCGCCCCTTCAATAGCACACTCCTTTACAATTGAATCTGCTGGATTCCAAGCCCAGACCGTTCCGGTAACAAGACTGTAAGAGTTGGTGTTTAATGGTTCCGAACAAATGCAGTTTGCTCCAAGGTCCTTGCATCGTTGCTCTTCAGCTTGAGCATTTGTGACACAGAGAGTAGAGACTACTGCGGCTAGAGCAAACTTAAACATTCGCTGCGCAAACATCCATTGGTAGAACATTAGATCCTCCTCACATGTATAGCTCAGTCGTATGTACCGCGCACGCCTCTCATAGACAAGCAATTTATGGGCCATATTTGTACTGGTTTTATATTTATTAATTCAAGGATATCAATCTGGAATATATCCGTCCCTGAAGGTAAATCCATTCAGGTCAAGCATTCATTATTTCACTGAAAAATAGTAACTAGGAGAGTGCTCGGTGGAATCCAATTAGGATACAAATATATTCAAGTAGTTAGAGGCACCTCTACGATCAGAACTGTACCTGCTACGCACAAGGGCTTCCTGGATAGGTTCCTTCTTGAACAGAGCAGGCGACAGAATTGGTAGTAATGCTGTAGCGGGAGGTATGTAAGTTGAGATATTGCTTGATGGTGGTTATTGATGACATCGGCTGACGTAGCAATCCCGATTAACAACCTCGCCTATTCTCAGGCGTGCCGTAAAACCTCTTGGTTCTTCCAGCGCGCTTTGGAAAGCGCGCTGGTGGCCACACAGTTCCCACGGGGAGTGCTTGGTGATAAGTCCTGCCGTCATGCCTGCCTCTGCATTCAGTCTAGATGCTCGTTCCAGACCAAACTTGCAGGTCCTAGTCATCACTGGACAATGAGCTCGGGGCGGTATCTGATCACCCCTCAAGGTGCACACGGCCTCTTCCTGCCAGCGAAAATGGTTGTTCTTGGATGTTGTGCCATCGACACGCTCCTGATGGGAATGGCGAGGAAGGCCTGGCGGAGGGTAAAGAAGATCTGTTCGCCCGAGAGTTGTGATTACTTCCTGAACCCTCTCCTTAATTGTCAGGAACCATCGGAGCTACGAGGTTATTCTTCGGTAAACCAGTCGTCGGTTTCCGAAGAGACGCCAATCAGTCGCTGAACGCGGCTGCGTCCGATACTTAATTCTGTGGTCTGTGTACGTGGGTGTAGGGTTAACCATCCATGGATTTCATGCGACGGGGTAACCTATAAACTGTGTTAGTCTTGCATTGGACATACAGTGGCTTACATAAGCCCATCGGTGATAATCGGCAAGAGGAGCGGTACGGGTATTGCTTAACAAGACTCTAAGCAAAGATATCTCTCAGGTTACTATGCATATTTGGCGATGGAGAAAAATTAACTATGAGACCAATTGGAACCAAGTATAGCTGGACACTCTCATCTTTATTGGTGGGTCTATTAACTGGAATGGTGTTTTCCCTAACTCCAACGTGTGTGGTTGCTCAAGTAGGGATTGCCAGCAAGTATATAGGCGATGAGGGCATTGCAGCTGACCCTGATGTGATTTTCGCCGAAAACTTTGAGGCAGGTCTCTCGGTTTTTAGTGCACGGTTTAACGGAGGAGGTCCATCTGGTATTGCCACATCTACAGACCACCCTTCTGCGAGCAGCGGGGTGCAATCCGTGCGGCTTATTCCCAATGGGGGAAATGGGACGCTCTATCGACAGCTTCCTGCAAACTACAACACTCTTTACTTCCGCTACTATGTGAAATACCTCGGGAACATCTCGCATCATGCCGGCGGATACATGGGGGGCTACTCCCCACCATCAGGTTGGCCTCAGGGCGATGCCGGGTTGAAGGGGGTGCGTCCGAACGGTGATAGGCTCTTTATCTCAGCCTTGGAGCAGCAAGGCTCACCCAGCGGTGGTCAGCCCGCAACTCGGCTTGACACGTATAACAATTTCGTGGGGATGCAGGGTTCAGGATCCAATGGTCTTTATTATGGCCGCAATTATCTTGTCACAGAGAATGTCCCCCTCAGCGTCGGCCAGTGGCAGTGCGTGGAAATGCGGGTGAAGATGAATACAACAGCAACTGGGCGTGACGGAGAACTTCAAATCTGGATCAATGGCACCCAGGTTCAAAACTTTGTTCCTGGCTTACCAATTGGAGCCTATGATTCCGCTGGCAATTGGCGGACTGGAGCAGGAGGTGGATTTCCTGGTCTCCAGTGGCGCGATGTTCTGACATATGGGATCAACTGGATCAAGCTACAAAACTATAGTGACGTGGGGACGCCATACGATGTCTTGTTTGATGATCTCGTCGTTGCTACTAAACCCATTGGACCAATTAGGCCTGCAGGTGGGACCACGGTTCCTCCTGCTCCCACTAATCTCCGTGTTATGTAAGCGTGTCGACCTCCTATCCGGCTGA
>JAEURV010000086.1 GCA_016788465.1 Nitrospira sp. | reverse complement strand
TATAGAGGACTTTCTTATAACTCAGGGAATGAGGGCTTGGCGGGTCATAGCCGCCCGAATGTCCGTTCGAAGAACTCTTTGGTGAGTTCCATGTGCTGGACGATATCGGTCTGAAGGTGGCGGGCGCCGGCTTGCCAGTCGTCGGTGGTGTACCCGACGCGGCGGGCCAGGAAGATAAATTCGTCCGAATCGACGGGAGGAAGGACGCGATCCTTGGCGTTGCCACGGACCATGCGGAGGCCGTCAATGAGCATCCGGATGAAGAAGTAGGCTTTGCGCAGAGCCTCACCCTCCTGTCTGGTCGCTATTCCACAATCGACCAGCGCTGCTAAGGCCTGCATGGTGTTGGGAGTTCGTAAGATGGGGAGACGATGGCCATGTTTAATCTGGAGGTATTGGATGGCGTATTCGATGTCAACGATACCGCCTTGGCTGTGCTTCAAGTTCACCGTGCCGCGTTCCACGAGCTGCTTCAGCTGTTGACGGCGTGCATCGAGGACGACATTCGGATCCAAGGGGTTGCCGCTGTAGACATAGTGGTTGCGATGGGTTTCGACCCGCTTCCCGAGCTCCGGATCACCTGCGACATGGCGCAGTTTGATCAATGACTGGCGTTCGAACGGTGCAGCGAGTCCTTGGTCGCTATAGTACTTGGCGATTTCATCGAACGGGTTCGTGAGCGAGCCTTTTCCGCCATGAGGCCGAAGACGGACATCCACATGGAAAATGCCTTCTTGCTTCGCTTCGATCCATTGCAGGAGCTCGTACCCTAGCCGCTCAAAGTATTCGCTGTTGTCAATGGGGTGTTTCCCGCCGGTCCGGCCGGCATCTCCATAGACGAACAAGACCTCAATATCAGAGGCATAACCGAGCTCTTTCCCTCCGAATTTCCCCAAGCCGAGGACGGTGAACGGACAGGGCTTCTTGTTGGCCAAGCGCGGTGGACCGTACAGCTTGTTCAGTTTGGTTTGGCAGTCCTTCAAGCTTCGATCGAGGATGGCTTCAGCCAGTTGTGTGAGGGCGGCGGAGAAATCAGGTAGGGCTGTGTCCGGTTCGACAATGTGCTTCATGTCGATGCGGAACATCTCACGATCTTTGAAACTGTTCAGCGCGGCTTTCCGTTCTTCATCGGATTTGGCGCGGTTGACCAGGCGATCAAGTTCCTTGCGCAGCGTGGCGCTCGGGGTAATGAGGGGGGCATCGCGATAGTCCTGCAGCAGAGGAAGCAGGTTGCTGTGTTGGCGACGGAGAAAGTCCTCCCACAGAAAATCGCTGGCGCCGAGCAGCCGGGCGAGGAGGGGAAAGGTTTTCTTGTCGCTGAGAAAGGCTAAAGCTTCCTGCTGAGCCTTTCCTTTCGTTTGCTGGACCGTCAGGTCAAGGAATTGGTCGAAGGCCTCTAACGCCTTGGTCGGATCCGGAGCCCAGGTCAGGGCATGGGTAAATTGTTTAATGAGGACGGCGGTGAGGCGTAACTGCTGTTGATCGGTTGCATCGCTGAGTTTCTGACCGTGGCGGTTGCGGACATAAAAGCGATCATGAATCTTTCCATTTTCGACATCGAATTGCGCTTTGGAGACGTACACGTTCCGCATCGCGAGGGCGTTGGCAAAGGCGTACAAGAACGCCGGTGTATCGTCCGACCGGATGTCCATGACCGTATCGAGGGAGGATTGGCTGTTGTCGAAGGTGATCTGCACGGGATGGAGCAGGCCGCTGAAAGAGCCCCGGCGTTTGCCGAGCTGTTCCACGAGACGGCGGTTCACGGCGAACCGTGCTTCTTCGAATTGCCCCTTGTCCAGCAAGGTCATCACTGAGGAGAGCGTATCAGCCAGTTGATGCTGTTGTTCCCTTCCTAGCTCCACCCCTGGGACCGGCTGTACGCGGAACACATCAACGATCTTTTTTTGAGTCAACCCCGGAGTGGCCTTAGGGCGGATGCGCGGGCCGTACTCGCTTCGATTGGTGCGAGAGGACAATGGAACGGTTTTTTCCGCAAATGTATAAATATCGCCTTCCTCAATATTCAACCCAAAGGCGGACAGGAGTCCGCAAATCATGGCGAATTCAGAGAAGTAGTCGTAGGCGACGATCGTGATCACACAGCGATGGTCCGGCTGGTCGGCGAAGGCCACCTCGCACAGGTGTTCCGGCGTCAGTTTAGCCGCTAGTCGGACGTGCTCGGCAATTGTCGGGGGAGTGAACCGTTGGAAGTATTCCTGATCCAGACGGGCGAAGAAATCCTGCAGAAGCTCGGGTGGCACATCAGGGCACAGCGGACGGACGGTGTTGAGTAGTGCGAGACGATCTGGCATGGGCATCAGTATACCCGAATGGTTTCATTGTGCGTAGAGAAACCTCTCAGTATAATGCCGCGCTAGACGAAGACGCCGTGAAATATGAGACGTAAAGCGTGAACCGAAAGTCCAAGAAGGCAGAGAAAGTGACCGCATTACCTGGATCGCACAGACTCATCTCGATGGCGGCGTCGGGAATGCCGGATCCGAGGCCGGTTTTGCTTGCGCCCAAGCGGAATGGCGAGCAGGTACGGGCTATCCTATCCGCCTATGGCCTGCGGGATTTTGATCTGGCGGACCGTAATCTCGATGCGATGGCCGGTGATCCTCTCCAGCGCAATCGGCTGGCGGAGATCCTCTCGATGTTATTGGAAGCCATCTCACGGACTGCCGATCCGGATCAGGCATTGAACCATTGGGAGCGGCTATTCGGGAGTATTTCGCGCTCATCCCTGCTCGATTACTTGCGTACGTGGCCGCGTATGCTGGATCTGCTGTGCGCGATTTTCGGCAACAGCGATGCCCTGGCCTTTACGCTCATCCGGGATCCCATGTTGGTCTATTGGCTGGCCGAGGAAGACGTACTCTCGCGCCCACCTACGCGGACAGGACTGGAGCGGGCGCTTCGAGAAAACATTGGGCACCTGACGGCGAAGGAAACGAAACTGGATGCTCTCCGTCGTTTTCGTAGGCGGGAGATGTTGCGCATCGGCGTTCGGGATCTGCTCAAGTATGCCACAGTGTCGGAGACGACGGCCGCATTATCAGACCTAGCCTGTGTGCTGATCCACGCGGCGTACGAGATCATCGATGCCGATTTGTGCCAACAATATGGCGTGCCGATGCATCAGGCCGGAAAAGGGCGATGGGTGGAGACCGGATTCACCGTCATTGGGATGGGCAAGCTCGGTGGGCATGAGTTGAACTACAGCTCCGATGTCGATCTGATCTACCTCTATGAAGCGCATGGCGGAGAAACGAGAGCTCCGAAAGGTAGGCGGGCTCCCGTTCCCCCCGGCGTCGGTATTTCTAATGAAGAATACTTTGAAATTCTCGCGCGAGAGTTGACCAGGGTCTTATCTGAACCAACGAGAGAAGGTCACATCTTTCGAGTCGATCTACGGTTACGCGCAGAAGGATCGATCGGGCAGCTCGCTCGATCACTCGACGAGTATCAGCGGTATTATGCCGTCCGGGGACAGGTCTGGGAACGACTGGCTCTGCTGAAGGCCGCACCCGTTGCCGGATCGCAGGCAGTCGGGCAGGCGTTCTTGAAGATGGTCAGGCCGTTTGTCCTGGGGGTGGGAGGAAAACTGGACTACGATCAGGCGTTGGCGATTGTGCAAGACGTACGTGCGGTGAAAGACATGATCGATGCAAAAATGACCGACCGCGGCCATGGACAACGGAATGTGAAGTTGGGAACCGGGGGCATTCGGGAGATTGAATTTTTTGTGCAGACGATTCAAGTTTTGGCAGGGCGTAAGGTGCCGGTCTTGCTCGATCGAAGCACGCTCGGTTCATTGGACCGGCTGGCCCGTAAGAAATTGTTGTCGATCAAAGAGCGTGATGCATTGACTGCTGCCTATCTGTTCCTCCGTGATGTCGAACACAAATTGCAGATGGTTCATGACCTCCAGACGCATTCCCTCCCCGCTGAAGCAGACGAATTGGAGCGCTGTGCCATTCGGATGGGCTATGGCGCTGAAGATCGAAAGAATGCCGTTGAGTCTTTCCGTGCCGACCATCAGCGGCACACCGAGATGGTGCACCGTACCTTCCAATCACTCTTTGTAGAGCCGAAGATCTCACCAGTTTTTAAAGCCAC
>JAEURV010000066.1 GCA_016788465.1 Nitrospira sp. | reverse complement strand
ATGGGGACATTGTCCGTATGTCCCTCAACCCTGGTATACCGGTTGAGTTCCACAACGGCCGCGCTCAGGCCTTCAAGAAACGGCAGCGCTTCGTTGCGGATGGCTGCCTCGCCGCTGTTGAACAGCAACTGATCAGGAATGGTAATCACGATATCTCCGTTCACCCGTTCCGTGATCCGCACCAACACCAATTGCGGCGAAGCCTTAATCCCCTTCACAAGATTGCGCAGTTTGCGGATCGCAACATCCTTGCTTCCCGGAGCATCGGGCGCCGTCAGTGCCTGTTTATTGGTGCTCAACGTCAACGGAGTCGGGGTGGCCGGCGGACTCACGATCGGATTCAATGCCGCTTTGATCGACTCGCTGACGGTTCGGTACTTTCCAACATTGACCGAGGAGATGGAATACATCACGACGAAAAACGCAAACAGCAACGTGATAAAGTCGGCATAGGAGACGAGCCATCGCTCGTGGTTTTCATGTTCCTCGTGCTTGTGTTTCGCCATGTATCACGCGTGAACCGTGAACCGTGAACCGTGAAGCGTCCGAGTTCAGAGCGGAATACGCTTCACGAACGACGCTTCACTTCTTCGCCTCCTTCGTCCGTTCATTGTGCGGCAGCACGCCTTCCAACTTCTCTTGTAGGAGTCGAGGGTTTTCCCCCTGAGCCAGACCAGCCAGTCCCATAATAATCAAGTTCCTGGAGCCGGCTTCCTCCTTCAGCTTCAGTTTGATCTTATTGGCCAAAGGCAAGAAAAAGAGGTTGGCCGCTCCTACTCCGTATACCGTCGCCACGAACGCCACCGCGATTCCGCCACCCAACTTCGACGGATCAGCGAGGTTCTCCATCACGTGAATGAGGCCGAGCACGGCTCCGATAATCCCAATGGTTGGCGCATAACCGCCGGCTGCTTCCCACACCTTGGCTGCGATCACACCTTGCTCTTCGTGGTGCTCCACCTCAATTTCGAGGATCTCGATGACGGCCTTGGGCTCCGTTCCGTCGACAATGAGCTGGACGCCTTTTTTCATGAACGGATCCGTGATGGTTTTCAGCTTTCCCTCTAACGCCAACAGCCCTTGTTTCCGTGAGATATTGGCGAGTTCCAGTATGAGCTTGATCGTGCCTTTGTTGTCGATGTGAGGTCCTGAGATCGCGAGGGTCAGCGCGCCGAATGCCTTGATCACCACCGGCAACGGATTCTGAATGCAAATGGCACCAAACGTACCTCCGATCACGATGATGAAGGCCGTCAGCTGCATGATCGAGCCGACATGCCCACCTTCGAGCACCTGCCCGCCGATGATGGAACCTAAGGCGATTACGATTCCAAGAATTGTTGCGATATCCATTCGCCATCGCCCTCATACATGCAACCGATCACGCGCTATTGATTTCTGTTTGAAAGTTTTCGAGTTCTCGCTTTTCCCACCGTGGAACTCACAACCAGAAACGCCGGCCCTGTTCTTGAGCGCCTTATTTGAACCCAAACTGCGCCAGGATATCGTCGGCCACTTTCTGTTTCATGGCGGTGGTCTTTGACTCCTCAAGTTGTTTCAACAAATGTCCCGCTGTGCCGTCCGTCACCGCCTTGTCTCCGCTCTGTTGCAGACCGAACACCACTACGAGTTCCATCAACCGTTGTTGGACTTCATCGATAATCGAGACGAGTTTCTTGACTCGTTGTGCCACCAAGTCCTGAAACGACAACGCCGTCATGATCTCGGTCAAGTGTTTCCCTTCTTGACCCAAGAGGGCATTGATGTTCTCCAGTCGCTCTGCAAGCTTGGCACAGTCCATGGTTTGTAAGACCTCAATCACCGCTCGCAATTCCTTTCCGATGTGGCCGTGCTCATCCTGAAGCAGCTCTGTCAAGCGCATCACCTCAAGAGTCCCTTCTTCCGTCATTTTATTGAGGTCGCTCAGATGCGAGGATGCCGTCGGCAACTGTTGACTGCTGGAGACGATCTGTGGACCGACATTGGAAATGGTCTTCATC
Organism: Nitrospira sp.; assembly: GCA_016788465.1. Lineage (GTDB taxonomy): Bacteria > Nitrospirota > Nitrospiria > Nitrospirales > Nitrospiraceae > Nitrospira_D. The sequence continues at coordinate 55,900 of JAEURV010000066.1, read as the reverse complement.
GCGTTTTCAACAAACCGGGCCAGGTCGCCGAGTTCTTCGTAGAGTTTATGTCCTCGTTTTTTCACTCTTACCTCCCTCGAGTTCACTCATGCACACATGCCCCGTGCACTCCACGTTACTTGAATATCTTGGCGAGTTTTTCTTGCATGGTCTCAGCCGTGAACGGTTTCACGATGTAATTACTGACTCCGGCCTGTACGGCCTCTACCAAGTTCTTCTGTTGCGCTTCAGCCGTCACCATCAGAACCGGTATGGCTTTTAATTGCTCGTCCGCCCGGATCGCCCGGAGCATGTCGATTCCGGTCATCACCGGCATGTTCCAATCCGAAACGACGAAATCATACTTGCCAGCCTTGAGCTTCTGCAGACCATCCTGGCCGTTCTCCGCTTCGTCGATATTAGAAAAGCCGAGCTGTTTCAGAACATTTGTCACAATTCTTCGCATCGTGACCATGTCATCCACGATGAGAATCTTCATACTTAGATCGGCTGGCATAGTGCCTCCTTTTCTCAGCTCACTCCCGACGCTCCAACCGCAGTGAATGATCGGTGGTGCATGGGGAACTCCTTCACCATGAATCGGAATAACTCTTGTACGACTTGATCCTGAGAGACCACCGCTCTTGACTCGTGCCAGGCAGAGAGGAATTCATATGTGCGTATGGGAAACGACTCACTCGCATGCACACACCCCGGAGCGCCTCATACTGACCGCTCACGCCTGCACCTCATCTGGTGTGCACCTGGATAGCGAATAGCCGGGCTCCAGAGGCTTTCGCACTGTTGGGCGTGTCATGTGGCTTGCTTGGACCGGCTATGCATCCATTCATGGATGTCACGCCGAAGGAAGCGCCAGTGCTTTCCGATTTTGGACGCCGGGAGCTCACCAACTCGTGCCAGCTTATAGACCGTGGACTTGGGCACCCGAAGAAACCGTGCGACCTCCATGACAGTGAGAATTTCTCCGTCCCGAGCGTCGCTCGTCTCGGATTGAGTCGTCGTTTCTGCAGATACATCACTGTTCATAACGAGTGACGTATCGGCGTATCGGCTAGAAAACTTAAGCGACTGTTGAGCCCACATCTCCACCGTCACGATTCATTTCTTTCCGCTGTGTACGGATAACTGCCGGTCTGTTCAGATTTCAGGCGCAGCGACCGAAGAAGTCTGTGACAGTTGCCTCAAACCAACAGGAACGGATCTCAATGGCACAGATCATTTCCGTCGCATCAGGTAAAGGTGGTGTCGGGAAGAGTGTCGTCGCAACCAATCTGGCCCTACTCCTTGCGAAAAAAGGAAGACGGGTGGTGCTCGCGGACCTGGACGTCGGTGGCGCTGATGCTCATATCTTGCTCGGCCTCCTCAACCCGCCCATGACCTTGACGGACTTTCTCACCCATCGGGTTGAGCAGTTGGACGCACTCGCGCAACAACTCCCACTCCATCCGAACTTGAGGATCATCCCGGGCACCGGCGATACATTGGCCACCGCCAACATGCCCTATTCACAGAAGAAGCGTCTGATTCGGCATTTCCAAGACATCCATGCAGACATCATCCTCGTCGATATCGGCGCCGGAACGAGCTATCATGCGCTGGACTTTTTTTTAATGGCCGACCATCACATCGCTGTTGCAACTCCGGACCCCACGTCAGTGCTCGACCTCTATCGATTCATTAAGCTGGCAGCGATTCGCCGCGTCCTCTCCATGTTCCTGATGAAAGACGTGACGGCAGAGGGTCTCGCCAACCGCGATTACAGCAGCGTAGAAGAGGTCCTGGACGTCGCAGGCAAGACGGATGAATCCGGTCGGAGGGTGGCTGAATCAGCCCTGCAGGCTTTTCACCCTGCCCTCATCCTTAACCGCACCTCAGGACGGGCCCGCGTGAATGTGCAGCAGCTCAGGAAGCTCCTCAAGGAATATGTCGGAGGAGATTTGAGTTTGCTTGGCGAGATCCCTGAGGATGCTGCAATGGAACAGTCGGTTCGGGCCTACGTGCCAGTCATCCAGCATAGCCCGTCTTGCCCTGCTGCACTTGCCCTGGGACGGATCGCTGATGCCGTACTGACAACGCTGGGGACAGCTGGTTCCTCCGCCGCTTAACCTGTGCCGGCTGGCGGTGTGCGTTCTCTCCCGGCAACCCGTCTTACGGTTTCTGGACGATCACGGCGTACCATCCCAACCCGTCATACTCCTGGTATCCGATCGTCTTTGCGAACGCAATGATCTCCCGATCGGTATTCAGGTAATAGCCCTTCGCCTGTCCGTTATGCTCCAGCAGAAATGGCTGAAGCAACCCCTTGTCGTCGGACGATGCAATCACCCGCAGATTGTTGTCGAGCAACATCACGCGACTGCGCGTCCACGTCTCAGCCGACATCGTCACTTCCTTCCGAACGATGGTTCTGGCCTGAGGTTCCCAATCAAACACCACTCCCAGTACGCCAATGCACTTCCCATCCACTTTCCCGGCCTGCCGTACGGCTGCCGCAAAGACCGCGACCAATCGGCCATCATGCGCGGCATCATTGGCAATATCATCGACGGCATACTGATCGCCGGCCGTCGTGGCCATGGCCTTCCTAAACCAGTGCGACCGCGAGACATTCGATCCCCTGACCTTGGGGAATTGTGTCGGACGCGAGCAGGCGAGCACCTCTCCGTTCATCCCCACCAAGATCAAATTCAGATAAACGGAATAGAAGCGGTTGATGAGACTGAGCCGTTCCTCTGCATGCCTTAGGGCGGCGCTCTCCATCGATTCTAACGCATGAACCAACGCTTCATCGGTAGCCCACCACCGAACATCGGCAGTGCGTTCATACAGATTACGAACGATCAACTGCACCAGCGTCTGTGCAGTATCGGATAATCGGTCCCATTCCCGTTCTGTAAACTGTTGCAATAACTCGTTCCGCAGGCTTCCAAGATCCTCCGATGCAGCAGCCGCCTGGGATGCAAGCGTCCGCACCTCATTAGCGACGACCCCGAACCCTCGTCCCGCTTCCCCGGCTCTCGCTGCTTCAATAGTGGCGTTCAGTGAGAGAATCGTGATCTGGCTGCTGATCCTGGCATTTTCATTTCGGTAGGCGTCGATCCGCTTTTCGACTTTTGTGATGATTTCCTTGATACTGGATCGACTCATGAGCGTCTTCTCAACGAGGCAGCCTTTGTATCCCCGACATCGCTCTCCAGCTAGCTCGACTGACTCCGTCCGGCGCGCAATCGTTGGGCTTGCACATGAAGAATGTGGCGGATCACCTGTTCCTGATCATCGGGCTTCAGATCGACAAACTCGGTGGCGATCTCAAAGGATCGACCATCAGCTACCGGCACTGCCCGAATGACCTTGACACGCGCCCGGATCATCGTGAACGGCGGAAGGATGAGCTTGATCTCCAGTTGATCATCGGCTGCGAATTCCCCCACAGCGACGAACCCAATTCCTCCTCCGCTCAGATTCACATCCGTAGGCTGTGCCATCATGACACTGGACGGTTGATTGACGGCAAGAGCGTTCAAGATCACTTCAAGCAGGTAATCCACCTTTCTGATCCATGGGAGCACCGCCGAATCGACCATGATCTCACCCGAGCGGGCCAACAGATCCGACGTTGGTTTGTTCACCGCTGCAGCAATCGACTCTGGATTGGCACGCTCCAGTTCGATCGGCACACTGGTTCCCCCCTCGGTCACTAATCGATATTCCATCAGGACCCGATCCTCGATCCTGATCCATTCCCGGCGTTCGTCGGGCTCCGCACTGTGAGATGTGCTCGAGGCAGTCATGATGGATGACTTCATGATTCAGACACCCTTCGACCTCATGCTAATCCGCACGATTCGGTGTTTATCGTTCGCCCTTCGATACAACTTAGGGCCGTGAGTCTGTCGAACAGTGAGACATGTAGCGTAAAACGGTCACGGGTAGGCGTTTGAGGTTGGACGCTGAAGATCTGCGACTCATGGTTCAAACCTTAGACCTCCGGACTTCCCAACATCCAACGCTTCACTGCCTTCTGGTGATTCCTGAACCACGCGTCATATTTGACTCGTCATACGATACGAGCTAGGCTTCCACGGACACGGCCTTCGGTCCTGATGGTAGGACCGCAAGACGCTGACGTAAGTCCTGCACCTGCCGTTTTGCAGTCTGGGCCTCGGTCAATAGCGTGTCTAACAAGACTTGAGCGGTATGGATACGGTCACGTAGTTCGTCATCCATGCTCAACAGTTCATCGGTCGGGAGTGTTGAGGCTGGAGTTGAGGCCAAGAGCATGCCTCGTTCGCTGTAACATTGAGTGACCTCATCCCATCGACCCTGCTCAGCCGCCTCACGTGCCGCCTTGGTCAGTCGCATGATCTCAGCGTGACTTCCACTCACCGGCGACCTCATCGGGCACCGACCAGCCGAGGCTGTTGCTGATTGGCTACTTCCCGCCATGCCTCACGAAGCGTGCTGAGGCAGCGCAGCGGCCCCTCTAACTTCTGCTCATTATTGCGTGCATTGGCCTCGACCATCTCCATCAGCATGTAGTCGTACAACCGTCGGAGTGACCGCGCAATCTCTCCCCCTTGTTCAAGATCGAGAACGCTATTCAGCTCGCCGATGATGGCAATCGCCCGTCCCAGATGTCGCGCTTTCTCCCGAATATTCTTTGCCCGAATTTCCCGCTTGGCGATCTCCAACGATTGAATCGCACCATCATAGAGGAGGACCACCAGCTGAAGGCCGGACGACGTCACCACCTGAGTCTGTTCATACTGACGAGCATACTGCGTGATCATGGAATCTGTCCCTCGTCCTTATTGTTGTCGCTGTGTTGATTGAGCTTGAAGAAATCCGCTCTGACTTTGAAGTTGCCGCAACAGGCCATCCAAAGCCGCGAACTGTTTCTTCAAGCGTTCCTCGTATCCAGCAAGAAAGTCTTCTTGTCTGGCAATGTCATTCCCAACTCGTGATATTTCACTCGTCAATCCGTTTTTCCGAAGCGCAAGCACACCACCAGATATATCGTTGAGGGCATCCACCGCAGAAACAATGGACTGTGCGAGTCCCGTTGCCGCTCCTTGGTTACTGAACAATGCCTTGACTCCGCTATAGTTCGTACTCAAGGCGGTAGACAGCTGTCCCTCATCAACCGTAATGGTGCCATCCCGCTCGGTCTTGAACCCGACTTGTCCGACATTCGAATAGACCGTGGCGCCACTCACCGAGGAAGACAGCGCGCTTCGGAGTCGAGACAAGACAGTCCTTGCCGCTCCTTCGTTGAAAAAGATCCCCCCCTGCTTCGTCGTCACATCATAATTGCTCCGCTCATTGATGAATTTCACGACTTCATTGTAGGCCGTGGCAACAGCCTTGATGTTCGTCCTCACCGCGTTCACATCTTGCGAGAGGTTCACCTGAACTGTCCCCGTTCCCGTGGTCTTCGTCAGGGCCAGAGTTACACCGACGATCGCATCAGATACGGTGTTGGAACTTCGTTCAACCGTCAACGGGCTCAATGTCTGATCACCGATCTGAATTTGTGAGTTTTGCGCCGCCGCAAGGGTATCGATGCCGCCGGTTCCACTACCGTTCAGAAGATCCAAATCCGTCCCATCCGCCACGATCGTAATGGCATTCGCGCTGCCCGTATTCGTTGAGGATAATGCTAAACGGTAGGATGGCGTCTCCTCTGTTCCGGCATTGATCACCGAAGCCGTTACGCCGGCGCCCAAGCTATTGATCTGATCGCGCAAGTCGGTTAAGGTTCCTGTCGCACCGAGTGTCACCGTCTGATTTGCGCCGGATCCCACCCTGAACGTGAACGTGGCTGACCCTCCGCTGACTATGTCCGTCGTTGCGGACGAGACAGCCTTATCCGTTTTACTGATGATTTGATGGGCTTGGGCCAGCTGAACGACCCGAACACTGTAAGTTCCCGGAGTTGACGACGAGGAGGCCGACACAGACAGAACCGTGCTATCGGTCACGGATGCGGTCGTGCGGTCAAACGAGGTCGACAGCCGTAATGCCTGTGCGGCGCTTTGCAACGCCGCCACTTTGGTGCTCGCCGTGGTGAAATCAGTAAACTTGGTACTGAGATCGGTTTTTTTCTTGGTCAGTCGATCAACCGGCAGTTTCGCAACTTTGACCAGTTGATCGACGACCTGTCCGAAATCCAACCCGTTACCGAGTCCACCAAAGCTTATCGTGGCCATAGCACATCCTTGTGCGTCCGGTTAGGCATGTTCCCCAAACAACGCCCCTTTTGCGCCTGACAGATTCTTGGCCAGATCAATCACTTCTTTGGGAGGAATCTGTCGGATCACTTCGCCAGAATCCCCATTGAGAATTTTCACGATAACCCGTTCAAGGTCCGGATCCACTTCGATCTGCAATTGCGAACCCGATTGCTGTACGGCTTCCTTCACTTTACTCACGGCATGCTCGAGCGCTACCCGATCCGTGGGAGAGGCGAACGAAAAGTCAGCACCCTGTTTGTGTTCCGCCACAGGTTTGCTCCTGAGAGGAACACTGGCTTGACTCTTATTGTTAGCAGCGGCCGGGAGATCCACCTTCGATGTGACATTGGTGATCATCATGCCCCCTTATCTCACTCCGTTCACCGAGCCCCTCTCCCATTCAGGAGAGGGGCGGTGGGCGGTGTGCCGCTATTATCCTCTGAGTAACGCCAGTGCTTGTTGCGGTAGCGTGTTGGCCTGGGCCAAGGTCGCGATACCGGCCTGCACCAAGATCTGGTTCTTGGTGAAGACAGAGGTCTCAAGCGCAATATCCGCATCACGGATACGCGATTCTGCAGCCGTGAGGTTCTCACTCGTCACCTGCAGATTGGCGATGGTCGCCTCGAATCGGTTCTGAATTGACCCGTATTCGGCTCGTGCACTTGCAACGGCACTGATCGCACTGTCGATACTGGCTAATGCGTTTGTCGCAGCTGTCGCCGTGGACACGTTCACCGAGCTCAGCCCCAACGAGCTGGTGGTGATGTCGTTGAGATCCAGGCTCAGCGTATTCCCTGAACCACTGCGGAACCCAATGGCGATTGAGAAGCTGATTGTAGAACCACTCGTCAGTGCCTGGCCGTTGAATTCGGTCACCTGAGCAATACGGTCGATTTCTGACCGCAGCGCGATAAACTCCTGATCGATGTAGGACCGCTCGGTATTCCCCACCGTGCCGCTGGCGGACTGGGAGGACAGTTCGCGAAGCCGAGCGAGCAACGACCCGATGGTGGCTGCCGCACCGTCGGCGATCTGCGTCAAGCTGATACCGTCCGACGCGTTTCGAGTCGCTTGATTGATACTGCGAATCTGCGCCCGCAAGGACTCCGACAATCCGAGGCCAGCAGCGTCATCAGCTGCTCGTGTGATCCGGAGACCAGATGACAGCCGCTCAACCGACCGGTTCAGGCCAAGGGTATTGACCGACAGGTTGCGCTGTGCCGCAATGGATGCGGGGTTATTGTTAACGATAAGTGCCATTGCCCTTCCTCCTTGAAACTAGAACACCATCCGCTGCTGCGCTTCCGACATCCGTGTAGAAGCCGTAGTCCCTTACGCCTATACGTGGCGTGCCTGTCTTATCGGCCAATCCCCCTAGGACTTGAGCTTCGACAGGAATTCGCAGCGACGAGGGTTACCTCGCTAGAATGGAAACGAATGAACATCACAGCCTCAAGCCGCTATCCGCGGAAGGATCTCATATTCCAGTAGATCTGCCATCCTCACGGTATCATGAATATGCCTCGCAGCCAGGAGCTGTTCGATCCACCCTGCGATGGCTTGCCCCTGAGATGGCGTTCCTACCTGTTTCCGGCCGTTCTCAATGACCTCGACTGCATCCGCCACCTTCCCGAGCCAAGCATCGAACGACGACAAATCCTGTACCCCCATCCGAAACTGATTGGCCAGCGAGGTGCCTTCGGCCACGACCAACCTACAGTAGCGCTCGATCGCACCACGAGCCGATTCAATCATCTCCAGCTGCGTCTCAGAAGTCGCGACTAACTCACGGTAACTCGTAGCCGGTTGTTGAAGTAAATGTGGATCGATGTCTCGATCCGTAATCCGACGATGATCCAATACGATCTTCGTGACGATTCGAGACCGCGCATCGGCCCGCTCGCTCAATTCTGCGAGGATGTCACCGAGCGTTGCGGTACTGATGGCTTGCCACTGCTCGTTGTCCAATTTTACATTCATGTGTCATCTCCCCTCAGCTTATGCCACTTGCCGCTCCCGCCCACCTGTGATCAGATTTCCTCTATGCCCAGGCGTGACACCCCGATCCCTGGGGGATCTGTCAACCAGATACCGCTCAAAATCTCTCAAACGTCTCAGCCATGTGTGATAGGCATGAGCCTGATGCTGTGCAAGTTTAGCCAGACCGACGACATTGTCATTTCGCATCTCACGGCCGAACGCTGCCGTGAGAGGAGCGATGGCCTCCGTGGTTAGGCCAATACGCAGCAGCCGCTCCTGATCAACTCGCTGCTCGCCCTGAAGCCGTTTCAACTCCGGAATGTTGGCCGATGCCCTACGAGCCACCTGTGCAATCTGATCAGCTCGTCGGCAGGATACCTCCAGAAGCGGCATCAGTGTCCGCAGCTGTGCCGTGACCGCTGGGGCATCGGGAGGCTTCGCTTCCAGGAGTGGAAGACGGCTCGGTAATCCAGTATGTGTTTCATACCAGTAGCGGCGCCAAAACGCCGCATACCATGCCGTGGTGGGAGCCTCCATCCCGATTCTTAAGTTAAAGGAACCGAGTCCATCCTCATCCACTCCGGACTCGTAGAGGCGTCCCCCGACAGCCTTGGTGGGACATGGTCCAGTCTTCAACACATGACACATGAGATCAGCCACAAAATCTGGGGAGAGACGGTCCTTGCAGGCATGGTGGGCACAGACTTGTTCGAACCCACAAGGAGCACAGTCCAATTCCGGCTGAACCACCCAATGGCCAGGCCCATAGGGGCCGGTCTCCTGGAACGAGACATGTCCCACCGACAGATCGATCACCGAAGTGCCCACCGCCACGCCAATATGCATAGGTCCGGTATCGTTGGTCAGCAGCACTTGGCATTCCGCCAGTAGCCCGGCCAGCTGACTTAACGTTGTGCGACCCGCCATATTCTTAACCGCGTTCTTCCCCCCTGCCTCTCGATAGACCTGCATGACTTCCGCGATCGTGGCTTCCTCTTCCCGGCTGCCGATGAAGACAATTCCACCGCGCCATCGTTTGGCCACCTGAGCCAACGTCTGGCCAAAAAGGTGAGGCCGCCAGGCTTTCATGCTGTCACTGGCTCCGGCCTGCACGGCAATCCACTGAGTCGACCCGGTGAGGGTTTCCTTCGCCCACATGTGGTCCTCCCGAGCAAGGAAGAGTCGAAGCGGCGAAAATGCCCCTGGGCGACTGCCGCCAAGCGCGTAGATATCGACGAGATTGAACCGATTCAATTGTCGGAATTGGTGAAAATCCGAAAAATACGCCATCCAAGGATTCTCGATCACGAGCCCCCCATCCCATGCGCTTTGTACCCCTCGAATATCGGGTGCGCCGATGAATCCAGCCAGGAGCGCGCTCGGCTTATTAAACGTGAGATTAATCACGCGATCATACCGCCGTTCCGCCAACGGCTTCGCCCAGGCCGCCGTCTCGTGATACAGCGCAACCACATCCTTCACGAGGGCACGGCTCTCCTCGATCAGGACCTGAAAATCCAAGGCGACGACCTCGCGCAAACCCCTCAGTAACGACGCAACCGGCGCAAACCGGCGATCCACAACCAGGTCCACGGCAACTCCAGGCCACTCCTCATGGAGACGTTCCAACAATGTACCCATCTGGACGAGATCGCCCATCCTGGTAATGTTTAAAATTAAGACTTGCTTCATGTACAATCTCGACCAGACAGCCAGTTGCGAGTTTCATGTTTCGTGTTCAACGCGAAACGAGGAACCAGCAACACGGGACATGCCTTCATACAAGATCTTTTGTTTCAACCCGATAACTGTCGAGCATCAGGACAAGCAACTCCTCTCGTGCCAGTTGGCGCCCGGGAGCTCGTGCGCGAATATCAGCTGCAAGGTCTTTCAACTCGATACGTTGCCCCGTCGGAAACCGGTTGAGCAAGGGGAGCAGCTCCGGCAAGGCAGTGGCCCGTTCCGTGAGTCCTATCGTCGACCGATCCCCCCGCAAGATTGAGCCTATGCGATCCGGCTGATGTAGACCAACCGCGGCAAGAAGCTCCTGCACACGATGACGATAGGTATGGTCACGTAAGACCCGTCGGCGAGACGCGTCGGCATAGTCACGCCGTCCAGTGCCATCCTTGACCCACGTCCGAATCAACTGCGGAACCTCTTCAGGCTTCCGAAAGCGAACGACTTCCTCCGGCGTAAAGAGATCGGGGAGCAGTGTCCTCTCGTCCACCAACTGAAATGCGCCGCAGGCGGCCAGCTCAAAGGTGCGAGGATTAACGAAATCCGGTTGAGGATCCAGGCCCATGCCGGAGCACGAATGCACATTCAGATTCACGGCCGTAGCGTTGAACACCTTGATGCAGGTATCCATATCGATACGAGCCCCGTTGCGTTGGAGTACGCTCAAGAGATCCAGGGCACCGTCCCATTCATTCCCCCACAGCTTCAACGTCCATTCCTTCGACAACCACTGAGGCAGCAGTTTCCTCCGGTTGGCATAGCCAGCCCCGACAAAGGAGACGTCGGCTCCATATTCCTGTTGCTCAGCCGTGGTTAGGGTCACTGGACGATGTACGTTGGGATCTGCCGCCATAGGTAGATAATGAACGTGAGTCGCTCCAGCCCGTTTCAACGCATCAGGACAATCCCCTTGCTGAATCACAAACCAGTAATCGTACCCAGCCGCCAATTGACGCCAGTATGTGAGATGTCTGTAGTTTTCGACAAACCACATCGCCGTCAGAAATTTCTTCTTCCGCAAGTGCTGCAACACCGCCAGTGTCAGCGGCGCTTGGGCAAGAGCCAGAACCAGATCCGGTGGATCCTCCGCCAGATGCGCCATGGTGCTCAGGCTCAGGACGTCGGCAAATCGACTCTGCAGCGTCAGTCGATGACGCTCTTCACGAAAGGATCCGAGGGCGTCATAGCTACCCTGATGGAGATGATGATCGAGCCACGTCACTCGGTGACCCAGTTCGTTCAACGCGGATACAACATGGCGAGCAATCGGGAGCGATCCGCCGTAGATCGGACCAACCACCGCCACATGCAGTTGGCCGCCCGCCTTGCCAGCCATGATTTGGCCTAGCCTCTTCTGTAGTTGCTGATGCGCGTCAGCATGGAGTCGTGCCGCTGCCCCATACGTCAAGAATCGTAGAGGAGATGGTTGTGCAGCCAGCTGCGCGGCCATATCCTCGACTGTACCGGTCACCCACTGAATCCTGTTGACCCAGGATCCGAAAGGCCTTGCACCCATTGCATCTTTCAATACAGACATATCTGGTACTACGACGACCATTCCTGCATCGGGCGGCAGCGAAATGGCGAGGGCCTCCACGTGATGGAGGAGACCTACCCCAAGAACCACGGCCGCCTCGTCCGATTTCCATTCCTTGAGTTGTTGTTCTACCCAGGACCTGGCCTCTTTCTTGGGGTCATAGGCACTATGGATCCATTGCCCTCCATACGTCGCCGAAGGAGAACCCTCGCGTGAAGGAACCACGGTGAGCACACCACCGGGGCTGTCTCGCACAGCCCCGGCAAGATCGGGAGCGGTCTGACGAAGACGCTCTAAGTTTGCGTTCAGGTACTCCACTGAATTCCCCCTTACACCGCCGTAGAATGCAACTCGTTCCAAACCTGTTCCCGTTGAAGCGGGGCAACCGGTTCATGTCCCGCCTGAACATAATATGCGCCCCACCGATCCCGATGACTGCTCCAGAGCGACCAATCTTGAGCTGCGACCACCTGGGAATTGGACAGGAGGCCGATGGTCTCCTCGATCGGCCAACAGTGCGGCGTAATTGCTTCTCCAGTCTCCCCCCCTACTCCTTCTGCTTGCCATACCCAATGGCTCCGGCCGTAGGGTCCCGTTTCATGAACCCGCGCCCTGGCAAAATACCAGCCGATCACCTTGGTCCCCAGGGCTACTGCCAGATGCAGCGGGCCGGTGTCGGATCCAACGACAACCTGGCAACGAGTAAGTGCCTGTGCCAATTCCGTCAACGAAAGTCGACCGGTCGTGTCCCAGACTCGCCCTAAGAGGGAAGAAGGAAGTGACGTCAGAATCCAGCCGGCTCGTTCTTGTTCCTGTCGACTTCCGATCAATACGACACGACTCCCATGGAGAGCATCCAGGCAACCTGCAATGAATTCTGCCCAAGCCGTGACCGGAACCACTCGCTCCGAGGCAGCTGCTCCCACTAAGACTCCGATCCATGGGCCGGAAGACTCTCCGATCGGATCAAGCTCTTGCGGAAGTCGAACGGAGGGCATCTGTATCTGCACCACGTCTTTGGGCGGAGGAACACCGCACATCCCGCAAAATGCATCGGCTAGATGAATGCGGTTCTCTCTTCTGTCGTTGGCCACAGCTCTCACGTAGGTTGCCCAGGGTGATAATCTATGATCAACCGGCCCACCGCTCACTGCTCCCAGACTCTTTCGTGCCAGGAGCGCCCCAGCCAGGATCGCACGGGGATGTTGGTTGAGCACAAATGCGCACTCATAGGGCTCGTCCACGATCGTACGAAGCGCGGCATCGGCCTCGACCACGTGGTCGGGCAGTAGATCGTTCTCCACGACCCGCGCCCGTTGATTCCATGCAGCCCCATCCCACGGTACCACTGCTCCAATTCCCGGCAAGATTAGTCCAATTCCTTCCAGATGTGCCGGACACAACAGGTCAAGGATCCAGTCTTCATGCGTTTCCTTAAGCGCCGTAATGACCGGAACCGTTTGTACAAGATCACCAAGTCTGGCCAATTGGATCAGAAGTGCGCGTTTGGCCATCTCTCTAAGACGAAGCAGGCTCCAGAGCGAGCACTGCTTCCCTCCCGGAAATCGCCCGGCCGAGTTGCTCCAACCCGTCATAGGTGGGAGCAACCCGCGATAGCGCATCGTATTCGCGCCTAGCTGCATGAATCTGTTCACCCCGCAACAAAACGCTGGCATACGCAAAGCGGGAAGCAAGATCTCCCGGATTCCTCGTTACGTAGATGTGCAAATGCTCAGCTAACTCATGCCAACGATTTTGTGCCGTCCCCGCACGGAGCAACCAATGAATCGCTTCGGTATCATCTGGATAATCAGCCAACACCTCAAGAAACCGTTCCCAGGCACCCTGCGTGTAGGCTCTTCCCATTGCGGCCATCCCCATGCCCATCAGACATTTTCTGCGTTCGGCCCCTTGGCAAAGCGCGGCACTGAATGCAGCTTCCGCTTCTCCGAACTGCTCATGTTGCATACACAGAATACCTTTGAGCAGAAGCCCCCCGGCATGGTCAGGGGACGCATCCAGTATGGCACGTAGGTGCTCCTCGGCTCCCGCCAAGTTCTTCTGTTCCAACAACATGCGGATCAATTCGAGTCGACGGACTGGATCATCGACCAAACCCACATGCCTGGCGAGAAACTGTGCCCGATAGACCGGCTCTTCCAGCTGCTCAGCTACCATCGCGCCCCAGTCCAGCACAGAGGGGTCGTTCGGCCAGTCCTGCGCCAAGCTCAATTCCCGCTTGATCCCGCCCCAGTCTCTTTTTTGCGCGGCTGATTGCGCGGCCGCCACATGTGCCCATGCAGCGCGGTCTTTGATGTTCTCGATCATCCGCACATGCCCCGCATCGTTGGCGGTCGCTTCACCGCCGACCATTTTGTAGCCATCGGCGTGGTAGTAGAGATCTTCATCCACCAGCCACCAGTGTTTCTCCCAGCGGCTCAAAAACAGGCGCGTATTCTCTTCGTCATGCGCCTTCCTTCTGAACGTTGGCTCCTCAAGATGGATGACGACGCTTCTCGGTTGATAGACGATGCGGTGGCCCTGCTCTCGAATCCTCAGGCACAAATCCACATCCTCAAACCCATTGCGGTAGGCTTCATCGAACCCTCCGACTTCCTCAAAGGATTCACGCCGGACCAGCATGCAGGCGGCTGTCACGCACTGAAATTCACGACGCCCACTGACGGCCTGACAATCGCCGGGGAGATGCTGGTACAAGTGGTATGGAATTCCGCCAGTACGGGGAAACACCAGACCTGCATGCTGTATGGTCCCGTCGCCGTAGAGGAGCTTGCTGCCTACCACGGCAATATCCCGGTCTTGCTCCACCTCTCGGACCAAGGCTTCCAGCCAACCCGTTTGCGGAATTGTGTTGTTATTCAAGAACACCAGATATCGGCCTCGAGCGACCTTTGCCCCTTGATTGCAAGCTTTGGCAAACCCGCGGTTCTCTTCATTGCGGATGATCTGGACGTCACCGCTGAGTTGCCGAAGAAAATCGGCTGTACCGTCAGTAGACCCATTATCCACAATGATCAGTTCGTACTCCGGCTGATCGTTCATTCCTGCCAAAGCTGTGAGGCAATCTTTCGTGAGTTCCATTCGGTTATACACTGGCATGACGATGGAACAGACATAGTCGCGCCTACTCCTGGCGCGGCGGAGATCCTCCAACCGTTTCTCCTGTGCTTGGCGTACTCCCTTCATTCGTTCGGCGTAAGGCCGATACTTGTGATAGATAATCTCCGTCGTACGCCAATACGTTTCTTGCGTCGCGCTTGTCATCGAAGACCCGTCTGTTCGCCAGCTGAACTCGGCTGTCGTGCGTTTCACATGCTTAAAGGGGGATATTGTCGCCATGCGGATCCACAGATCCCAGTCTTCATGAGCAAAGAGTGATTCATCAAACCGCCCAACCTGTTCAACGCATGCTCGATGGTGCATCACACAGAGCACCGGAAAATAATTTGATACAAGCAGGTCGGCCGGATTGAAGTCGTACGAATACGGCACGTCTCGGCCCACTTCAATATAGCGATCCTGTTCCCGCCGCTCGCTGACTCGCCAGGCGTCGCTATAAACGACCTTATGCGCCCCCTCATCCAAGGCCGACACCAGTGTTTCTAAGTGGTCCGGCAAATACCGATCGTCGTCGTCGAGGTAGGCGATGTACATGCCTGTTGCCGCAGCCAATCCCGTATTCCGAGCAGCTGCAAGGCCTCGATTTCGATCGTGCTGAATATAGACGATGCGCCCGTCGTTGAGCGTCGCCACCGTCGACGCGACATCGAGACCTCCGTCATTGACGACCATGATCTCAAAGTCCTGAAATGTCTGTCGGAGGATACTCTGCAGGGCCACTTTCAGACGGTCCGGTCGATTGTAGGTCGGTACGATGACTGAAACCTTGGGCCGACGTGTGAAAGTCGCAGGTCGGACCGGCCCGACACGCTGGCACGCCCACACCTGGTAGATAGGCAGCAACTTCCGTGATCCGAGCTCCGCTGGAGTCGGTGCAGGCACGTACCGAAGCCCCGGTACTTCCACGTGGACTCGCTCCAAACCAATCTCAGTAAATCCTTGGCGGCGGAACAACTGACGTAAGTCCTCCTCCGTCACCCAGTCCTCAACCGGCTGATTCGGCGGCGCAATGGTCATCCACTGATCCCACATTTCTCCGCGAGGGGTCGTCAGAATGAGGTACCCCTCAGCTGTCAGAAGAGCAGCCAGCTGTGCAAGGAAGAGATCTTTCTGCCCGTGAGGAACATGTTCGAGAACTTCGGAAGTCAAGACGACATCGTACGGAGCGAAGTCCGCACGTGAGAGAACTTGGTCGGCGGTCCCTGATTCAAATCTCAGGTACGGAAACATCTTCCGTGCATGGGCCACAACCTCCGCCACGGGCTCGACACCTTCGCAGACGCCATATACAGATGCCAACTTCGTAAGCCAGCCACGCCCACACCCGACGTCCAAAATACGCAATTCCTTCTGTGGATTCTTCTGACGGACCCGTCGAAGGATGCACTCCAAGAACGAGGCAATCTTGGTCCAGCGTGCGGCCTCATCCGCATTCGGATGAGGTGTAGACCACTCCGGTGCGTTGACAAAGAGATTGACGTAAAAACGATCTGCGTCCTTATCTTCCACTGAACGCTCCTGGATTCCCCGACCCGTCTCCGATGCCACAATCGGTCGAGATTGTTTGGGACTTTGCGAAACAGCGACACCATAATCTGGTTTCTGCCCGGATTCGATCCAAGCGAGTGTTTGCTTCAGGCGGTACTCGCTGGTGTGGAAGGCCCGAAGCTTGTTTTCCGCGTTACGAGCAAGCTTCGTTGCCAAAGACTGGTCGCGTAGAACACGATCAAGCGCCTCTCTCAGAGACTCCGTAGATGCAGCGTCGTAGAATACAATTTCCTCGCCATCCACAAACAAGGCATTGTTCAAGGGATGATTCGGTATGGGATAGGACACCACGGGACGTCCGGCCGCCATGCCTTCGAACACACGCCCACCAAAACCTTTCGCGAGACTCGGCAAATTCACTATTGCCGCCCATTGTGGCAGTCGGCCTATCCATTCGCCGAATTCCCCTTCCCTGATCTTGTGCAATGTCTCCACATACTCAGCCATCTGAACAGGCGAGACCGGTAGTGCGGAGCTCATCCGACGCAGCATCACGGCCTGTAATTGATCATACATGCGTTGGAACTGCGTGGTCGGCTGCCCCGATTGAACAAAGCGGAGATGTTCCTTAAGGATAGGATGCGTGAGCCATTGTTGCCGTGTTCCATAGGGAGTGCCGTGAAACACTCCGACATCGTGCGTAGGCGGCAGGGTGGAAGCCTTAATGAACCGTGCAGGCACCATGGGAGGCCACCATAAGGCTTCAACCGGCACACGCCCGATAAGGCGTTGAGCATCACACTCATCAAGCAATAGGGCATGAGTGCAACTCCGTAACTCCCGTTCGACCCGCCCTTGACGCTCGCGCAGATGAGGGGCCCAGTCATAGTCCGTCTGATCATAGACCAGCGATTCCATCACCACCCCGACTCGGACAGGGGCCAAACCGCTGATCCAATCCAAAACCTGCTGATCAAAGGGCGTATGTACCAGCCAGACCCAGACCTGGTCGAATCGTTGTCCTGCCACGAGGCTCCGTGCATGAGCCAGCCAGGCGTCCGAATGGCTCGCACTGTTCGCAATCAAAGGAATGGTTGTGCATTGCGCACCATTCGCACGCAAGCCATCTGCCACTCCATAAGACGCGGCATACGACCATGCACGACCCTGCTGCCAATTAGGAAACTCCAATTGGAGGAGTAAGATCTTGGGACCTTTGGCTGAATGGGCTGTTACGCGTGGTGAGGGTACTTCTTGATGGGAAACAGGCACCGACGAAACCGACTCAGGTTGACGTCTACGCTTCAACCACTCGCGAAACGCATGATCATCGGCGGGATTATTCGAGATAAGATGTCTCGGGATATCCTTTTCCGTGCAGTGAATGGGAGAAAAATCAACATTCACCCATTGCGCTCCCTGACGCCGTATCGCCCAGAAGCCTTCCGCGACGGATACCCGGCCAAAGAGTTCACCGACCGCCAACGTCACTCCCGGGTGATAGTGCTTGCGAGATCGGGGATCTTCGATATAGTCCGACTCAATCTGGGTCTTGGCGTATGCCACATCAATTTCATCCAGCTGCAGCTCCAAGTCATCACCGCACAGGATGCCTCCGTCCTTCACCAGCTCACAAGCGGCGGTCAGATCAGCCAGCACGGCAGAATAGCTGTGATCTCCATCGATATAGGCTAAATCAAAATGTCCATGCGGTAAGGTCTGCAGAACGGTTGTACTCTGTCCACGGAGTGGAATGACGCGCTGTTCATGCCCGGACGCCTGGATATTATGGAGGAATAAATCATAGATCGTGTCGCTCGACAATGCATCGGCCATCTCCCGATAAAGTCGCGTATCCGGCCGTTTGGCCATATCGAAGTAGGGCTTCCAGGGATCGACACAGAGGACTTGTCCATTGCCTCCATGGAACTTAGAAATCGCCTCTGCCCAGGTGATGGCCGATCCACCCGCCCAGGCCCCTACCTCCAGAACATGCAGAGGATTACTCCCGGCACGCACTGCTTCGAGACGCACGACTTCCTGCATGATTGCATGTCGAAGAGGCAATCCCTGAGATGCCCACATGATCTTGCCGAAGTAGGGCTGCTTGGCTTCACGACAATACTGGTAATACTCTTCCTCAAGCCTGCCGTACATCTTACGGCAATCACTCATGGCGTGCCTTTCCGTAACGCCGTGTCCGTGCCTCTCACCATTCCCTCCCGCATGAGACCGAGAAACCTGTCTGGTCGGCTGCCATCCGGCCTCTTGCTCCAGCATTGTCCGAAGACGTTCAAACGTATCCTGATACTTTCCGCTCGTAGCACGGTAAAATTCTGAAAAATACCGGGTAGGACATGGCTGCTCTCCCGTCAATACGGCCTCGCACGCTTTGACAAAGGCCTCCCCGCTGTCGGCAAAATTCAGGAATGGGTCGAACGGAGACCGTATCGGAGTACGCTCAAACACATGCGGCACTCTATTCACCAAATGGAAATAGGCACGTTGCAAGGATAAGATTTGCGTCTCATCCGACAATTTCAGTCCGACAGATAACTTGCTTCGGCGTACATAGTTGTTTCTTAAATAAGCGGCTGTATGGGCTTCTAGAGTCACGACCCGCATGTCCTTTGCCCGCAACGTGTCGAGTATCTTTCTTCGGTACGGCGTGACAGATCCGGTAAACAATACGTCGATATCTTGCTCGCCATACTGACGTTCACCTCCCGAAACCGTAGAAAGCTGCGGTGGAGCACACAAGGGAATCAGATGCACCGGTTTCCCCAACTGAAAATAGAGTCCCACCTCTTTCTCATACCCCAGGGGCAAACAGCCCTCAATAGGCTCCAGTCCAATTAGGAATAGCCCGTCAACCACGGGAACAAGACCCATAAAGGCCTTGGTCCTCTCATTCCAGTAGGCACGATCATGGTAGGGAGTTGTTGATTCATGGGATTCCACCATCTTCATATTTGCCGAATTAAACCCATCCGGAGTCAGCATCTCTGTAACAATCACGTATAGCCGAGACTGCGGATACCGCTGCCTTGCCGTTGAAATCTGCTCATACAGATTCTGACCTCGGTGGTGACATTCCATGACAATGTTCACCCCGTCCGTTAAGTACTCCCCGCGAGAATATCGTACGCTCAAGCCGGTGCTCTCCAGGCCTTCTCGCACATATTCCAGAGTATCTTCCGTGTGAATCGCATGGCCATGATTCCCATAGATGATGTTGACGCTTAATCGCTGCATCCCTTCCACCTTTCTGCCGCTTCGCTACCCCCACGGTAACAGTGAACGTGACCGTTGAACGAATTGGCATACGTGCAACTATTCTCCCGTCTCTTTAACAAGTTGCATGCCAGCTACAACCGAACAAATAGATGGAGTTTTTTGGGGAAACCGTGAGATCCCGTGATCCATACGAAAATGTACCGGCAAGTCTTGCCGAGTAGGAGCGGAAGGAACTGCCCGGCTTGGACGCTTGGCAGCCAACAGAAAACCGCCTTAGGGTCGCTTCTTACAAAACTTCACCCCCGATGTCCTAAACGAATGATTGTGGATGTGCCCGGAAGTCACGCGTGATTCGATCAGGAGCGGTCGACGTGCTTCACCTGATAAATGAGGGAGTATTTCCAGAACCAGGTGGAGGATATGGGATCGGCTTAGGAGGTCGCGCAACCGAACAAGAGATGGTCTGTCTAGGAAGTTTGAAAAGGGGTGCTGGCTCTCTGGAAGACACACTGCTCGATCGCCTGCCGGACAGATCCTCCCCATCCTCGATACTCGATGTATTCCATTTCGTCGAAGCGAAACTCGATCCCGATCGTTTCGCTTCCATGGCATACCTCAAGGTTCTTCACGACACCCGTCAGATTGGTAATATGTCCCAGTCCAGGCAGCTCGAACTCCAAACGAACAGTCGCTCCTGAGCGCAACCATGCCGGCCTTCGAACCAAAGTCACACTGCATCCTCCTCCGCTGAGATCCTTCAGTAAACCGCCAAAATAACCGCTCGCTGGTGACAAAGAGGTGGATGCGCTTGTCATGTCGGCTTGCATCAACAAAATCGGTTCGTTGGCGGATGCTCGGAGATGTTTGCGCAAATGCATTTCCTCTACCGTCTTGGGATAGGCCACGAACAATAACGGTACGGGCGAGGTAATCAGATCGCGAATTTCACTACGATATCCGACGAGTTTACCGTCATGAAGGTAACTGACGGTACACGGAGTTCCACTCTCAACACGCTGGTCATGACTCAGAGGCAGAGGCCATTCACAGACAAGCCAAGCATGATCTTTCCAGCCCAACAGCGTTGAGCCGTACATCACCTTCTGTCCATCGAGCGTCAGAGAAAGCTTGATAGCCAATCCCACTGATAAGAACGTTGCTGGAGAGGGAGAAGCTTCGATTACGTCATTCATCGCGTCTTGTCCTCATTGAGCAGTCGCCAAAAACAATCTCTGATGAGCTCTATCGGCCCGTCAGAGACTATTCTTGAGCAGCAAGGATGCAAGACGGAACGTATTGATTCAGAATGAATTACAACACGCACTGTCCTGCACACACTGATCAAGTTCGATGTTTCTTCCGCCGATAACGCACGCGAACCGCTGTAGCATGAACGCCCCTTCGACGACGTTTAGATCTGGAGCCCGGAGATCTATGGCCACCAAACGTATTTCGATCGACCAACTGATCCTCGGTATGTACCTCATTGAAATGGATGTCCCTTGGTACCGCACTCCCTTTCTTTCTCATAAATTTCTCATCAAAGACCTGGACACCATTCAACTCATGAAACGCCATGGGATCAGGATCGTGACGATCGACACCAGCAAGGGACTTGACCTTCCAGCGTCCCCCTCGCAGACCAGTCCGGAAAGTATGGAGCACAACACACAGGTTGAAGCATCGCCTCCGGAATTAGCCTCCGCTGCAAGTACAACCGCAGCCAGTGGAGCAACGGCGCGGGATGCCGATCAGCCTCCCTCGGTCATCTATGCCCAAGCTCAGGAAGCTGTGGAACGAATTTTCAGCGATCTTGAACGCGGGGTTCCTCCGTCACCCGAAGCGACGAAGGCGATTGTCTCGACTGTCCTCGACCACATGCTCGGCAATCACGCCGGGATGGCCACGCAACTTGCCATTCAAAAAATCAAGCAGTTCGACCGGTCTCTGACGACGCATGCATTGGATACCTGCATCCTGTCGCTCATCCTGGCCCTTGAGAGTGAACTGGATCAACCGACGCAGGAACTAGTGGGCATGGGCGCGTTGCTGCACGATACCGGATATGTACGATTGCCACGAAATTTAGTACGCAAACGAGATGAGTGCACCGGACAAGATAAGACCCTTCTGGAACAACATTGCAAACTTGGCGTCGCAGTGCTCGCTGAACAACCCGGCATGCCTGAGGAAGTCCTGCGCATCGTCAAGGAGCATCATGAGCGGGGCAATGGAGGCGGATTTCCTGCCGCCCTTCGCGGCAACGACATCTTGCCACTGGCCCAAATCGTCGGCATCGTCGACTTCTATGACGGCATGGTGAGCCGACACGGTACACGCCCCTCCATGTTGCCGCATGACGCCGTTCGACAACTATTCTTGGCCGGAGAGCGAGGTGAATTCGAGAAGTCTCTGGTGGAACTAATGATTCGAAGCATCGGCGTCTATCCTGTGGGGAGTTTGGTCAAGCTTAACACCGGAGAACAAGCGGTCGTCGTTGGAGTCAACCCTCAGCAACGACTTAAACCACTCGTCAAGATTACGACCGACCCACAGGGAGGCTCCTATCCCACTCCCATAGAGGTAGATCTCGCCTCCCCATCTGCCGACCATACGGTGCGTTCGGTCCTCCGTGTGCTCGACCCGACGCGTGAACGAGTCAACATCGGTATTCACCTAGACAATTCTGACTTGCGAGCCGCGTAATGTCCCGATCTCAGAGAACGCATAGAGCATCCCGTCGTCGAACGGCAGTCGATGCGTCGCATGTTTCCAACCTCGCCGACCTACTCGAAGATCTTCCGATTGGTGCGATCGTCCTTCACCACAAGCTCACCATCCTTGCCGTCAACCGGGAAGGACGCCGACTCCTGGGGCCACGATCACGGCTCCCCATGAAACAATCCTTTCCAGCCTTCTGGTCGATGCTCACGGCAACAGACGCAGACTTGATCACGGCCCAACTGACCAGAGTATTGCGAAGCGGTCATCCCATCGCCTCAAGGCAACAACTCCATCTGAAACGGACGAGCGCCATCATCCCCGTGGAATGGACATGTACTCCCAACCTATTCGGCGATGTCACTGTGCTGATGGTCTATATCCGCGACTTGTCGCAGGAAATGGAAGTCAAGCACGAGCGGGACCGCCTCGCCGCCATTGCGCATGAAAGTCCTTCTCCCATGATTGAGTTGGACAGACATGGCAGCCTCCTGTATGCGAATCCTGCCATGATTTCGTTGCTCTCTCGCTTCGGCTATAGTCTCGAGGGATTTCCGAGCGTAGCCCCCCCTCAGCTCATGACGATCATCCAACGCAGTCTTTCCACCGGCCAGGTTTTATACGGGGAAGACGTCCTGCTCCCCAAAGCTAGTTTTTCATGGACCTTTTGTCCGATCCTTTCCCACGGAATCGTCCGAGGGTACGCAACGGATATGACAACCGTCTACGAGACGCAACAAGCGCTCCGCCAGACAGCCATTCAATTGCACGAGAGCAACCAACGCCTCGATCAGGCGCTTGAGAAAGCGACAGAGTCCGCGCGCGTAAAATCGGCATTCTTGGCGACGGTCAGTCATGAATTGCGTACGCCCATGAACGGGGTGATCGGCATGACGAGCCTCCTGATGGAGACTCCGCTGACGCCTGAACAACACTCGTACGCTGAAACCATACGTCAGTGTGGTGAAGCCCTCTTACAGTTGATCAATGATGTACTCGAATGCAGTAAAATCGAAGCCGGGAAGCTGGAGTTGGAGACTCTGGACTTCGATCTGAGAACCACAGTGGAACAGGTCTTGGCACAGTTTGCCGAACGAGCCGAGACCAAAGGGCTCGAACTCATAGGGTTGGTACACGCGGCCGTTCCGACCGGCCTCAAAGGTGACCCCGGTCGTCTGCGTCAAGTTCTTACCAATCTTGTAGCCAATGCCGTGAAGTTTACGGACAAAGGAGAGGTAACCCTCCAAGCCTATCTCGAGCACGACTCCACGGATGCCGTGGAGATCCGATTTGAAGTCACGGACAGTGGAATCGGCATGAGTCCCACGACCATCGACAAGCTCTTTCGCCCCTTCGTTCAAGCTGACAGCTCGACCACAAGAAAATATGGAGGGACCGGCCTGGGTCTGTCGATTTCAAAACAGCTGGTGGAACTGATGGGTGGTCGGATGGGAGTGCGCAGCACCGAAGGTCAGGGAAGCACCTTCTGGTGTACGGCACGCTTCCAGAAACAGATCGGTTCCCTCCGTGCCATTCTTCCCTCCGGTGAACTTGCTGGGAAACGGGTCCTGATTGTTGACGACAATGAATCGAATCGGATGATTCTTCACCATCTGGTTTCCGGATGGGGCATGGTGGACGACCTGGCCGAAGATGCCGATTCGGCATGGCAGCGTATCACTGAGGCGAACCGAAAAGGGACACCTTACGATCTCGCCATTCTGGACGTCATTATGCCCGGGAAGGACGGCTTGCAGCTCGCACGCGAGCTCAACAGCCATCCTGATGGGGCTCACACTCGTCTTGTCGTCATGACGTCCATTCTTCAGCGAGGACACGCGGAACAGGCCCGATCCTCCGGCGCCATGGGGTATCTCCCTAAACCGGTTCGTCACGATGAGTTGAAGGGATGCCTCCGAACCGTTCTGGGGATCAAGGACGATCAAGAACGGAAAACCGAGCCCATCGGTTCCATCGTCCCACAACTGGTTACGAGACATACAGTCGCAGAGAATATTCAACGCCAGCGTGTGTTAGTGGTAGAAGACAATATCGTAAACCAGAAACTTGCGGTTCGAATGGTCGAGAAACTGGGATATCGACCGGATGTCGTCGATAATGGGCAAGAAGCCTTGGTGGCACTCACAAAAGGACGATATGCCGCCATCCTAATGGATTGTCAGATGCCGCTCATGGACGGCTTTGAGACGACCCGAACCATTCGGGAACGGGAAGCGTCCTCCACCGTATCACACGCCGAGGATCAGATTTCGGCCTCAGGATCTGGCAAGACAGACAGCCCGACTGATACGCGCGACTCACAACTTGATGCGTCCCCTCATATTCCGATCATCGCAGTCACAGCCAATGCCATGCAGGGTGACCGAGAACGCTGCTTGGCCGCGGGAATGGACGACTACCTTTCGAAACCCATTAAGCTCGATGAACTACGAGCCGCACTGGCACGTTGGACGCCAGCTCCACCTCAGACGATCCGAGCGGACCAAGCACACGCTGCCCCTCGACACCCGGATCCTGCTCAAGGCATTTTTGATCACGCACAGATGTATCAAAACATTGGGAATGACAACGAGTTGTTTGGACAACTCATCCGTCTCTTCTTGGATCGCTATCAGACGATGTTGGCCGATATTCGAACGGCCCTGGCCGATGGGAACTCGTCCGCAGTCGAGCGGTCAGCCCACACATTTAAAGGAACCGCAGGAAATCTATGCGCCTCAGAGGTTGGCCTGATTGCCAGTCGCCTTGAGGCCGTCGGCCGCCTTCACGCACTTCACGACGCCCCCCCTGTGTATGCGCAACTTGAGATTGAAGTCGAGCGACTGGTCCAGGTCCTGGAACCCTATCGCAATGGCTATCCTCCGCTGACACAAGCAGCGGCCTAACGCACGTTATTCACGAGCGCTTCGGCACCAACACCCATCGCATACGACATGCACCGTCACGACCAAGGTGACCTAACCACGACGGTGGCGTCGCACTATGTTATGCAGGACACTTTGCAACAGGCAGTGAATCTATGGCGATTGGTGACTGGGAGGACGATGCGGGAAAAAGCGGATACCGAGTTGGATATTCTTCGGATAGTACCAGCTGTGCTCCCAACCTGGTCTTATGACCCATGACCAGCGGGCCTCGCAGATTTGCCGTAATGTGAGCCGGATCGTCCGAGGGAATGGTCAATATCACAGCCAACGCCACATCTTCCTCTTTTCCGTTATTCACCTCGGCCAAGATATCCGCTGGCACGCTGACACGATAGTCGGTGTGAAACATGGACGGATCAAGAATGACGAATGCCAGTCCAGGTTCATCGACCGACTGAAGCCACTTAAACGGAGCCTCCGTATCATGATCGAGAATGACATACCGTTGAGACTCGGGAAACCCCAATAGACCTGCAGGGAAGTGGACAATGGTGTCGTCGGAGACCTCGAATGATCCAAATCGGGTCGATCTACATTGCATCACGACATCCTCATGAGAACATTCCACGTTTCCTGGGAATCATACGACGAAACGCATCAAGCGGAACGGCTTGGGTTTTAGCCGCCAGTCGGTTCTCTTCTTGAATCCGCGCATGGACTTCTTCCCGATGAACGGCGACCGCCGGCGGGGCTTCAATCCCCAACCGGACTTGGCCGCTTTTCAAGCCAAGTACGACGACCCTAATATCAGGGCCGATCGTGACGCTTTCTCCGCATCGACGGGTCAGTACCAGCATACCTGCCTTCCTTGGCTGAATAGCTCTTCATAGAACTATCGGCCACGACTCCGACAAACTTGAGCAACGGTCTTAACGCAGGTACTTAAGAAGAGTGTTATCAAAGATCCGACCAAGCGTCGCCCCCGCGGCTTGAATGGCATATTCTTGCAGCGTCAAATCCGAGATAGTCCGTGCTAAGTCGATATCCTCAAATGACGACAGCGTGTTCGTGCTAAGCTCCTTGGCTATGTCTAAAGACGCCGCTGTAGACTCCAGGCGGTTTGTCACAGCACCCACATCTCCCTGCGCTGCCCCAACTTGGCGGATCGCGCGATCCAGGCTATCCAAGCTCTCAACAATCCCGGCTTTAAAATTCCCTCGAAGGGCTGCCAGAAGTTGTTGAACCGTATCAAATAGATTCACATCGGAACCGCTATAGACTTGATTCCCACGTACCGAAGTATTGACGACCTCCCCATCAGCCACTTCAATGTGTTGACTGCCGGAATCTCCCGCATACCGAGTACGCGGGCTCACGTGAAACAGATCTCCCGCAGCCGGCGCAGATGTCCCGTTCGTGATACGAAGTTCGATTCCATCAAACGTAATCGGGGAACCATCCGTATAAGCTTGATTGGCCAACACCGATTTTGCAGATAGCGCGAGCGTAAATCGATCTCCCGTCGCAGGCCCTCCCCCCTGTGCATTAGAAAGAATGACTCGAACACCGTCAAATTCGATGGCGCCTCCGGATGCATACACATTCCCGGTCGAAAGGGTTGTCCCGGTGGTCGTGTTTCGCACGGAATACTGAGATGCCGACGTAAACTGTATTTCGTACGTGTCGAGTGTAGTCTGTTGCAGATCGACGACACCCGCATCGGCAACAGCCACGCGGCCGGTATTGGCAGCATGAGGGACAACCGAGAGGGGGTTCGAAACATTGACGATATCAAACGTTGTTGCCCCGGTAAATCGAACGATATAATTGTCGTAGGAGCTGGTGCTTGAGTTCAGCACTTTTCCCTGAGAGATCAAGCCTCCCCCGCTGTTCGTGGAGGACGCATGTGTCTCCACGGTTGTCGCAAACGTCGCACCGCCGTTGCCCGTGCTGCCTCCGTTGAATCCAAGCAGTGTGCGGGCCGACCCGCCGATCACTTCCAGCGTGGAGTTTGCTCCTTCAGAGTTGGAGACAATGACAAGTCGCGCATCTTCGTACGTAACCGACACACTCTTACCCGCCGCTGCCAGCGCTGTATCGGCATTGATGCGGCTCTGCACACGCGCGGCGACCTCAGCTCCGGTCAACGTCTCGGTACTCCCGGTCAAATCAACTGTTCCGGAGGTCACGCCATCCACTGAGACCGTCAACGTATCGGCAACGGCATTTGTGAGAGTCACGGGTGTGGACAGCGTCAACCCTGCAGTAAATCCGTGACGGCTTGTTCCACCAAAAACCGGCTGATTCTCATCGTATTCGGCATTTCCAAGTTGAAGGAGGTGTTGGAGCAAAGCCTTGACTTCTTGACCACCGGCGGCTCGCTCCGCGGCGCCATTGGTGTCGGAGGCATATTGAACCGCCAATTGTCTCACGCGGGAGAGGGTGGATGTCGTACCCTGGAGAGCCGTATCGGCCAAATCTAATCGGACGGTCGCCGAAGAAATATTTCGAAGATGCTGCTCCAGTTTCGCTAACGTCGTTTTCTCCCCGACGATCCTGTGGAATCGACCGGGATCGTCAGACGGTTGTAATACCTGCTTGCCGGTTGCAAGATGTTCCTGCAATTGCAAGGCTCGTGATCGAGACCGTTGATAACTATTGACGAGGAATCCAAAGACTTGCTGTTCGGTTACGCGCATGGCGTACTCCTTCGTCTATCTCTTGAGGGCAATCAATGTCGACATCATTTCATCGGCTGCGACGATCATACGCGATGCGGCTTCAAACGCCCGTTGATACTTGAGAAGATTGACCAGCTCCTCATCAAGCGAGACACCAGATACCTGGGCGTGAAAGCTTTGGAGCTGTTCTTGGCGGATTTCCTCCGTATCCAGACGTTGCTTGGCGACCTGCGAGGCCACCCCCAAGTCAGCCGTCGTCTTACGATAGGAATCGAGGAGTGTTGTATTGTCGAGACTTGTAATGGCCTTGGATTGAAGCGCACCGAGACTGAGACCATTTTGATTGTTCCCTGGAACACCTGCTCGTGTCGACGAGAGTGCAAGCTTTGACGGATCGGACAGTGTCAGTAGTATGTCTCTCGCTGCATTCTCCCGAGAATTGAACAGTAAGACATCGTTGGCTGCAGGCACTCCCGATACCGTCACGGACAGTCCATCAACTTGAAACGTTTGGGGATCGCCGTAGGTTCCGGATGCTGCAGTTGACGTTCCCCCAGATAGGCCGAGGCCCGCTCTTGCCGTCCCGCCGGTGACATCGACAGCACTCGATCCACCAGCTGAATTGGATCGCAATACCAACCGATTCGTGGTGCTGTCAAAATTGACCGTGACTCGCCGGCCGGCTCCGGCCAGTGTCGTATCCGCGTTGATTTTGCTCTGTAGCTCAGCAGCCAAGGCGTTACCGGATGCATAGGAAAGACCCGGTGATGCGGCTCCGTTGAGTGTAATCGTCCCGGATGTTGTCCCGTCTACCGATACGACCAATGTGTCATTGACCCCAGAGACAATGCTGAACGGAGCATCCGTTGTTGGAGGTGTAACAGTTGTCCCGGTGTAGTTCCCATGAATCCCGGCACCCGTTGTTGCATCAACGATGGCATAGCTATTCGTGCCGCTGAAGCGAATTTCGTAGTTATGGAATGTCAGCTGACTTGGTGCCGTGATGGCTCCGTTGCCGATCGAGCTGGATCCCGTATTTGTCGTAGGCGTCTTTGCAGTAACCGACAATCCAGAAAACACATCATTTCCGGTTGAACCATCGAGGCCATATCCCATACGGTGGAGTTGGTTGACCTCATTGATCAATGATCCGGCCAGCGCATCGATCCCTCCTTGAACCGAGGGAATGGATTGGTCTCGCACCGTTAGAAGACCGCGAAGGCGTCCGGTCGAAATGAGGTCGCTAATGATGGTTGGTTGAGCTCCCCCAATATCGTACCCAATCTCCAAAAGGCCATGGTTGTCCGCCGATTCCACCCCAACTAAGTTACGGGTCGTCTCCTGATCAACCAACACCAGCCCACGGGCTGTAAAGACCGAAACGGTGCCATCTGATCGATCGAGCGTGAAGACTTCGACCCTCTTGGCCAACTCATTCACCGCAAGGTCCCGTTGATCGCGAAGATCGTTGGCATTCTGCCCGCTCACCTCGGCAGACTTTATTTGGGTATTGAACTCTGCAATCTTTCCAGTCAACGTATTGATTTCGCTAATCGTCACGCCGACTTGAACATCGATCGATCGACGAGTCTCAACCAAGTCCGTATTGATCTGGTGAAATGCTCCCGCCAATGTTGCGGCTCTCCCCAATACCACCGAGCGTGACGAAACCTGTGCAGGTGTGGTAGTCGCATCCTGCAGCGCCTTAAAAAACTCGTTGAGTTTCCCTGAGAGCCCCTGGCCCCGCGCATCTCCAAAGAGGCTCTCCAGTCGGCTTAACTCATCTCGAAGCGTGGTGAATTGCCCAAGGTCTTCATGGGATTCCATCAACTCACGATTCAAAAAGACATCCACGGCTCGCCGAATTTCGGCAATTTTCACACCGGTCCCGACTTGCCCCGGACTTCCATCGATCGGACGTTCTTCGGTCAGAATGACTTGCTGCCTGGAGAACCCGGGAGTATTGACATTCCCGATGTTGTGGCCCGTCACGGTTAATCCCCGTTGTGCAGTAAACAACGCCGTCCTAGCGACGTCCATCAATGCATTAAGTCCCATCGTTCATCACCCCTGTCGCCTGATGACTGCCGCCGGAACATGCTGTTGCTGTCGAGACCCGGAGTCTGAATAGAGATCTCCTTCTGGCAACGACTGACGGTGCGCTTCCAGCGCTCGAAGGAGAAATGACTGAACACTGTGGATCAATACTTGATTGGCGGCGATATCCTGTTTGACCGCTCGAACCTTTTCCGCTAGATGCTCATACTGCCGAAGAATCACCGCAGCCTGTGGGCTATCAACTCGGTGTAGTATGTCAGTAATCGTCCGACTGGACGATGGCACCTGATAGGTGTTCGCGAGATCATCAAGCAGCAGATCGAGCTCGTCTTTCAGCCGGTGTAGAGACTCGAGAATCGAGATCCTGGATTGGTTGATGGAAAGAAACTCGCTGAGCGCCATCCGTCTGATGGCATCTCGCTCCTGAACGATATTCTGTGCTAAGAGATCACACTGAGCTGATTCACGGGCGAGAATATGAGGCAACTGCTCGAAAGCGATTGTTGCATTCACGATCGGAAACCTGCCCATCCATGGACCAGATCGAGGATCCGTTGCTCTGATGACTCAACTTGGTGAATTCCAGCCGCTTAAAGTACCGCGTCGGTCAGAACTTGTTTAATTAACGCGTCTCCAACTGCACGACCGCTAATATCGTACGTACCGCTATCGAAAGCGCGTTTGATGCGCTCGACACGTTCTGCCCGTTCGGGATCCGGCTGGTTGACCAACTCCCGGATCCGTTGCAGTTCTTTTGCTTGTGCAGAAATCTGAACCTCATCTTTAACGGCTTTGGCCTGGGTCGTCGGTTGTCGAGCACCGACGTTCTCAGCCTCATGCACGCCGAGCAACACTTTTGCGAGATGGTCAACTTTCCCATGACCTGAAATCTGCATCATCCTACTCCTTCCCCAACTCTCCCGACGCGTATCCTGAACGCTCAGTGCCCTTTATCCCTGTCGAGTAACTTATCGGTCTCTCACGGGAAAACTTGAGTGTTCGACAGGGGAGCCTGAAAAATATTTTACTGCATGTTCTTGGACCATCTGAGCGATACCGATTCCTCCTGATTCCGCGGCTCGTCTTCCGATTTCCTCATCATAGAATGAATAGAAATAGGCCCCCTGTTTATTGGCAAGGGCTCCCTGAGGGACTGTTTCCCTCATAACTTTCAGTAAATATGACACAAAATAGGATTCATACTGCTTCCCGGCCTCGATAAGCTTCTGTCGCTCCTTCATGACATCCTGTACTGTCAATGGGTTATGCTGGCTGTTCGGCTGACTTGGTGAGCTCTGTGCCCCAGCATCCCTATATAATGGTGGTGACGTCATCAACCCCAGACTCTTCTCCAACCCGGTTTGCGTGATTCTATCCATCGAACCCCTCAGATAATCTCGAGATTTGCCTGAAGCGCCCCAGCGGACTTGAGCGCTGAGAGAATCGCCACCAGATCCCTGGGCGTGACCCCCACGGCGTTAAGTGCCTGGACAACCTCGCCCAAGGTGACCGTTTCATCGACAACGATCAGGCGGGACTCCTGTTCCTTGACCTCCGTCTGGACATCCGGAGTAACAGTGGTTTGTCCCGCAGCATTCCCCACAAGTGGTGCTGCCGGCTGAGACACATTCAGGGTATTTTTCACTGAAATCGTCAGATTTCCATGAGAAATGGCACAGGTTGAAATCCGAACGTGTTCGCCCAACACAACTGTCCCCGTCCGCTCATTGACAACGACCTTCGCAATGGCATCGACGGAAACATCAAGCCCTTCAATGGACGCAATATATTCAACAACCCGCCCGTGAAACACCGGAGGAATCGTTGCCTTAATGTAGCCGGCGTTGACGGCCGATGCACTACCCTTCCCGAAAGCATTATCAATGGCCTCGGCCGTCCGAATCGCAGTGGTAAAGTCCGGCTGGCGCAGCAGAACGGACACGGTCTCCCAGGAATCGATGTCGACGGGAAGTTCCTTCTCAATAATCGCCCCTCCAGGCACCACACCCGCCGCCTGATGATTCTTGGTCACCGTGGCTCCACCCGCTCCACCAGTGCCGCCAAGAAATCCTCCTATAGATACGGGCCCCTGGGCGACGGCAAACACTTGCTGATTCGCAGACTTGAGTGGCGTCAGCAACAGCGTGCCTCCTTGCAAACTCTTCGCGTTGGCCATCGAGGAGACCACGGCATCCAGAGTCATACCAGGTTTTGAGAATGGAGGAAGCTTTGCAGTGACCATGACAGATGCGATATTTCTCGTCAGGAGTTGAATGGGATCGATAACCAAATGAACTCCCATCTTGTTCAACATCGACATCATTGCTTGAATCGTGAACTGTCCGCCGATGACCCGATCACCGGTGCTGTCCAACCCGACTACTAACCCGTACCCCAGCAGCTGGTTTTCACGAACCCCTTCGATCGAACCGATGTCCTTGATCCTCACCGCATCGGCCTTCGCAGGCCAGATGGATCCAGCCACTACGAAGAACAGCAACAACATCGACCACCGTGATACCATACAACTATTGCCCTCCGTCGAATGAGGAACGCTTTGTGGGTATAGGTTGCGGCCTCGGACCAAAAATGACACGCGACAACCACCCTTGCGCCTGCACCACCTCTTTGCCGCCAGCTCGTTGTTGCTCATCCGATGGTTTCATGCGCGCCTGTCTGAGCGGAAGTGGGGGTAGGGAATCAGCTCTCCTGACGACTCCGCTTCTGAGCATCATCTGCAACGTTTGCACATTCACTACTCGCCGTTTGGAAAGCGTTTTCCTAGGGACCGTACGTCTCATCGGAGTCGGCATCGCAACACTGCTCCTTAGAACGGATAGATCCAATCGAGGATTCGAACAAACCAGCCTGGACGTTGAACATCGTCCAATACACCCAACCCTGAATACTCAATCTTGGCATCGGCAATCGACGTTGAAATGACCGTATTCTTGGTGTCGACATCCATACGTCTCACGATACCGGCAATGGTCATCAGCTGTTTCTCGCTGTTGACGGTGACTTCGCGGCGACCTTCGATTCGCAGATCGCCGTTCGGGAATACTTCCGTCACGATGGCCGAGATCGTTCCAGTTAAGGTTCCCTCCCGATTGGTGGCGCCTTTCCCATCGAACTTATTATTGGCACTTGCATTGATTCCGAATCCGCGTTTTGTTTCATCACTGAATCGTATGCCCGGTAGTCCGATATACCCGGCGCCGCTGCCGATCATGCTATTCTTGATCGTCGAGTCCCGTTGAACTGCCGTATCGGCCGACTTCGAACCTTTATGATTTTCGGCAATTTTTACGGTAAGAATATCCCCGATGCGCATGGCTCTGAGGTCTTCATAGAGATAGGCCCTGCCATTTTCTTCTTGCCAGAGCGACCCCAGTGTTTTGGGAGGAGGCAACGGAGGTGCGCTCACCCTGCTCGACACCGGCGGCGGAGTCGAACATCCCTGTAAAATGACCGCCACAACGAATCCGAGTCCAGCCATGGCAAGTCTCAACCGTGTTCGATGTGCAACCACCAGGAACTTCTCCATATGCTCCTAGAAATCGACCTGTACCAGACTCGGCGCCACAACCTTTGCTCTGAATTCTCGGCCCGAATCAAGATTCGCAACCATGATCGTTTGTCCGACTTGGCCGCTTGATTTCGTGATGCCATAAGCCTGAATCGACAGGCCTCCTCGACGAGCCTCTATCATGACCCGGTCTCCCTTCTTGACCACGAGGGGAAGCTTCACAAACGCCGGACGCAATGGGGTATCAGGCGGTAATGGACGCGCCGCACTCTTACCGATCACCTCATCTCGATCAGTAAGAAACGGATGATTCCACTGGTGGATTCGAATACGCGTCGTCT
The DNA here is from genome assembly GCA_016788465.1 of Nitrospira sp. GTDB lineage: Bacteria > Nitrospirota > Nitrospiria > Nitrospirales > Nitrospiraceae > Nitrospira_D. The sequence goes on along the minus strand of JAEURV010000066.1, from coordinate 22,326 downwards.
TGAGATCTGTGCCGTCGATCAGCTCCTCCGTCTTCAACAGTCGGGTGGGAACAATGGCATCGATCATCGCCGACACATCCGCCAACACCTGAATGGTTTTCCATGCTTTTCCACCCACGGCAACCGCCACCGGAAAGGCTCGCCGCCCAAGGCCATCGTCTGAACCGGTCGACAGAACCTGAACGCCGATGATGCCTGACGGTACGGAAATCGATTCAGTAGGATCAAGCACCGTCACCGTGATTGTCCTCACTTTATGTGACCAGGCCTGCTCCAGGTATCGATGAATCGCCTCCTGCAACAGTTCGGTCGAGAGCTCCTGCATCACGGGCTTTTCACGCTCCTTCTCCACAGCTCGCGTTTGATGCCCCGCATTCACAAGTGTGACGGAACGTGCGTCGACTCGAGTCCCGGCTGATGCCGTCGAAGTCCAGCCGCACCACCCCACCCAGAACGACACAAGAACGATCCCAATCCTCACCATACTACCCCCTCACTACCGTCGCAGATTGTTGGCAATCGCCATCATCTCGTCAGAGGCTTGAATCGTCTTCGAGTTGATCTCATAACTCCGCTGGGCAATGATCATATTGACCATTTCTTCAGCAAGATTGACATTCGAGCTCTCTAAGAATCCCTGTTGAATCGTCCCGAACCCGGTCGTGAAACCGCCGGTCCCCTGGGTGGGAGGACCTGACGCAAAGCTATCGATGAACAGATTATTCCCCATCGCCACCAAGCCCGAGGGGTTGTCGAACCGAGTCAACTGAATCTGGCCAACCTGTGAGGCTTGAGTCACGCCAGGGAGCAACACTGACACCGTACCATCCTGGCCAATATCCACCTTGAGCGCGCCGGACGGAATTGTAATGACCGGATTCAGAAGATCTCCATCACCGGTCACCAGGTTCCCGACATTGTCCCGTTTGAATGAACCGTTTCTGGTGTACATGATTGTGCCGTCAGGACGGGAGACTTGAAAAAACCCATTGCCATCGATGGCCAGATCCGTCTCATTATTCGTTTGACGCATATTCCCTTGCAGCCATTCTTTTGCCACGGTGGTCGGACGCACCCCGGTCCCGACTTGGATCCCAACGGGGAATACGCCGACATTCGAGGCGTTCGTGCCGGGAAGTCGCTGGATTTGATAAACCAGGTCGGCAAACTCCGCTCGACTTCGCTTAAAAGAATTGGTATTCACGTTGGCAAGGTTGTGTGCAATGGTATCAACATTGATCTGTTGCGCCGTCATTCCCGTCGCTGCTGTCCACATAGCACGAATCATGAGTGTCCTCCTCGCCTCTCGTCGTTCGTGAAGCGTCTCTCGTCCTTAATTCGGACGCTACACAACCCGCCCGATATCCTGAATCGCCGTTTCGGCCATACGATCGAGAGTCTGAATGAGTTTCTGTGCGGATTCATAGCTCCGCATCCCCTCAATCATCTTCACCATTTCACCGATCGAATTGACGTTCGATTCTTCGATATGCCCGGCCAGAATCTGCGGATTCTTGACGGGTTTACCTTTATCGGATGCGAACAACCCTTCGGCAGACTTGACCGGCATCTCCTCATCAGAGAACTCCATAATTTTGATTGTCGCAACAGATTTATCATCCACTCTGATATCGCCTTGAGGAGTTATTTCGAGTTTCCCGGCAGGAATCTTGATTTCTCCTTTTGTTCCCATCACGGGATAGCCCAGTCCGTTCACTAACCTACGTTGATTGTCGAGTGAAAGCATGCCGTTCCTGGTGTAACGAACCCCTTGAGGCGTCTCCACTTCTAAAAACCCTCTTCCCTGAATCGCAAGATCCAGCGGATTGCCGGTCAGCCTGATTCGCCCCGCTTCAAACGTCGTTTTCATCATGTGCGGGGCAACGAACGCGCGTTCGCTCGTGCCAAACGGTCTGGCCTCGATCTGCCGCGCTAACCCCGCGCTATTCCCAATCGCTGGAACGACCGCTTGGTACTTAGGGAAAATGGCCTTGAAGGCCTGCTCGTCCTGCTTGAAGCCGGCCGTATTCACATTGGCCATATTATTGGCAAAGACTTGCATTCGTCGTTCATGAGCCAGCGCGCCGGATAGGATTGGATAGATACCACGATTCATAGGGATCACTCCTTCTCGTTCCCCATACAAAGACAGCAACCCTTGTGCCAAGGTGCTCTCCCTGCCGATTTCAGAGTCTCACTATTCAAACCCGATGAAAAATGGAGGAATCACGACAGTGGGGAATGAAGAACATCGTGCTGCTGGATCAAGCAACCGTCCGACCAGGCAAGATTCCACCCGTAAGCGGCACATTTTTCCTGGAACGACTCCAATCCTTTCCCTACTCATCGCAGCCCCTTCTCTTCCTCAGAGAATCCGAAGCGAGGACACGCACATCCAATAAAGACCTGTTTGGACTGTGCCAGCTCAGCAACAAACGGGGACGTAAGGAGAAGGAGGCTCCCATGTGAGCAGCCAAACTGCGTTGCCCACCTAGCCTGCAAGGACTCATTGATCACACGCATCGGAGGACAACTATCGCATAGAGGCGAGAATGATGCCGCCACACATCCGGTTGGATGTCGGACTCATGCGGCAGCCGAACACGAGTCCTAACTGATTGCTTCGAGGGTTGCCTTCAGTCGGATGATGGCTTTTGTATGGATTTGACAGACACGTGACTCCGTTACCTTGAGAAGTTCTCCGATTTCTTTCATGGTTAATTCCTCATAGTAATACAGGGTGAGTACCATGCGTTCCTTTTCGGGCAACATCTGAATCGCCCCTGCTATGGACTCACGCTCGCGTTCATTCACCAATGAGGAAAGCGGATCAGGGGTATGAGTGTCGGCCAACATCTTCACCACTTTGTGACCGTCTGGCTCATGGAGACTCAGATCATCCACACTGATCATGACGGCCCCCCTGGCACGCGTGATAAACTCATCCAGCTCTTCCAGCGACATTTTCAACTCCGTTGCCACCTCCTCGTCATGGGGCGGTCGACCCAGACGACTCATCAAGAGAGTGTGGGTCTTTTGGAGCAAGGAAATACGTTCGTGGACCGAGCGTGGAATCCAATCCATGGCGCGAATCTCATCGAGCATGGCACCTCGAATACGAAACTCCGCATAAGTCTTGAACTTGGCTTCCCGTGTTGGATCGTACTTCGTCATGGCATCCATCAATCCAATAGTGCCGACCGAAATCAGATCCTCCGCATCCAGATAGGCTGGAAGTCGGAATGCCAATCGATGGGCCATGGCACGAATGACATGGGCGAATTCTTTGATCAGCTGCTCCCGCCTCGCCCCTTGTGCTGAGAATGACTTCCGCTCGTGTGGTAATGCCGCCTTGCTCATAATAGTTGTCTAACCCTTCGCTAGTTGCCGACGTGCGTCGCCGACCGTTGCCACACCAACTGTATCGAGCTTTTGGGAAGCGCAGGCTTAGGCCATTGCACGATCTGCCGGGCCAACTTCTTGAATGCTTCGGACGCCGGAGCCTCCGGAAACAATTCTAAGACAGCCTTCTGTTGCATGACCGCCATCGGAACGTAATCGTCATAGGGAACGGCCCCGATCAACTCCAGAGCGACGTGCAAAAATCGATCCGCCGCGACATCGAGCTTTCCGAAGACTTCGGATGCTTCTCTCGGGCTTTTCGCTTGGTTGACTAATATTTTGAAACGACGTTCACGATATTGGCGTGCCAAGACCTTAATCAGGGCATAGGCATCTGTAAGCGATGTTGGTTCCGGAGACACGACAATCACGATCTCATCAGCGGAGGCGGCAAAAAATGTCACACTGGCGGAAATCCCGGCCCCGGTATCAATCAACAGAACGTCCATTCCCGCTGCAAACTGCGCCAATTGTTCTTGGATGATGAGCTGCTGCGATTCCGTTAACGTCGTCAGCTGTGGCACTCCGGAGCTTGCCGGCAATACATGGATATCTGCCGGACCTTTCAGCACGATCTCATCGAATGTATGGGTCCCGGCCAGCACATCTTCAATCGTGAATCGCGGGACAAGGCCGAGCAGCACATCGAGATTTCCAAGCCCGAGATCGGCATCCAGGATCAAGACCCGTTTCCCAAGCTTCGTCAGCGCCATGCCCACATTCGCCACGACATTGGTCTTCCCCACACCACCTTTTCCGCTTGAAACGGCAATGACATGGGGGAACGACTCACCCTCCGATCTGACAGGCTCCGACATCAGGGCAGGCGTTTTGGATCTGAGCTGCATAGTATGACCTCCAACCACGTTATCAGTCATGAGTTCCCGTTGCCGCCAACGCACGTTTTACTTTCACTGATCGACCTGTCTGTCTGACATGATCCTCCTCACTCTCCGTAGTATCTGTCGTATCCGTCGTAAGCCTTGTGGCCAGAACTTCCGGAGAGGCCACCTCGATATCCCCTGGAACTCTCCGTCCGATACTCCAGTACGAGAGCGGGATACTTGTCGCATGTGCCACGTCGAAGATCGTCCCACAGGAATCCGTTTCGTCGAGCTTGGTAAAGAGGAGACGGAGATTCGGGAGTGTCCTCACGCAATCAGTCATTCGACAGGCTTCTTGTGTTCTGATTGACGCTGGTAACACAAGATGGGTCGTGATGGAATCATGCTTCAACAGTCGCCGAAGATCGTTCGCCAGTGCCAGGTCTGTTGAGCCAATGCCGGGCATATCCATCAAGACCAGATCTACCTGCGCATGACGACGCAGACCTGCCTGCACCTGACGAGCCGACAACGCACAGGCGAAGGGGACTCCGATGATCTTGGCGTACCGTCGGAGCTGCTCCACGGCCGTCTCTCGATAGGTATCAAACGTGATCAGGGCGACCGACTTCCGTTGTTCCAGGCGATAGTATGCGGCAAGTTTGGCCACAGCCGATGTCTTCCCGGCTCCGCTCGGACCGATGAGCAGTCCGATCGCAGGACGCGCCTGGCCATCTACCAACGGTCCGGTGCCTCGCACACGTCGCACGATTTCCTGACGGAGTGCGCGTCGTATCGACTGCTCGTCATGAAGATCGATGAATCGTTCTGTCCTCAGCGCCTCCCTTAGGAGCATCTCGATCGTGGACGGACGCATCCCTTGATCATGCAAGGCTCGGCGTAGTGTCGAGAGAAATGGCAACGATTGACCTTCCGGTGATTCACCTGTTCCTGGCGAGAGGTCCCGCAAGAGCCGACTCAATTCACCGTAGACCGTCCGCACCTGACGAAGGCGGATCGGCTTTGCCTTCGACTCAGTCGGTTTCTTCGACGTCGGCTGTCTCGTGCGCTCTCCAGCACTCGCCTCACTGGTCGGCTCCAACACGCCTCGCAAGGTCTGCTGAAAAGTCTTCGCCGGATCAATGGCCGAGGGAGGGCCGCCCGACGTTCGTACGGCAGGCACAGATTCTTGAACCTGTGCGCGTTCTCGTACAACCACCGGACGCTCGTACTCGACTGCCGCCATCACCTCTAGCACCGGATGATTGAACGCTCGTAAGGGTCGCCCGCCCTCGTGTACCTCTTTAGATGACAGGATGATGGCATCCGGCCCCAATTCCTCCTTGATGGCTCGAAGGGCATCCTGCATCGTGAGCGCGTGAAATGTCTTGACCTTCATAGGCTATCCTAGGATGACTGTGCCAACTCAAAGTCGACTCGCACTGTATCAAGCGACTGTAAGCGAACAAACGAATCGACCTCGTTAAATCCCATCACCGGCACTGAATGAAGAATGCGATCGCTGTGGCGCCGAAGATGCCGTCGAACCGCCTGTGAGCAAAGGATAATCGGCTGTTGCCCCCGAGCGGCCACCCGTTCGGCTGCCTGTTTAATCCCGGTGAGAAGTTTGTGCGACAGGGTCGGATCAAGATGTAAGGCTGCACCGGGAGGAAGCGCCGCGACTTGATCGGCCAGCGACCGATCCAGCAGAGGATCCAAGGTAATGACCTGCAGACTGCCGTCGGAGGCTTGATACTGTTTGGTGATCGTCCTCGCCAACGCTTGCCTGGCATACTCCGTCAGCAATTCAGGATCTTTACTGTGCGCCGCCTGATCAGAAATGGCCTCCAGAATGGACCGCAAATCTCGAATCGGAATGCCTTCCTTCAGGAGGTTTCCAAGAACCCGGACAACCGTTCCGAGTGGGATCATTGTCGGAATCAGCTCTTCCACCAGCTTGGGGTGGGACTTGCCGACCTCATCCAGAAGTGTCTGAACTTCCTGGCGTCCCAGCAGTTCGTGGCCATACCGTTTCACCAGCTCTGACAGATGGGTCGCGATGGCCGAACTCGCATCCACGACGGTATACCCCGCCATCTGAGCCTGCTCTCTTCCGTCTTCCGGAATCCATAGCGCCGGTAGCCCGAAGGCGGGCTCCTTCGTCGCGATGCCTTGGACCAACCCCTTCTGCCCCGTCCCTGGGTCGATCGCCAGCAAATGTCCGGGCAGCACATCCGCCTTGGCGACCTCCACTCCCTTCAACATGATGGCATACTCATTCGGCCTCAACTGAAGGTTGTCACGGATATGAATGGGAGGCACGACAAATCCCATCGTTTCCGCAAATTGCCGACGAAGAGCCTTGATCCGGTCAAGCAGTGCAGTGCCTTGGGTTCCTTCAACCAAACCAATCAATCCATAGCCCACTTGCACTTCCATCAGATCGAGGGGAGTCACACGGGTCGGCCCTTCCTCAGCCTTTGGAGTCGCGGGTGTAGGGGTTGGAGCAGCTTCTCGGAGTTCCTCCTGGCGCATGTGATAGGCCATATAGGCGACTGCGCCGCCCAACACCAAGAATGCCAGATGCGGAAGGCCGGGAACCAAGCCAAGGGCAAGAAGAATCCCCGCTGCAATGGCCACCGGCTTGGGCGACATCAACAGCTGCTTCGTCATCGCCCCGCCCAAGTCCATTTCTGAAGCAGCCCTCGTCACGACTATACCGGCTGCCGTCGACACGATCAGAGCAGGTATCTGTGCCACCAGCCCCTCACCGACGGTCAGCACCGTATAGGTCTGAGCCGCAAGTCCAGGACTCATCCCTTGCTGCAAGACGCCGATGGCCAAGCCCCCGAGAATATTCACCAAAGTGATGATCACCGCCGCAATCGCATCACCGCGAACAAACTTACTGGCGCCGTCCATTGCCCCGTAGAAGTCCGCCTCTTCGGTGATCTCCCGCCTCCGTCGGCGTGCGTCGGCTTCCGTGATCATACCGGCATTCAGATCCGCATCAATGCTCATCTGCTTGCCGGGCATGGCATCCAAGGTGAACCGCGCTGCAACCTCGGCAACACGGCCTGCACCTTTCGTGACCACCACAAAATTGATGACGACAAGAATCGTAAAAACCACCAGACCGACGGTGTAATTGCCGCCGACAATGAAATTTCCGAACGCCCGAATGACCTCACCGGCCGCCCCGGCTCCTTCGTTGCCATGCAGGAGGATCAGCCGTGTCGAGGCGATATTCAGCGACAGTCGGAACAACGTAATCATCAAGAGAATCGACGGAAATACAGAAAATTCGATGGGGCGACGGACTTGAAGGCCGACCAAGAGGATGATCACGGAGAGCGTGATGTCGAAGCTGAGCAGCAGGTCGAGAATGAATCGCGGCAACGGGAGGAGCATCACCATGATAATGGCAACGACCCCGACGGACATGAGAATGTCCGGGTGTTTGATGAATTGTGATGAGCCCACTGGTTCTGTACCGGTTGCCATAGTGGTTCGCGACTACGACCGAATCACGCCGTTCCCCCTCTCGCGCGATACACAAAGGCCAGAATCTCGGCCACTGCTCGATAGAGATCATGAGGAATTTCCTTCCCGATATCGACGAGCTTGAATACCGTCCTGGCGACGAACTTGTTTTCCACGACCGGCACACTATGATGTCGTGCCAACTCGCGGATCCGTTCCGCAATCACCCCGGCACCTTTGGCCACCACAATCGGCGCGGCCATCGTGGTGGTGTCATACTTCAGTGCTACGGCCAGGTGTGTTGGGTTCGTGATCACGACATCGGCAGTTTTGACGGCCGCCAGCATGCGCTTCTTCACCAATTCCCGCTGGACCGTTCGCACGCGACTCTTAATCAGAGGATCGCCTTCCGCCGCTTTCTGTTCTTCTTTAATCTCCTGCTTCGACATGCGGAGACTGCGCTCCCACTCATAGCGCTGGTAGGCATAGTCAAAGACAGCCAACATCGCGATCGCCCCCGACACCGCCAGCCCAACCTTGAAGGCAAGACTTCCCGCCAGCGGCAACACACTGCTCAACTCAAACTGGATCAACTCCGGAATCCGCAGCACGTCATGACGCGTGACCCAAAGCCCGATTCCTGTGATGACGGCAATCTTGAGCAGCCCCTTCACGAGCTCCATGACGGAACGCAAAGAGGCCAGACGTGAGAACCCCTTGGCCGGATTGATTCGACTCCAATCGAGTTTAAAGGCGGTCGTTTTCCACAACAAGCCCGTCTGCAACAGGCTGGCCACACTTCCCAACACAACAACTCCGGCCACGATTGGGAAACTCAACATACCAACGGTTACTCCAGTCTGAATCAGAATCGTGTAGACCTGATCAATCGAGATCTCTCGATACCACGCTCCAGGAAACGGAAGCGTCAAACCCTGACGCGTCATCTCGGTCATCTTCTGGAGACCGGCCGGTAACATGGAGCCCAACAACCCCACGCCACCCAAGAGGACGGCGGCCGTCGACACATCGCGACTGACGGCAACCTGCCCTTGCTTGCGCGCCTCCTCCTTGCGTTTCGGGGTCGCCGGTTCCGTCTTATTGTCACGATCCTCAGCCATGGCCAAGCGCCTTCATCAACCCTAGAATCGTCAATTGTAAGCGTTCGATTTCCTGAACCAGAAGTTCCACCGTAAAGGGCATTGATATGCTGAGCACCGCCAATCCCCCGATGATGGTGATGGGGAAACTCAGGACAAATACGTTGATTTGACTGACTGCCCGCCCGAGAATCGCGAGCAGAATGTTGATCACCAGAATAATGACGAGCACCGGAGCGGCAAGCTTGAGACCTACCATGAACATGTGCTGAGAGAGACGCAGCACTTCATCTCCCGCTCCTGTCGGAAGAGAAGCCCCGAAGGCCGGGATCGACTCATAGCTGGACAAAATCGTCGCCACGATAAGCAGGTGTCCGTTCAACGAAAGCAGGACGAGGGACGCAAGAAGAGTGAAGTACTGAGCCATAAGCGGAGTCTGACGCGACGTAGCAGGATCCAGAAGCTGGACAACCCCGAATCCCATCTGGACGCCGATCATTTCTCCCGCAACCTCGAACGCCCCGAAAAACAGCCGAACGGCCAACCCAATAGCCAATCCGATCACCAGTTCGCTAAGCAATCCGGCGGCCAGCACCAGAGGGTCGTACGGCAGTGTGGGAAGGTGGATTAACGGAGCCAACAACACTCCCAACGCCAAGACCAGTGCTCCTTTCACCTTCAACGGAACAGAGTTCCCACTCAGCACCGGCAATGCGGCCAGGAGTCCTGCGATTCGAGAAACGAGGACGAGGAACGCCTCAAACTGAGGAAGGAGCACTTGAATGGTTTGAGTTAACGCCATCGTTCCTTCCTAACTTACATTCGTCATGACGGTTCATGACCCATCGACCAGCTCAGGGTCCCGAGTCCTGTCGAGAGAATGGGGACTCTCGGCCACTCACCTCGTGAAACGTGAGACGTGAAGCGCTCGAATTCGGAAACGAGATACCCTTCACGTTTCACGGACGACGAATATCGTCGTGGCCGCGCATTGTCATTCGTAGCACCCACGTTCATGAATCCAACGAGCTAGCGCACGTAGTTGGGAATGTTCATCAGGAGATTCGCCATGAACGTCGTCATGACGTTCAACATCCAGGGGAGAAACACCAAGAGCGCTCCGAAGAGCGCAAACACTTTAGGAACAAATGTCAGGGTGGCCTCATTCAGCTGAGTCATGGCTTGAAAGGCACTGATGATGAGACCGACAAGCAGACTCAGTCCTAAGATTGGAGCCGATACAAGCAACGTTGTTTCCAGTGCCTGCCTGGCCAATTCCGTCACGATTTCAGGTGTCATCGATGCTTCCTCACCGGCGCTTGTCCCGAATCGTTAGCAGCCAACGCCCACGAAACTTCTGTGTCCTCACGCACTCGTACGATCATGGGGTCACTGAAAACTGCGCACCATCGAGCCGACCACCAGATACCACCCGTCAGCCAACACAAACAGAATCAACTTGAATGGGAGGGAGATCACGACTGGAGGCAGGAGCATCATACCCATCGACATCAAAATGCTTGCGACCACCATATCGACGATGAGAAATGGAATGTAGATCAAGAACCCAATTTGAAAGGCGATTCGCAACTCACTCAGAATAAATGCGGGAATGATGGCATGGGTTGGAATCTCTTCCGCTCGCTCCGGCTTGGGGATGTGACTCAACTGAATGAACAACTCAAGGTCCTTATCCCGAACCTGTTTCAGCATAAACCCCCGAACCGGCTCGATCCCCTTCTTCCAGGCATCCTCATAAGAAATCTGTTCGGCAAGCAACGGCTGCAGCGCATTGCTGTAGACAGACTGCCCAACCGGCGCCATGATGAATATCGTCAGGAACAGGGCCAAGGACAACAAGACTTGGTTTGGTGGCACGGCTTGTGTGCCGAGCGCTTGCCGTAGGAAGGACAAGACAATAACGATCCTGGTAAACGACGTGACCATAATGAATAACGCCGGTGCCAAGGACAGCACCGTCAATAGGATAAGAATCTGGATGGTCACGGCCATCTGTTTTGGACCGCCGGCCCCAAAATCAATACTGACAGACGGACCGTTTGTGGCCGCGTCTGTCGGCGACGCCAGCAAAAGCATCCCCACTCCGACAACGACCGTCCAGCCGAGGAGTTTGCAACGGACAGGATCAGTGGCCATGGTGGTCCTTATCACGATCTGCCCAATGGAGGGGTTGTCGCTGAAGCCATGATGCGACTTCCGTCCCTGGGACCGATGTCGTCTCGGTCGAGGGGGGCTGAGCCGGTAGCCCGAGCAATTCGCGTAAGTGCGCCGTGTTGCTGATCCGACCCAAGGAAATCAGATCGGTTGCCGTCGCTCCCACGATCAAGTACTCACCGGCGACTTCCACCAGACTGATCGTCTTGCGCGGAGCAAGATAGCCGCTGGCCAACACCTGGATGAGCGGCCGGCCGTTGGACTGTCCTGCCCGTGGCCCCATCACACGACGCGCCACGAAGGCAGCAAGCCCAATACACACCAACACCACGGCCAACGCCAAGACGGTTCGAATCAGACTATCCCATATGTCGATCACGATCTCTCCCCTTGCCCTTTACCGAAGCTGTTGGACACGCTCGGCCGCACTGACCACATCCGTCAGCCGAATACCGAATTTTTCGTTCACGACGACAACTTCGCCGCGTGCAACCAGCTTATTGTTCACCATCACTTCCATTGGTTCACCTGCCAATTTATCAAGCTCGATGACGGACCCTTGCGCCAACTGCAAGAGGTCGCGGATCGCCATTTTGGTGGATCCCACATACACCGCGACATTCATCGGAATATCGAGGATAAAATCGATATTCTTCGTACTGCCGCCTGTTTCGGAGCCCTGCACAGGCGGAAACGATGCAAGCTGTGGAGACGTCCCTCCGCCGGTCTTGGAATCAAGAGGTGTCGTAGATTCTGATTCGGCCATGGTCGTTCGCGTCCTCCGGTCCCGTTTACGTCAACACTTTGGTCACGCGACATGCGTGATTCCCTTTGTAAATACCGGGACTCCCTTGGAATTTCTTGTACCCTTCGATAAAACATTCGAGCGGATCACCCGGCCGTTGATCCAGCAACACCACGTCTCCTGGAGAGAAATTGAGAACATCCTTGACGGTCACCGTCGCAGTTCCAAGTCGGACGGCGATCGGCAGCGGACATTCCTGAAGACGCTCTCGAAATCGTTGACTCCAGTCTCCGTTCTGATCCACTTGGTCCGAGACCAAACCGGAATATAATTTCTCCTTGATCGGTTCGAGCATGGCGTACGGATAGACAATATAGAGCTCCCGGGCGGTTTCCCCGAGAACCACCTGCAACGTGACGACCATCACGATCTCGGAAGACGTCACCACCATCGCAAACTGCGGGTTACTTTCAGATCGCACATACTCTACTTTGACCGGAGCGACCGCCTGCCACGCTTTTTCGAGATCCACCAGCGCTTGCAGCAACAATTTCTTGATCACGCGCAACTGCACCGGGGTAAAATCTCGGCCTTCCGGTTTTACGTGCGTTTGCCCCTTGCCGCCGAAGAAATAATCGATGATCAAGTACACGAGAAAGGCGTCCATCACGTAGAGCGCGCTGCCGCGCAAGGGGGACATATGAAACACATTCAACGACGAAGGCTGTGGGATCTTTTTCAGAAACTCGCCGAACTTGATCACTTGGGTTCCGACCACGACAAAATCGATGGCATCACGAAACATATTGGTCCAGGCAACGGATTGACGGCGAATAAAGCGATCGTTGATCATTTCCATCGTGGGCATTCGCCCGCGAATAATCCGCTCTTGATTGAATAAATCGTATTGAGCAACACCCTTTGCAGCGGTCTCGTTTTCCTTGGGAGCGGTATCGACTTCACCAGAAACGACGCCCTTCAAGAGCGCATCGATTTCGTCTTGCGAGAGAATCTTTTCCATAATGACGGTGGTTACTGAACGACGAAATCCGTGAAGTATGCCGACCGTACACCAGGCTTGGGGAGCAACCCATTGATTCGTTGAGTAATCTCATCCCTCAGCTGAAATTTCCCTTGCGTGGTTCTCACGGCGTTCACATCTTTACTGCTCAACAATACCAGCACCGCATCACGAACCTGCGGAACCCGCGCAGAGAGATCAGCCGACACCGCATCATTCTCTACCTCAAGCTTGACGGTCAGCTTCAGATAGCGCACATCCGGCACGTCCGCCAGATTCACGATAAAGGGATCGAGGTCGAACATGACTCCCGGAGCGGCCGTCTGCCCTGGTTTCCCACTCGCTCCGCTTGGTGCCTCGGACTTCGCTGCAGTCTCGGTCTTATGTTCATCAGCATGTTCGGCATTTTTATCGGATCCACCGAAGAATTTGACCGCCACGACCGCTCCTCCCACACCGAACAGGAGGGCAACCGCCGACACAATAATGAGCAACTTGATTGGGAATGCCGGAGCGATGGCCGCTCCTGGAGTTTTATCGTCCGTTTCGGCTGCATCTGCCATAGCTCCTCCTTGAAGGCCTCATCGCCCCCGTGAAGCAACTGCAATGCATATGCCATTGAACGCTTTGTGACCACCGACCAAGGTGATTCACAATAGATGTATTTGGCACGATATTTACTGAAAAGCCGACCTGATGACAGGCAATTTCTTCATACAGCGTCAGGCGAGTCGTTGACACCGTCAAGAAACTGACGTGATACATGCGCCCACTTCTGGCTGGAAATGGCCGCCCTAGTGGGATGAAGGGGAGGAGAGCACGGCCCGGGAAGGCTGTCCTTCCCGGGCTAGAACCCAGGAACCTATCGTTTCAAGTTGACCAACTCTTGAAGCACCTCATCCGACGTCGTGATGACTCTGGAATTTGCTTGGAACCCTCGTTGAGCTGCAATCATCTCAATAAAACTTTCCCCCAGATCTACATTGGACAACTCCAATGTGTTGGCAAGAACTCTTCCAAGACCGGCCGACGTGGCGGCGCCGATCAATGGCTGCCCTGAGGTACCGGATTCCGCAAAGGTGTTCTTTCCGGTTCGCACCAGTCCGAGCGGATCCGGGAATCGCGCCAACGCCAATTGGGCCAACGGCCGAACCTGGCCATTTGAGAATCTCCCGTTGACCATTCCGTTGGTCTCCACGCTGAACGTCTGCAGCGCTCCGGCCCCAAATCCATTCTGAGATTGCTGAACCAGTCCCGAGGCGGCACCGAACTGCGTAGTCAAATTCATCCCGTTGCCTCCGTCAGTGGTGACGCTCGTACCGTAATTGAACGTGATGGCCTGATTCGCGGTGGCTCCGACAAAATCGATCTGAGCTTGCCCCACGGTACCACCGGCTGTTCCCCCGGCCGTTCCGTCATCATAGCTCGTTACCACGCTCTCGGTATCAAGCGCACCTGATGTCGTAAACGTCAGACTACCGGAAGCCAACCGCACGAGACCAAGCGACGTGTTGATATTGGCCGCATTATAATTAGCCGTGACAACTTCGCTTGTGCTTCCCACCACGTTATATGTCCACGTGTTTGGCGCCGTCTTTGTAAAGTAAGTCGTAAGCAGATGAGTATTGCCGACGGAGTCATAGACACTGATCGACGTCGCAAACCGTGAGGTTCCGGCTGGATCTGCAAGGGAGAACGTTCCCGTTGTCGACTGTGAATTAAGATTCGCGCCTATATCGACGGTGCTGGTCTGGTTCGGTGGCGCGGTTGTGGTCGGAAGCGTGACCCCGCTGATGCTGGCTGTGATCAGGCCGCTCGTATTCACTTGATATCCCTGGAGCAAGAATCCGCTTGGATCAACAATCTGGTTTTGCGAGTTCAAATGGAACTGTCCGGCACGGGAATAATATGCCGCACCGGCGGTGTCGCGAAGAATGAAGAAGCCGTTACCGTCCACGGCCAAGTCCAATGCATTGCTCGTGGTACTGAGTGAACCTTGACTGAAGTTCCCCTGCACTCCGTTGAGCGCAACACCCAGACCGGTCTGAATCGCTCCACCCGCTCCGCCCAGTGAAGAACTGATCAGGTCGGCAAAAACCGAACGGCTTGACTTGAACCCCACTGTGCTCAGATTGGCGATATTATTTCCCACCACCGATAGCGCATTCCCGTTTGCGTTCAACCCGCTGACGCCCGTAAAAAGCGACGACAGAATTCCCATCGGTACAGTCCTCCTCTTTGTTATCTCAGCTCAACAATTTCAGACGGATCAATCGACAAATCCCCGACCAGGAGTTTTGCCTGCCCCTCTTCCATACGAACACCGGACACCGTGAGGGTGGCACGCCCCTCAACTTTCACTGACTTTCCTTCCCCGTCTGCTGCGGAAATGACATACCGGTACAAGCCCTTGGGCATCTTCACGCCATCCTGGTTCTTCCCGTCCCACTCAGCAGCATGAGGTCCGGCCAGTCGATCCCGATGCTCAAGAGTCCGTATGACTTGTCCTTCCGCATTCTGAATACTCACGAGAACTTTGGCGGCATTCTTCTCCAGTGAATACCCGAAAGTCGCCGGTCCTTCTCCCAACTGAACCAACGGGTGACCAATCGTCACCGTGCGGCCGATCATGGGAAGCAGGGTGAATTGTAAAGACGCCGTTTGCGCATCGAGACTCTGCTGGAGCAACTGCGCTTGTTTTGCGCTCTGCTCGAGCTGACTGAACTGTGCAAGCTGCGAGACAAACTCAGTATTATCCGTCGGATTCAACGGGTCTTGGTTTTTCAGCTGTGTGACCAGCAGCCTGAGAAAGTCGTCCTGCCCTAGTGCACGAGGTCCTGTCTTTTCCGATGTGGATGTGGACGTGGTCCCGGTCGTACTTAATCCTGCGGCATCGATCATCTGGAGTCTCCCTTAATCTTACGCCACCACGTTCAGCCGTCCCCGGAGAGGACGGTACATCTCATCCGACCAGCCTTGAGACTGCTCCTTTACGGCTCCCTGGGATCCTTGATGTGTGGATTGTCCCTGTTCTTGAAACAGCCCCTGTTGGAACGATCGCCCACCATTCTGACGATCGATGTCAACTCGAAATTGTCCCATGTCGAATCCATTCGCTTGAAGCGAGGTTTGAAGCCTGTCCTGCCCGTTGAGCAGGAACTGCCCAACCTCTACCCGATCCGTCGAGAAGTGGGCGTGAACGGAGTCATTCATCATGGCAACGCGGATGTTCACATGTCCCAGGTCCGGTTGAGCCACATCCAGCACGACCGATCGCAGGATGGAAGACGTCGGTGGCTGAATCAGATCAGGCACTGGGAAGGCCGGCTGCGCTGGCGGCACAATGACCGTTGATGAAGGTGCGGTTGGCACAGAAACAGTCTGACTCTGTGCGACAGCCGCATAGGATTCCGTTGTCCGCCCATTCATGGATGGAAGCTCGACAACCATCCCCTGAAATAACTTGGCATCAGGATTGCCCTGCTGTCGACCATCCTGCTCATGCCCTGACTGACTAGACGGCGCGTTCTGATCAATAACGATCGGTTGATCATGAGGGGTGATCCCCTGAGTCCTTGGACCAGCATCTCCCTGATCCTCATGAATCGGCGGAAGAACGGACGCCTGATTGTCCTTTGCAGGATGAGGAACCTCATTTTCCCCTTTATCAAGAGGAATCAGGTTTCGATCCAATTGACTCTCCGGCAACGGCTTCCCGTCATGAGTTTGAACAAGACGAGCAATATGATGATCGGAAGATGAAACGGTTCCACCGGATGGTGAGGTTTGGATCGTCGCATGACTGTTCATAAAATCGCTTGTGGTCCCCTTCACGCCATTCTCCTTCTCGGAGACCTCTAACTCATGGGACTGCTTACCCTGAGACTCAGTTCCCTTTTGATATAGTGATACATCCTTAGCTTGTTCAGGCGAGTCAGTCGATAAACCCGTTGTTCCCTGCTTGAGTGATCGGTGCTCGACCTGCCGTACGGAATCATCAGTCGCCACAAGTGCCGGTGACGATTCCGGGGATGAACTACCTTCGCGACCTATTGCGACTGAACCATCGTGCGTCTCCGGCACGTCACCCACCATCGTCTGAGCTCCCACCGGCAAAGCAGCGGCCGATGCCATCGACACAAACACCTGTCCATCAGCTGCTGATCCGGAGTTGCTCTGCGGCAGTGCCGATTCAGATTCGTCCCGAGCACTGTCCGTCATCTGACTTTGACCGTCGTTTAACTTATCACCTGCTGAGGTGCGAGCCCGTGTGGACTCAGCTTGTTCCGTTTGAGACGACGCCGCGTTGAGACCTCTGCTCTGCTTGGAGTCCGGTCGATCTTCCACCTTGTGAGTACCCCGAGGACCATCTGCCTCCTGAACGCTCCCCGTCTTCTCTTCGCCACGAACCCCCTGCAACACAGAAGAAAAGCTCTTCCGAACGGCAGGACCGCTGAAAGAAGCAGATCGAGTTGTCCGCGCAATCCCATCTGCGGCGGTGCTTGGTGTGGCCGAGAGGAGATCGTTTACCATGAAGTCCATAACTCGCGTCCTCGTAAGATTCCGGCAGGACTTATTACAAGCCTCGTGCCAAGCTAGTGATTTCTAAGGGACTGAAATATCGAGGAGTTGTGACTCAATTCGCGATCAGAGAGAGAGAACGAGGAAAATTTTACTAGGTGGTAGGCAAAAGAGATCGGAATAAGAAGGAGCCCCCTTCAACGTTCTTTCCAAACGAACTTTCGCTGTGCTGCAGATCGGGTTGGAGTGCTTCTCTGATAGTTTAAACAGAACAGGCCGACCCAGCTGCACGAACGACCAGGTAGAACTGAACCAGCCTTCCGCACCGAGAGACCGATCGGACTAGAACGTACCGACCGTCTCGTACCTGAGCCACGGCCGGACCCTGCTGTTCCGTATTGAGCCTCTGGAAGGATAAAACCGCCTGTGCAGGCTGTCTCGTGACGCGTCCGAATTGTGAACCGCGATGCGTTTGACGAACGACGACCGACTTGTATTGTCACCCCAGGGTATTCAGAGTTCTCGAAGAACCACTCGTGAGTACGATGGGCTATGGTGTTTGTCCCAGCAGCTGTTCGGTGAGTTTGGCGGCTCGGTCTGCCTTCACCTGAGAAAGGATCGCCCCTGCGGTCTTAGACTTGACCATCCGGAGAATTTCAATCGCCTTTCTGTCCGGCAACTGCTCAAGACGCGCCGCCGCATCTTCCGACGGCATCGATTCAAAAATTTTTGCCAGCTGCGTCCGTTGTTCTTGTGCAGCACGATCTTTGTCCGCCTGAATTTTTGCCGGTTGAGCCGCAGGCCGTTCCTCTTTGGCCCGTGCACTCTGGATTCGTTTCTCCAAAGCCTCATTCTGCTCAAGCAGCTCTTCAACCTGACTCCTCACGATCATGAGCCGCTCTTCATTCTGACGGAGGACCTCTTCTCGTCGATCAAGGTCACGCTTTCGTTGGTCCAACATCTCGAGCACTTCACGGGGCATCTCAATCGCCGGCCCCTGAACCGTCGACCGAACCGAAACCGTTGCACCATCTTTGCCTTCAGATTCCAGAGCCGGTCCCCCTGAAGCAGAGGCTTGTCCTTCTTGTTTGGAAGAATGTTGTGCCGGCGAGGCCTTGGGCTTGGGATCTGACGAGGCTTGTCCTAACTGAACCATGACCCAAAAGAGGATGGTGGAGACGACCAATCCCCAGACCATCGTCCAGAGAGACGTCCGCCGATTCATCCTCGGCCCTGGTATACACCACGGCCAATAGGTCCTGCGGGTGAACGGAGAAGACTTCATCGGTCTGATGCGCTCCTTCATGAGTCGCCTCGACCTCGAATAGAGACCTGACGATGTGCCGCCTCGTCTGCCGCTTGCTGTTCTCGTCTGGCGATCGTCGCCTGGATTGCAGCCTGACGCTGCTCAGCCACTCTCTCAAGAATCGTACACTCCTGCTTGGCTCCAACAAGCCGCTCCTTTGTCTGCTGCCACACACTCGTCGCATGATCGATCGTGACACGGAGTTGCTGCAGCGCAGACCGCTGAGCAGCCATTCGCCCCTGCCATTCCAACAAATCCTCGATCGTGAGGCCATGTGTGGCCTGTTGAGCATACACCTCGGCGTCGGCCCGAATCTGACTTTCCATGGTGCGATATTGCTCTTCACTCTGTGTCAGCGTTTGTGCGATATGTGATAATTCCATCATCAGTGACTCGACGGTCTGCACACGGACCTTTCGGATTGAGTCAAGACTCATGCCGCCTGCCGAGCGAGTGCCTCAAGTTCTTGTACCGATGACGCAAAACTCGCCGGCTGGTCGATCGCCTGTCGGAGGTATCCGTTGATCGAGTCTTGGGCTTGAACGGCTTTGTCGAGCACCGCATTCATCCCGGCCTTGTAGGCGCCCAACAATACGAGATCTTCGGACTGCCGATACCGAGCGACCAGTTCAAGCACCTGCCTGGCGGCATCATGGTGCGTCCTCCCGACAATATCCCGCATGACTCGGCTCGTGCTCTGAAGCAGGTCAATGGCCGGGAAATGGTTGCGCGCGGCCAACGCACGGGACAGCACAATATGGCCGTCCAGAATCGAGCGGGCCGTATCGGCAATGGGATCACTCAGATCATCACCGTCCACCAACACGGTATACAGGCCGGTAATGGTCCCCTGTCCAGGCCCCGTTCCCACACGTTCTAAGAGTTTCGGCAGCAGTGCGAATACCGAGGGCGTATACCCTTTGGTCGTCGGCGGCTCCCCGATGGCCAATCCGACCTCTCTTTGGCTATACGCGAGGCGTGTGAGGGAATCCATCAACAGGAGCACCTGTTGTCCTGCATCACGAAAATACTCGGCAATCGTCGTAGCCACCAAGGCGGCCCGTAGACGGATCAGAGGGGCCTGGTCGGACGTGGCGACGACCACAACGGTTCGTGCGAGTGCCTCTGCCCCCAGATCACGCTCAAGAAACTCATTCACCTCTCGCCCTCGTTCTCCGATGAGGGCAATGACGTTGACATCCGCTTTGGTATAGCGACTGATCATCCCAAGCAATACACTCTTTCCAACCCCTGAACCTGAAAAAATCCCCATCTTTTGTCCGCGTCCACAAGTCAGAAATCCATTGATCGCTCGAACACCGAGATCAAGGGGATCTTGGATACGAGTGCGTTGGAGCGGGTTCGGCGCGTCCGCGTGCAACGGATAGCAATGACTCGTCTTCGGTGTTCCCTTCCCGTCGATCGGATTCCCGCATCCATCCAGAATCCGCCCCAACAAGCCTGGCCCGACCGCAAGACTCGCCACCTGACCTGTCATGGTGATGCGGCTGGCTGGTCCGATTCCACGCATTTCTCCGAGCGGCATCAACAACACACGATCCCCTCGAAATCCGACCACCTCCGCCATGATCGGAACTTCTCCACCCTCCCTCGTGATATGACAAAGCTCGCCGACGGTCGTCATCGGGCCATAGCCTTCGACCACCATACCAACGGCCTGGGCCACCCGCCCGGATATCTCGATAGGTTCGACATGCTCAAGGAAATGACTAAGACTCACACTGCACCCTATTCTGCGCAGCACGCCCCAAACGGGCCAGCTGCGTCTCAAGGGAGGCATCGACCAATCGCGTACTGGTGTGCAGGAGGCAACTTCCCCGTGGAAGTGATGGAACCGCTTCCACGCTGATGACTAGGGAATTCTCCCGTTCGGCTGACAACTCGGCCTTGGCCGTCTCTAAGACCCCGGCATCCAATGGATGTGCCTGGATCACCACACTCTCCGCCTCTCGAAGCATATTGATCCCGGCCTTGGCCTGGACAATGATCTGCTCCCGGCAGGACTCGGCTGATTCATGAAGGATCTTGGAAGCCACTTGAAATGCCAATCTGATGACGTCCTCCTCCATCGTCTGCCGCACCGTCTTTCTTGCCATATCAAACTGTTGGGCGGCGTTGATCAGCACCGTCAGGTCCTGCTGCCGTTGAGCCTCCAATTCCCGTCGTCCGTCCGCCACCCCACGTTCGTATTCCTCCGGCCCGTCATCTCTTCGAGATATCCCTCCCTCCTCAAACGTGTGAAAAGGCAAATTCTGTAGTCGAACGGCCCCGGATTGCACGATCGCATGCTTGACGACCGAATTCTCCGCCCGCGCACGATGAATCCCCAACAAACGACGGACTGCGGCAATGAGTCCCGCGGGCTGAAACGGCTTCAAGAAGAATTCAAGAGCCCCCGCTTTCATCGCCCGGACCGCAAGCTCGACGGTCGCCGAACCAGTCATCACCGCTCCGATGATTCGATTGTCGATTTTCTGTACTTCTTCTAGAACTGCAATGCCGTCTCCATCCGGCAGCAATACATCGACAATCAACAGAGTCGGTGCGATCTGCTTGACCATCGCCACCGCGTCCCGTCCGGAACTGGCAACACGGACACCGATTCCTTCAGACCTGAATAGTTCCAGAAAGAGATTCCGAATTGTTTCCTCATCATCCACGACGAGGACGGTACCCTGGACCCGAGAGAGCCCTCGTCTGTGAGTGGTCGCCTCCGTCATAGCCGACGCCACTAGAGCATCTCCTCTCCCACACCGGCGATGACGATGCGACCCTCGTCTTCCAGCTTTCGACACACCTTGAGGATGTTTTGCTGTGCTTTCTCGACATCTGACACTTTGACCGGCCCTCTGGCTTCCATATCATCCTTCAGCATTTCTGCAGCACGACTCGACATATTCTTAAAGAACTTGTCCTTCACGTCAGGATTCGCTCCGCGCAGAGCCACAGGCAAATCTTCCTTGCTGATTTCCTTCATGAGCTCCTGAATTCCACGATCATCGACTTTCACCATATCGTCGAACACGAACATGAGCGCTCGAATGTTATCGGCAAGCGTCTGACTTTTCTCCGTGATGCGGGCCATGATGCCGCCTTCATTCGTTTTATCCATTCGCATCAGAATATTGGCAATCACTTCAGCCCCTCCGACGCTATGAGCGCCGACCCCTTTTCCTGCCAGCAATGTTTCTTGCAACGTATCGCTCAGCTCCTCCAGCACATCCGGCTGAACTTCTTCCATTGTGGCAAGCCGAAGCGCCACATCTCCCCGCATATCCTCGGGAAGCGAGGCCAGGACTTGGCCTGCCTGGTCGCTCTCCAGATGCGCAAGAATGACGGCAACCGTCTGGGCATGTTCTATCTTCAACATTTGTGTAAGCGTTTTCACGTCGACCCACTTCAACGCCTCGATCCCCGGATAGTTTTTCTGCGTCATGGACTCAATGATCCGCGCTGCTTTGTCCGGCCCCAATGCCTTCGTCAGCACGGTTTTGATGAACTCTCGTCCTTGAAATTGAACCCCGCCGGTCGCGCTTGCCGCCTGAAAATCAGAAATGACGGTTTCTTCGTCCTCCCGTGAAATTTGGGCTGTCCCGCTCATAAAGCTGCCCAACTTCTTGATCTCCTTCGGATCCAGTTGCTTCATGACTTGCGCAGCCGCTTCTTCTCCGATCGCACGAAGCAGAATCGCCGCTTTTTGTTCACCGGTAAGTGTCTGTGCCATCGTT